>JAKOVI010000064.1 GCA_029782135.1 Bacillota bacterium
AGATAGTCAATCTCGCCTTCGAAAATTTTCGACATTTCGTTCACTACCGAAAGGATTTTCTCTTCTACTAAACGAATTAGATCCATGAGGAACCTCAGCCTCCTTCTTCAGGGGGGATTCATTCATCGCTGAATGTGAGGTTCCTCTTCTTTTTTCCATAAGTTATTTCCTGCTAAGACCTACAGTAATTTTACACTAACCCGGACGCTTATGTTACCCCCGTCCCCCAGCCCGCCTGTCTGCGAGAGAACCGCCGGAACCATGCCACCTGCGGAAAAAGCTGAGCCTGAGCCTGGGGCCAGTCTTTTATTTAAACAACCGTAACCGCAACAGATCCGGCCGGACAAAATCAAACTGCTTAATCTCCTCCAAGACTTTGGACATTGCTTTCTCCGGCGCTTCATGGGTTAGCAGGACAATCGGGACATAATTCTTTTCCCCGTGAGTTTCCAGTTGGACCACCGATGAGATCGAAACCCCGTGTTTGCCAAAGACGCCGGCAATCTTCGCTAAAATCCCCGGTTGATCCAGGGTAAAGAAGCGCAGATAATAACGGTTGGCGATCTCGTCCAGGGTAAAAAGCGGAACGTGCTTCTCCGGGTTAATCATTGGCGGCGTGTAACCGCCCTCCGGTTGGACGAGGCTCTTGGCCAGGTCGACCAGATCGCCCACGACCGCGCTGCCGGTTGGTAATTGCCCGGCCCCCGGCCCGTAAAACATGGTATCACCGACAAAATCACCGGTCAAAAAGATCGCATTGAGCTCATGGTTAACCGCCGCCAAGAGGTGGTCCTTCGGCACCAGGGTCGGATGAACCCGGAGATCGAGCTTCGTCCCGTTAAACCGGCAGATCGCCAGGAGTTTAATCACATATCCGAAATTCTTTGCGAAGTTGATATCCAAGGTGGTCAGTTCGGTAATGCCTTCGACCGGAATCGAGTTGAAATCAACAAACCCGCCGGCGGCCAGTGAAGCCAGGATCGTCAGTTTGTGCGCGGCATCGCCCCCGCCGACGTCCAGCGTCGGATCGGCTTCGGCAAAGCCTTTCGCCTGCGCTTCCCGTAAAGCCTCGGCGAAATCCAGCCCCTCCTGGTGCATTTTCGTGAGGATATAATTGGAGGTGCCGTTGATAATCCCGTAGATGCGTAGAATTTTATTGGCGATCAACCCTTCCCGCAAGCTTTTGATGATCGGGATTCCACCCCCGACACTGGCTTCGAATAAGAACTGTACGCCGCACTCCCGGGCCTTCTCCAAAAGTTCCCGCCCCTTCAGCGCGATCAAGGCCTTATTGGCCGTGACAACGTGCTTCCGGGCCGCCAAAGCACGCATCACATAGGAAAACGCCGGCTCAATCCCGCCCATCGTCTCCACCATAATTTCAATCTCCGGATCGTCGACCAATTCCTCAATATTGGTGGCCGTCTTGATTCCTTCGAGACTGATCCCCCGGTCGCGCTCCCAATCAAGATCAACAACGGTTTTTAACCGGAATTCGATCCCGGTCCGTTCGGTCAGGAGATTGTTCTGTTCCAGGAGAATCTTCGCCACTCCGGTCCCGACCACTCCCAAACCGAGAATCCCGATTTTAACCTCTTTCGGCATGCTGCTTCACCCCGCATTTATTGTTCTTCATATAATGCAGAATAAAAAAACTCCGCCCAATAAAGGACGGAGAGTTCCGCGGTTCCACCTTTCTTTACCGGTGCCCGGTCAATGCACCAGTACCCTCGACCGGCTATAACGGCGCCACCGTGCTGCTTGTCTTCACAGCCGCTCCGGGGTGGTCTTCCCCAAGGGACCTTCCAGGCGGCTTCCAGCTTAACACCGCCTTTCTCTGGCGAAAGGTTGAACCCGGGTACTCTTCCCATCATCGCTGTCAATTCTTACTATAATTGAGGTTAGTATACCATTGACGACGGGGAAAGTCAACACCTGCCCCGGCGGCAAAAAAATAACCCCTTTGGGGTTAGTTCCGCTCTTCCGTATTCCGGCATAATTCACAATCGCGGCAGAATGTGACCCGCTCTTTGAAGACATTGACGATCGTCTTCACGATATTGGTCTTGTCGGAGTGATGGAGGATAATCCGTTGCGGGGAGAGCGTGATCAGGACGCTCAAGAGGAGATCTTCGTATTTTAACCCTTCGTCCTTCAGGTCGCCCAGGACTTTCAGGAGGTAATCCTGTTCCAGCGGTTTCTCTTCCTCGTCCAGGAGGCGGAATTTTTCCTTCGAATAAAAAAGGACGTGCACCTCGACGATCTTTGGCTCCTGGATCTCCACAAAATACTGGAGCAACTTGATAAATTCCTGGTATTCCTTGTCGGCGAGAAATTCATCGATCGCCTCTTCCAGGTCTTCCTTCAACTCGCAAAAGTAATCCTTTAAACGAAAACGGAAAAAGCCTTCCAGGAAGATGGCATTGCTCTCCTCCAGGAAGCTCCGGACCTTCTGTTGGATCTGGTCAAGGCGTTTCGTTTTTTCCGCTTCGCTGAGGGCGGAGAGCACCTGTTGACAGAGGGCTTCCGCCTCTTGTTTGGAAAGGTAAGGATGGTCGATCCGGATAATCTTTTGTAACAGGTTATTCGAAATCTCGCCCAGGAGCAGGTTGGAGACTACCAAAGCGATATTATGCCGGAAAAGCTCTTCATCACTCTTGCGATTCCCAGCTTTTCCCGGCCGGGTCAAGGTAAAGTTCCAAAAGTTAAATTTACCCAGTTTTTTTTCTTCAATATTTAATTGCACGCCATCCTTTTCCCAGCGGGAAATCTCTTCCTTCAGGTTGGCCCTTAAATC
This sequence comes from Bacillota bacterium, assembly GCA_029782135.1. Lineage (GTDB taxonomy): Bacteria > Bacillota > UBA4882 > UBA10575 > UBA10575 > JAAYGU01. Next base: position 2,798 of record JAKOVI010000064.1, read on the forward strand.
AAAAAGGGATCCGGAACCGATCTGGATCGTCGACATCGCCTACCCCCCTTGTAAGAGTATTATATGAGAAAGACAAGAGGGGATATACAGTCTACATATAGTAAAAACGGCTTTTGTTTCCCAGGATGGAATGCCGGTCTGCGCCGTGCTGCCGATCAGGCTAACCCCCCTTCCCATTTGTAGATGAATCCGCTGGAAGATGGAAGCTCAAAACCGGGGAAATAACCTTCCGTCCGGATCGTGCCGGGCTCTTGAATCGAATTATTCCCCCGCGGGGGCAGATCCAGGACGCGGTCAAGATCGGCCAGCTTCACCCAATAGCCAGGGAGGGGAAAGTTCAGGTCCACCGTCACGGGAAACGGCTCAAAATTCAAGAGGACCACCATCCGTTCCCAGGGGTACTCATTCGGTTTGGTCGTCCAGCCGATCACATTCTTTCCCCCGCCGTATTTTGCTTCCAGCCAGGGGGCCAGGATCCACTGGAACTTCCCTTCCTCCTCCGGATTATACCCCGCGATGCGCAAACCCGGATAACGCCGGCGTAAATTGATCAAGCCGCAGGCCCATTGAAAATAGGCGTTCTGCTCTAAAAACTCCGGCCAGTTCAGGTCAACACGGTTGCGGGGGCGTTCCACCCCGAACTCCTGCCCCATATAGATCATCGGCTGCCCCATGGCCACCATCGTCGCAAACAAGCCGAGCCGTGATTTTCGTTCTTTGGCTGCTTCCCAGATCAAGCCGTCCCCGCGCGTCGCGACCTCGTAGGGGACACTGTGCTCATCGTGGCTCTCGCAGTAGTTGATGACATTATTGGTATGCGCGGCATAGAAATCCTTGCAGAAATAAAAGATGCTCCCGAGGTTGGCCGGGGAATTGTCCGTCCAGTCCTCAAAGACCCCCTCGCGCAACAATGCCTTGATCTTATCGTGGAAGGCGTCACACCATTGCGCGTACCCGTTGTATCCATTTAAGTTCAGATCCGGCTCGTTCGGCAGGTTTTCCGCAATGATAATGCAGTCCGGTTTAAAGCCGGAATCCTTAATCTCGGCCGCCAGCCGGTGGAGAAAGCCATGATCCATCCAACTGCTATGGGTGGCGTCAAAGCGGAAACCATCGACATGGTATTCCTTGATGAACATCTTACAGGCATCGATCAGCATGTTCTGGATCTCCGGTTTTTCGGTCGCCACCCGGTTCCCCCAGGGCGTCGACCCGGAAAAATAAAAACCGCCGGGCGTCCCGTCCTTGATTAATTCCCACAAGGGATTGAAATAATTGGAAGTATGGTTAAAGACCTGGTCGACAATGACGGCCAACCCCCGTTGGTGGGCTTCGTCCACCAGGGCACGAAAATCATCGCACGTGCCAAAGTCCCGTTCGATCGTCATAAAACCGCAAGGGTCATAACCCAAGCGGTCCGGGCCTAACGCGGAGGGGGCTTCGGAAGTCGGCATCAAAGCAAGGGCCGTCACGCCTAAATCATTAAAATAGCCCTCCCGCAGCCGGTGGATCGTCCCCCGGAAATTGCCGGCCAGCTCCGGGGGGATCGTGGGGTCCTGGTCGGTAAAGCCATAAATATTCAGCTCATACAGGATCAACTGGTCAATCGGCGGCGTCCGCCAGGCCTGGTCATGCCACTCATAAGTCGAGGGATCGATCAACTGGCAGTTGTTGTAGTTGTAGTCCGGGGCGTAACGGCGGGCGTAGGGGTCTTTGGCCAGTTTGACCGGTTGTTGTTTGTCATTGAGCGGCACCCCGCCGACCACCAAAAACTGATAGGCGTTTTTCCGGTCGTCCGCCGGATCGGGGAGTTCGGTGCGGGCCAGCCAGATGTTCGGCTTGCCCCCGTAACCTAGGTATAACTTCATGGGAATAAATTTCTCCGGATCGGGATTGCGGTGGTAAGGGGATTGCCAGTCATTAAAGTTCCCCACCACATAAACCTGGGCCGCCCGCGGGTGAAAGAAACCGAAAACGGTCGTCCCGTCCGCCAGGTAGTTGGCGCCCAGCAAGGAGATCGTCCCCGCCCCGGTCACATCCGTCTCCGGCAGGTAGTGGTTTTTCCGCCTTAGCGGCAGGATGGCGCGGGCAAAATCGGCGGCCGTCCCAGCGACCGGCGCCGGTTGGACCGGATAGACCTCATTGTGCTCCGCCACCGTCCAGACTTCGCGCCCCAGGTGCTGTCCGTAGCAGCGTTCCAGTGGTTCCCACCGTTTCTCTTTTCCCCGGTCTCCATACTTAAAGCAGAAATAGTTGCGGCGCAGGGTTAGTTCAAAATACGGGCCGTAATCATCCCACCCGGAAACGGCAAAATCCTGGACCGCCCCATTATGCCCGGGATACCAAAGATGGAGAAAAGGGTCGGTTAAACCGAGGTTGTGCGGGGCGTGTACTTTTACTTGATACATCAAGTCAACTCCTTAGGTCCGGGAAAGATTTGGCGGAAAACCCAACCTCCGGCTGAATCAAGCGCTTGAGTATCTAAAGTATGCCCCAAATTATCCTTTTCAGTAATCGATCGGCTGCTTTTCCCGCTGGACCAGGGTTGAATGGTGCATCAGCCAGTAAACGAAGAATCCCAGGAGTGGAAAGAGAAACGCCACCAACGCCCAGACCGCCGGCGAAAGGTTCAAAACATGCCGGCGCTGTTTTTTGGCATCGACATATACGGCCGCCGCCAAATAGAGATCCGTGGATAAGACCGCCAAGCCCAGAATCGTCAGCCAGAATTGCCAGATCATTGCCTTCTCCCCTTCCCGTTTTTCTTTTCCCCTCTTACGCTTGAATGTGACGGGAAATATCCTTTATGTTAATTTGGAAATAATTAATTCTTTAGTTTAGCAGGGGTTTTATGTTATATTAAGAATCGGTTACAGTTCTTATTTTTTTCGCTTAATCGTTCACTTTTATTACAAGGATCATTTTTATTATACCTTTTATTAAAGATTTTTAGGAGGTAATACTGATGAACAAGCAAGGAAAGAAGGTTCCGTCGGTTGCTTATTTCTGTATGGAATTCGGTCTCGATCCCAGTTTTCCGATTTACTCAGGTGGTTTGGGGATCCTGGCCGGCGATTATTTAAAAGCGGCTTATGACGATGGCTACCCGGTTGTCGGGGTTGGCATTTTATGGCGGAAAGGTTATACCTCCCAGTACGTCGATGAATCCGGCTATCCCTATGACCTTTCGCCGGAGTACAATTTCGACTTTTTAAAGGATACCGGCGTCAAGGTAACGGTCACGGTCAAAAGCAATCCCGTCACCTTAAAGGTCTGGCTGGCCGATTGTTTTAAAAATGCCCCCCTTTACCTGTTGGATGCCGACCTGCCGGAGAATCAGGAACCCTGGCTGACCCACTTGTTGTACCGGGGTAATCATGACGACCGGATCGCCCAGGAGATCATTCTCGGGATTGGCGGAATCCGGGCCTTGCGGGCTTTAGGCCTCGCGATCGACCTTTATCACTTTAACGAAGGCCATGCCGTCTTGGCCGGGATTGAATTGATCAGGGAAAAGATGAAGGCCGGCCTCTCATTCGAGCAGGCCTTACAGGCCACGCGCCAGGAGATTGTCTTCACTACCCATACGCCGGTCCCGGCCGGGAACGAGTCACACCACCACGGGGCGCTCTCCTATGTCGGCGCCTATAACGGCCTCACCTACGAACAGATGAAAAGGATCGGCGGCGATCCCTTCAACATGACGGTTGCCGGGCTGCGCCTCGCGGCGCTGACCAATGCCGTTTCACAGTTGCATGGGGAGACCGCGCAACAGATGTGGCAGCACGTTTCGGACTGTTCTCCGATCATCGCGATCACGAACGGGGTGCACCAGGGAACCTGGCAGGATCCGAAGATGGAAGAGGCCCTGCAGAGCGGCGCATCCCTCTTCACCGCCCATCAGGAGAATAAGCGGCGGTTACTGGCGGAGATCCAGGCCAAGACCGGCCATCTTCTCATTTCCGATACTTTATTAATCGGGTTTGCCCGCCGGGCGGCCACGTACAAACGGGGCGACCTGATCTTCCGTGACCGGGCCGAACTGCTTCCGTTGTTACAGAACCACCAGGTTCAACTGGTCTTTTCCGGGAAAGCACACCCGCAGGACCATGAAGGCAAGCAGATCGTCGCCAATCTGGTCAAGTTAGCAAAAGAATTCCCCGGGCAGGTGATCTTCCTGGAGAACTACGATATGACTCTGGGCCAACTGCTGACCCGCGGGTGCGACGTGTGGCTGAACAACCCATGCCGGCCGATGGAGGCCAGTGGCACCTCCGGGATGAAAGCCGCGATGAACGGGGTCCTTAACTTCAGCACCCTGGACGGCTGGTGGGTTGAGGGCTGTCAACACGGGATTAACGGTTGGCAGTTTGGGGACGGTTACAGCGGGCCTGGACAAGACGAGCACGACCTGCAAGCCCTCTATCGCACCCTGAAGGCAGAGATCATCCCCACGTACTATCAGAACCGGCCGCAGTGGGAAAGGATGATGAAGGCCAGCATCGAAAGTGGCGCCGCCACTTTCTCCGCCCGCCGGATGGTCCGCGAATACTACGACCGGATGTACCATGTGGTGACTGCGCCGCAGGCAAAAATCTCATAAAAGACGCTCCAAATCGATGGCGCTTTTCAAAATTGGGCTATGGGCAACTCGCCTGTAGCCCTTTCTTGTCTTTACCCGCATCCACACCCTTTCCTCATCCAAGCCCATTCGTTTGCGCTTTTCGTAACGTGTCTGGACCTTCTTCCACCGCTTCCAGCGTCTCAGCGCTCCGCATTCAACAGCTCCCCGTTACTGGCGATCAGCTTTTGATAATAATAGGCCGAATCTTTCATCGTCCGTTTCAAGGTTGTAAAATCGACATGCACCAGTCCAAAGCGTTTGGTATAGCCCAACGCCCATTCAAAGTTATCCAACAGTGACCAGTAAAAATAGCCGGCCAATTTATTCTGGTATCCTTCATCCGCGAGTTTCAACAATTCCTTTAAATAGCGCTTGATAAAATCAATCCGCTGCGGATCATGGACTTGGCCATCCAGCGCCACCCAGTCGTTATTGGCCATCCCGTTTTCGGTGATGTAGACCGGCAGCTGATAGCGATCGATCACCATCTTCGGCGTCCAGTAAAGGCACTTCGGCTCAACCTTCCATTCCATCGAAGTCTCTTCTTTCCCCACCGGTTCGGCTTCTCTTAAATAACCTTCCTTTTCATCATATTTCACATGAAAGCCGGAATAAAGATTCAACCCAATATAATCAAGCGGTTGAGTAATGATCGCCATCTCTTTTTCGTACCCGGCCGGCAGGAAGGGGACAAGGCGATCGGGATATTTCCCCAATACGACCGGGTCCAGTAAGTCGCCATGCGACAGGTTTAATCTCTCCCCGTCCTTCTGATTAAACATTGCTTTGAGCGCGGCTTCCCGGTCTTCCCTCCTGTCGGTCAGCGGAATCGGTGATCCTCCACAGGAGACAATCCCAATATACGGTTTCAACTTCGCATTTTCCCGAATCACCTCGACGCTTAACCCGTGGGCGATTAAGTTATGATGCCAGGCCCGGATCACCTGTTTTCTGGGCAATTGTAAGCCGGGTGCATGCCGGCCAAGCTCATGACCGAGGCCGATATAGCATTGCGGCTCATTCTGGGTAATCCAGTATTGGACCCGGTCTGAAAAATGATCAACCAGCACTCGCACATACTCCGCAAACCACTGCGGACTCTTTGCATTCAACCACCCGCCTTGATAATAAAGCTCCAGGGGATAATCCCAGTGAAAGATGGTCACAAAAGGAATGATCTTAGACGCTAAAAGCCGATCAATCAGCCGGTCATAATATTTTAGGCCCAAAGGATTAACCTTGCCGGTTCCCTCCGGAAGAATCCGTGTCCAACAGATCGAAAACCGGTACGCCTTGACCCCCAGGGTCTTCAGGATCTCAAGATCTTCATCAAGCCGGTTATAACTGTCACAGGCCTGATCACCGTGGTCGCCGAACCGGGTCTTCCCGGTGGTGTGACTGAAGTCATCCCAGACCGTCGGCCCTCTGCCATCCTGACTAGCCCCGCCCTCGATCTGATAGGCGGCGGTGGCAGTTCCCCAAACAAAATTTTCCTTAAAAGGCATCTTCTCTCCCCCTCTTCCCTTTTTAAAGACGGCAGGCGTGAAAAGGTCGCAAACTTGCTGCCTTTTATCGATTTTTACTAAAAAACAGGAATAGTCTCCAAAAAAAAGCCGCTTACGCGGCTTTTTTCTTGTAGTAATGATCACGCCGGCGCTCCGGAAAGCCCTGCGAAAAATTGGTCGGCATGCCCCCTCTGTTCCTGGAGAAAATAGAAATGGGAGGTGTGATCATGAAGAGTACCACCACTGGCTGGATCGTCACCAGCCTCGGTGCTGTGGTCTCCGGTGTGGGCGCAACGATGCGCCGGAGCCGCCTCGGGACGGGAATCCTCGGGTTCGGTCTGGCGCATGTCGTCTTAGGTGTGTTGGATCTGCTCCGCCCCACCGTAAACAAGTAGCATTTCCCTAAAAACAAAGTGGCCCACCACTCCGCCACTTTGTTTTTTTATCGGCTTAACCGAGTTTCTCCCGGAGGAACGGGACAAGCTCGGCGATGGGGATCCGCACCTGCTCCATCGTATCGCGGTCCCGGACGGTGACAGCCTTGTCGTTCAGGGAGTCAAAATCAACGGTGACACAATACGGGGTTCCAATCTCATCCTGCCGCCGGTAACGCCGGCCGATCGATTTGGCGTCATCATATTCGGTCATCCAATGGCGGCGGAGTTCCTGGGCGATCTCTTTGGCCACCCCGGTCAACTCATCTTTCCGTGACAACGGAAGGACCGCAACTTTAATCGGGGCCAGCGCCGGATGGAAGCGCAGCACTACCCGGGTCTCATCCTTATCCGGTTCCTCATGGTAAGCGTCGATTAAAAAGGCAAGGGTTGCCCGGTCGGCCCCCGCCGACGGTTCTATCACGTAAGGAACATAATGCTCATTGGTCTCCTGGTCAAAATACTCCAAGCGTTCGCCGCTGTACTTGGCATGCTGCTTCAGGTCGAAATCCGTCCGGTTGGCGATCCCCTCCAGCTCCGACCAGCCCATCGGGAAGTAATACTCAATATCGGAACAGGCCTTCGCATAATGCGCCAGTTCATCGGGTTCGTGCGGGCGGACCCGGAGCCGATCGGGGTTAATCCCCAACTGCTTGTACCAGTTCAGGCGCTCCGTGATCCAGCGCGCGTGGATCTCTTCGTCCGTTCCCGGTTTGACAAAATACTCGATCTCCATCTGTTCGAACTCCCGGGTCCGGAAAGTAAAATTCCCGGGCGTAATCTCGTTCCGGAACGATTTCCCGATCTGCCCGACCCCAAAGGGCAGTTTCTTTCTGGTTGTGGTCAGGACATTCGGGAAATTGACGAAGATCCCCTGTGCCGTTTCCGGACGTAAGTAAACGACGGCCGCCTGTTCTTCCACCGGCCCCATATAGGTCTTGAACATTAAGTTAAAATTACGGGGCTCGGTCAATTCCCCGCCGCATTCCGGGCAGGTTTTGGTGGTAAGATGGTCGGCGCGGAAACGTTGTTTACAGTTTTTGCAATCGACCAGCGGATCGGTGAACCCTTCCAAATGGCCGCTCGCCTCCCAGACCCGCGGGTGCATAAGGATACTGGCGTCCAGCCCGACCATATCGTCCCGCTCCTGGATCACAGCTTTCCACCAAGCCCGTTTCACGTTGTTTTTCAGTTCCACCCCTAAGGGACCGTAATCCCAGCAACTATTCAAGCCCCCGTAGATCTCACTGCTTTGAAAGACAAAACCCCGTCTTTTCGCCAGTGAAACAATCTTTTCCATGGTTGTTGCCGCTGCGGGATTTTTCCCGTTTTCCATCTTTGCTCCTCCTCTATTTCCGGATTTCTTTGCTGGAAAGTTAAACCTTTATAAGCTTTAAGCCGCTGCTTTTTCTTCCCATCCGGTCTGTACGTTCGTACCTCCCCCTTGCGTTCATGGAAGATTGGCTTTGATTAAGACCGGCGTCACCAACACTTCGACGATCGAAGCTAGTACTAAGAGGGTGATGATCAAGGGGAGAAAAGAGAGGCTCTCTTTCGTCTGCGTAAAAAAAGTGAGCCGCTTCCGTTCAAACATTAAATTCCGCCAATTCCGCGCCCCCCAAATCATCCCCACGGTCGCCGAGAGCAGAATCGCCGGAATTTCGAAGATCCCGTGCGGCAGGATCCCTAAGAAGAATGCGCTCTTTGCCAACTGCTGGTGTTCATAGTAGCCCGCCATTAAACCGATCATCGTCCCATTGGGGATAATCCCCAGGACCACCGGGAGGACCGGCAAGATTCCCCCGGTGAAAACCAGTAAGACCGTGGCCATCAAGTTATTGACGAGAATAATCCGGATCCGCCCCAACCAGTTGGCCGCCTGCATCTTTACCACCAGCGGCGAGAATTTGGACGACACCACTTGCTCGACGACCTGCTCGGCCAGGGCGGGATTCTCCTGCCATAGCACATAGCCGCTCATCGTACTGAAAAAGAGTAAAAAGGCACAGAAAGCAGTCGTCATCCGGTAACTGCGCGAAAAAGCAGGGGTCATCTTCAAGATCTGCAAACTAATCATCCTCTTGGTTCACACAGTATAAAAAGTATAGCAAGAAGGAGAAAAACTGTCAATGAAGCCATAATGCGCTAGGTCGAAGCTAGTAAGGACTGGAGAAAGGATAACGATTTTAAAGGTCGCTCCGCCCGCAACTCGATAAAGGCAACCAGCAACCGACCAACTTCGAGCCGGTTCTTCTCGTCCGGCCGCCACTGCGGTACCGTTCTGAGATCCGCTTGGGCTAAATCCCGCAATAACCGGAGAGAGGCAACGGAGAGCGGGAGCAATTTCACCGCTTGTTCCTGGTGGCAATGGGGACAGATCACCCCGCCCTCCTCCACGGAGAAGCCGGCAACCGCCTGCCCGACCGGCCGGCTGCAGCGCGCACAGACCTCCAAGGCCGGCTGGAAACCGAAGTATTTTAGAAGCCGCAGTTCAAAGGCGCAAGAGAGCAGCGCCGGTTCTTCCGCTTTCTCCAGGACCAGCAGGCCGGCGAGGAGAAAACGGAACACCTCCTCGTTCACCTCCGCCCACGGTAAGAAAACGTCAATCACTTCGGCCCACCAGGCTGCATAAGCCATTTTGACCAGATCGTCGCGGAGAATACTGAACGACCGGATGATCTCGGCCTGGCTTAACTGCGGGATACTTTTCCCCTCAAAGACTAAGACCCGGAGGTAAGAAAATTGTTGGCTGGCGCCGACCAGCCGGTTGCGCGGCCGGCGTGCCCCCCGGGCGACGGCTTCAATCTTCCCCCGGTCTTTCGTTAAAATCGTCAGGATCTTGTCAGCCTCGCCAAAGGTCCGGCTGCGCAGGATAATCCCTTCACTCTGGAAGACGCCCACGAAGTCACCTCCGTGTAAAGAAGGCCAACACCAGGCTGAGAATGATACTCAGCAGGATACAGGTGCCTAAGGGAAAATAAAAGGTGAAATTGCCGCGCCTGATGATAATATCCCCGGGAATCCGGCCCAGCCCCGGGATTTTCGCCCCCAGCAGAAAGAGGAGGCCGATGAGGACTAAAAATAAACCGGCCCCGATCAACAGGCGGCCCATGGAACCAAATGGCGTTGGCATCGTCAGCCCTCCTTTCCCCCATTAAACGCCCGGTTTAGGTTTCGGTTTGTAGTAGCGGTCGCGTTCACTGAAGATGCAGCCGCAGTATCCTTGCCGGTAAAGTCCGAGCTCCCGCGCGAGCTGCTGGCTCCGGCGGAAACCCGGCCGCAAATCTACATCGCAGAAAGTCAGTTGGTGCTGCTTGGCCAATTCGTGTCCGATTTGGCAGAGCAGTTCCCGGTTTTGGTAAGGCGAGATCAGCAGGGTGGTGCCAAAGCAGGGAAAGCCTAACTCCTTCGCTTTGCGGGCGGTTTGTCCCAGCCGCATCCGGTAACAGATCCCGCACCGCTCCTGCTCATGAAAGACGGTCTGTTGTAAAAACTCCGATAACCCGTACTCTTCCTCCACGATTAACGGGAGGTTCTTCCCTCCGGCAAACTGTTGCAGCGCTTCCCGGCGGCGCTCCCATTCTTTATAGGGATGAATGTTCGGGTTATAGTAATACAGCGTCGGAGAATATCCCAACTCAGCTAGATGTTCCGTCGAGTAGGTCGCGCATGGCCCGCAACAGGTATGAAGGAACAGTTCCATTGCTCACGCCTCTTTTCATGTCCCTGGTGACCTTTACTCCAGGGGCAGTCCTTCCTGTCTAGTCTCTTCCGGCCGGGCGTACTTTAACCCTAAATGCTCCCAGGCCAACCGGGTCGCGACCCGGCCGCGGGGCGTCCGTTGGAGATATCCGATCTGGAGGAGGAAAGGTTCACACACATCTTCAATCGTCTCCACCGCTTCCTGGGTGGCGGCGGCCAGCGTCTCCACCCCGACCGGCCCGCCGTCAAATTTCCGGATGATCGTCTCCAGCAATAAGCGGTCGACACGGTCCAGGCCTTTTTCATCGACTTCCAACATGTTTAAAGCTTCGTCGGCCACGGCGCGCGTGATCACCCCGTCGGCTTTCACCTGGGCGTAGTCACGCACCCGTTTTAATAAACGGTTGGCAATCCGCGGCGTCCCGCGCGCCCGGCGCGCCAGGACCTCGGCGCCCTCCGGTTCAATCTCAATCTGCAAGATCCGGGCGGAACGGGTAATGATCTTCTTTAAATCCGCCCCTTCGTAAAAGTCCAGGCGGTGAATGATCCCAAAGCGATCCCGCAAGGGAGCGGATAAGGCCCCGGCGCGTGTTGTCGCCCCCACCAGCGTAAAGCGGGGGAGATCGATCCGGACGGAGCGGGCATTCGCCCCCTTCCCAATGATAATGTCAAGGACAAAGTCCTCCATTGCCGGGTACAGGATCTCCTCCACCATCCGGTTCAGGCGGTGCACCTCGTCGATGAAGAGCAGATCGTGATCCTCAAGATTGGTGAGGAGGGCCGCCAAATCACCCGGCCGTTCAATCGCCGGGCCGGAGGTGACCCTGATCTGGACGCCCAGTTCATTGGCGATAATATGGGCTAATGTAGTTTTTCCCAACCCGGGGGGTCCGTAAAGCAAGACATGATCAAGCGGCTCGCGCCGTTTCCGCGCCGCCTCAATAAAGATCCGCAGGTTCTCCTTGACCCGCTCCTGGCCGATATATTCATCAAGCGTGCGGGGGCGAATGCTTGACTCAATCTCTTGATCCTCGTCCCGCAAATGAGGGGTGACAAGCCGGTAATCATCCATCGCTAAACCTCTCTTCTATTCTCGCTGCGCACGGTTCTCCGCTTACGCTTTTATTTCCGCTCGCTCGCCAACAATTTCAACGCTTCCTTAATCAGATCTTTGAGCGCAATCTGCGGCTGTTTGCTCTCCACTTCCTGCACCGCCTTCCCGGCCGGACCCGGTGGATACCCCAAAGCCACTAAAGCCGCAACGGCATCCTCATTAACCCGGGCGCCCGTCTGCCGTCCACCGCGCGCCAGCGGCGTCTCCGCCACCTCTTTCCTGATTCTCGTCTGTAACTCGAGGATTAGCCGTTGCGCCGTCTTTTGCCCGATCCCCGGGACAGTGCTCAGAAGCCTAACGTCATCATGTAAGATCGCCCGGTAGAATTCCTCCAGCGGTAACACGGAGAGGATCGTGAGAGCGGTTTTCGGCCCGATCCCGGAGACACTGATGAGATTCAGGAAAAGGGCCTTTTCTTGCTGGTTCGTAAACCCGTAAAGGACCATCGCATCTTCGCGGTGCGCGAGGTAGGTGTAGAGCGTTAACGGCTCCCCGCACCGTAGAGCGGTCAGCACCGAGGGCGGCATTAAAACTTCATAACCGACCCCGTTCACCTCCAGGATCACAGCCTCATCAGTGAGGGCGGCAATTTTCCCGGATAAAAAAGCAATCATAACTGCGCCCCCTTCCAGCGGGCGGCGCCGCGACAGGAATGCGCATGACAGATCGCAATCGCCAGAGCATCGGCGGCATCATCCGGTTTCGGGACCGCCTCCAACCCCAACAACAGGCGGACCATCTCTTGAACCTGGTGTTTTTCCGCCCGTCCGTAGCCGACCACCGCCATTTTCACCTGTAAAGGAGTATATTCCGCGGTCCGAATTCCCTGGAGGGCGGCGACCAGCATGATCACCCCGCGGGCCTGGCCGACCGTCAAAGCCGTCCGGGTATTTTTATTAAAGAACAGCTCTTCCACCACCATCATATCCGGCCGGTATTCGGCCACCAGGTGGGTGAGGCCATGATAAATCTTCTCCAACCGCTCCGCCAGGGGAAGGTCGGCAGCCGTCCGGATCACCCCATAGGCACGGGGATATAAGCGTTGTCCCTGTTGTTCGACCAAACCATAACCTGTGATCGCCGTCCCGGGGTCCACCCCTAAAATCAGCATCCCTTCACTTCCTCTACTCCACGTGCTTCAAACTTCTTTCTTCGGCAGTAACCATGGTCAATCCTTCATTCCGCAATTTTTCATTTATTAATTTTTCTTAACATATGATTAAGCAGGAAGGCTGATCCCTATGTCGTATTGTGGAATTTATAGATAAACAAAGAACAGGGGGGTATATCTTGTCCCGAGCTTATGAACATGTCAAGTCGTTAGCGGAAAAAATAGGTCCCCGTGGTTCTTGTACGGCGCAAGAAAGGACAACCGCCGAGTATATCGAGACTGAACTGAAGAAGATAGATTACCAAACCTCCCGGGAGACGTTTAAGGCCGTCACCTCGTTTTCCTGGACCTTTAGCGTAATTTATCTTCTTTTTATTATCGCTGCCTTTATTTTCCCCGCCGAACCGATCTGGGGATTTATTCTTGTTCTCTTCGCCGCGGTCTGTTTTTGCCTGGAAGCGAACACCTTTCCGCTGATCAGCCGGCTGTTACCCAAAAAAACCAGTCAAAACATTATCGCAACGCTACCGGCGCGCAGCAAGACCCTCCGGAAGGTCCTGATCCTTGCCCACTATGACAGTTCCCGTTCGGGCCTGTTTTTCGCGCCGAATATGGTAAAAGGATTCCGCCGGACCTACCTGTTCCTGGTCGCGGCGATCAGCCTGCAAGTTCTCCTTTTTGCCTTAGGGGCCTTTACCACCATTAATCCTACACTGCTCTGGCTGCTCTCCCTCCCGTCCGTCCTTTACCTCTTCGGCACCTTGCTTTTATTCATCCACCGTGAGCTTTACGGGAAATATACCCCGGGCGCCAATGACAACGCCTCGGGGGTCGCCGTCCTCCTTGAAGTGGCAAAGGCCCTATCCCGTTTCCCCTTGCTCACCACCACCGTCACCTTCGTCGCCACCGGCGCCGAAGAGTCCGGCACGAACGGCGCCCTGGATTATCTCCACCGCCATCGTCCCGGCAAAGAGACTTATGTGATCAATCTTGATAATTTAGGCTGCGGCCACCTCACCGCCGTGACCAAGGAAGGACTCCTCGGCGGGAAGGCTGCCTCCCCGGAACTCCTCGATTTCGCGAAGCAGACGGCGGAGGAGAAAAAGATCAACCTGAAGTTTGCGCCCTATCACCTGTTAACCACGGACGGGACCGTCTTTCTCCTCCGTGGTTATCCCACCGTCTCGATCATGGCGTTTGATGAAGAGGGTCTCCTCCCCAATTGGCACTGGCCGACTGACCGCGCGGAATTTGTGGAGCCGGCCAACCTCAATGCCGCGAAAGAGTTGGTCTTGGGAATCGTCAGGAAACTGGAGAAATAAAAAAAGAGGGCGGTTGCCCTCTTTTTTTTATGTTTTTTACGTCTCCAGCAGTTGATCGTCCAATCCTTCATCCATAACCTGCTCATTTTCAACGTTTTCAACCACACCGCGCGGTTCGTCGGAGTACATCTCGTCAAACCCTTCGACATTTCCCCCCAAATCCTGCGGCGACTCGGCGGTGCCGAACTGGGCCACCGCCTGCCAGGCATCCTCCCCGTCAAAGGCGTTGTTCTCCCCGTCTTCCGGCGTAAAGGTACGGGCAAACGGAACCGCCAGCAACTCTTCTTCCACCGGGCGCTTCTGCAAGCGCGCGGCATTCTCCTCTTCGGTCCGGGTTTGGCAGGCGATACAATTGACCGCCTGGGGAAGCGCTTCCAGCCGCTCGCTTTCGATCGGCCGTCCACAACGCATGCAGACCCCGTACTTCCCGTCCTCGATCCGCTGCAGTGCCTCTTCGAGCGCCGCAAGCCTGACCTTTTTCGCATTGCTGAGGCTCAGATCCTTTTCCCGTTCAAACGTCTCCGCCCCGAGGTCGGCCGGGTGGTTATCATAAGCGGAAAGTTCACCGACGGAAGCCGTTAAACTCTCGCCCAGGCCGAACTCCTCATCCCGTTTTAATTCTTTGCTCAAAGCGGTTATCTCTTGGCGTAACCTTTTCTCCATTTGCCGAATCGTTTTTTTGCTTAGCATTCAGCCCCTCCTTTTCTCCTTTAATAACGGGGGGGTGTCAGTTCATCATTGACCAGGCGGACAATCCGGGCGATAAAGTTACTGATCAGCGGCAGGTTTAAGCTGGCCAACCGCGCCAGGATCGAAAGGAAAAGGGCACTGATCAGCGAGAGGCCAATCGCGATCCCGAACCCCCTCGCCATCCCGGCGATAAAATTCAAGTAGACCAAACGCAGAGGTTTACTGAGTAAATCAACGAAGCCTTCGATATTGTAACGCATCAGGAGCCGGTTCAAGAGCACAATCTGGTTGTTAAACTTTCGCAGATTCTGGAGTTTCACCCTTTTTCGCCGCAGCGCCATCTTTTCACCCTAGTATAGTTTGGCCCTTCCACCCCGGAACTCTGAACGGGAAAGGATGGTTTTTTTGCAAGAAGCCCCTGAAGGTGGCGGCACCACCTCCTGCCGGGACTCCAGAGGGAAAAGAATAGTTTTTACCCCAACACCTCCTGGTACGCCTGCAGGGTCCGGCGGGCAACCTGGTCCCAGGTGTAGTTCGACAGGATATGTTCGCGCAACCCCGGGAAGGGCGGCGCCGCCAGCGCCCGGCGGAGCGCATTGCGGATCGAGTAGTGTTCGGGCGTGCAGTACCACGCCATCTCTCCTAAATATTCCCGCGTTGTCCCGCGGTCGGTGGTTACTAATTTGCAGCCGGCCAAACCCGCCTCGAGGTTCACTAAACCTGGCGTCTCGTACCAACTGGGCAGGGCATGGACGCTGCAGGCCGCATATGCAGAAGCGATCCAGGTCGGGCTGAGCGAGCCCAGGAAACGGACATTCCCTTCTCCTTCCTGCCGGCACTCCTGGTAGTAGAGATAATCATTGATCGGGCCGATCAGGACCACCTTCTGGTTGAGGCTCCGCGCCGCTTGAATTAAGGCCTTCTGGTTTTTCCGCCGGCAGATCCGGCCGACACAGAGGATAAAATCTTTCAGGCCGAAGCGCTTGACGAATTTCTCCGGGTTGGCGTAATAAAAGACCGGATCCACCCCGTTCGGAATAATCCGGTACGGGGTAATCAAATTATACTGCTCGACTAACAATTGGTGTTCAACCTGGCCGTTCGGTAATAAAAGGTCGACGCCGTCCAAGACTTCCTGCCGCATTTGGTTCGTCTTCGCCCACCAGGAAAGGAAATGGTCTTTCCTGGCCGTGTCGATATTGATCAAAAACTCGTGCGGATCCCAATAGATCGGCGACAAGACAATCGGAATCCCGTATTTTTTCGCCCGTTGGTAAAACTGGTAAGTCTCTTCAATCGGAATGATATTGAAGAGGTGAACCAGGTCATAACCGGAAAAGTCAGTGACCGGGTGGGTCTTGATCTCGACCTTCACTCCCAGTTGGACCAACGCATCTTTCGTTTTGTGCATCTGCACGCTGTCGCCGGCCGGCATTTTCAGAACGGTCGAGCGGTTTTGCATTAAAACCCTCACTTTTTCACCTCCTTCTTCTCAAGTCTCGAACGGAAAGGATAAGATCCGGATTGCCAGTTCGCACCAGACGCCCCCTCGCTCCCACGGCCAGTTCGGCAGCGGGCGGCATTGCCACGCGTCGAGCACCGGGATGATGATCCGGTTACGCCCAAGCGGCGCGGGAACTTTTAACCAGACCTCCTTGCTGATACGGTGAAAACGGCGGCGCCCCTCCCGGTCCAGGTAAGTAAGGAGGCCGCCGGCTTTGCCCTCCAAAAAATGGGCTCCTCCCATTTTGACCAGGCGAAAATCCTGTAAAAAAAAATGAACAGCACTGATGGTTTGCGGAAAGAACAGCAGTTTCTCTTCCCATTTACAAGAGACTGAACTTGCAGTCGCGAAAGCTTCTTTCTCCACCGCTTCCTCCGGCAAACGGACTGCTTTTAATTCCTCTTGGCTGAGGGTCAGTTTGCCGATCAAGAGCAGTTGCAGCAGCAATTCGCCCTGGCTGTTCATTTTCAACTTCATCTGGGTGCCGTCAACTTCTGCCCGGGCCAGTACTCCTGGTTGTGCCAGCGGGCTCGGGTACACCCACTGGATTACCGGCTTGACCTCCACCATCTTGACTTGGTTCAGCTCATTCTTATACTCCCAGGTCAGCAGGGGCTCCACTTTGAGGAAAACCGCCCCCCGCCCGGCCCGGCCCTCGACCACGCCCTCTGCCCACCGCACCTGGTGGCCGGTACGGAAATCAGGAGGTCGGGAAAGGGGAATCTCTACATAATACTCCAGTGGTTCCCGGGTAATGATCTTTTCCACCAAAATTTTGCGGGTGGGGGCGGGGGAAGCGGGAGGCGGTAAACCGGCCTCACGCCGCCGGAGCGTCGTTAAACAATAATCCAGTTCCAAATTGAGGAGGAGGTCCTTCCCCGGCGCCGGAGCCGGAAGGGGCGGATGGTCCAGGCGCAGCCCATTAACCTTCAAACGGTATTCCCGCTCCCGGGAAGCCTCGCCAATCCATTCTTCAAAAGGAAACTTCGTTTGGTAACACTTTTCCTGACCGTCACGGCTGATATAGAAAAGGTCCAGGTCGAGAAGGCCGGCAAAGAGGAGCCCCTTGGGCCCAACCATTACCGCGCTGCGCAGTTCCCCGGTCTGCACCTGTTCAAGCAGGCGGACCGGCTCCGGAAGCTTCAGGGTTAACTCCTTCCTTAAGACCTTCTGCGTTTGCGCTTCAAGCGTGCACAGGGAGTAACGTCCGGCGTCCCCCGGCGGGGCGATCACCACCGTCAATTCTTCCTCTTTCGTCATCCGCCAGGCAATCTGCACACCGAAGAGGACCTTCCCCCCGGCTCCCCTTTTTACCATGTAAACGGAGGCTTGCCCTTCAACCTGCCGTCCGGGGGTGACCTTTTGCGGGATCAAAATCGAAAGGGGGTAACTCCGTTCCTCGCCGTCGCCCCGGTCGAGAAGGAGTTTCCCTTGAAAGTTAATCCCGTGGGGCAGAAGGAGAAATTTTTCGTCGCTGATCCGGGCTTCGAGCTTCCCCCTGGCGGCCTCCGCCGTCGGTAAAGGGAGATCGATCAGCTCGACGTGGACACCCTCCTCCACCACCACCCGCCCGCTGATCATCAACTGCTCTTCATGATCGAAAGCCGCCGGCTGCTTTTTTTTTCGTTCCCATGCACTTAAGTGCAGATAAAATCCTTGTTCTAACAGTGAGTTCTCCCCGCGCACCACGTTGACGAGGTAATCGGGGGTAACGCTAATCTGCAACGGTTGACGGCGGATCAGCTCCGGCGGGACCGGAAACTCTTTCTCCAGACGCACCAGGTCCTTTTTGAAAAGCACTTCGCCGCCGGTCCCGAGGGCTTGGATCTCCCTTTCCAGTTCCACCGCCAGCTTGAGGGATTTTTCTTCCCAGAGGACAGAGTAATCCTTAATTGCCAAATCGATCCGGTGAACTTGCTCACCGGATGGCCAAGGGACACTGATCTTCATTTTGCAGTGCCTTTGCCACCGTTTGACCATTAAGCCTGTCCCTCCCCCTAAACCTCCTCACTCTTAAATGTATATGTCGGGTCCTAGTAAAAAAAATACAGGCCTTTACGACTTTTAAAGGCCTGTATTCCGGGGGAGAGTCATCTAGAAGTAGTAGGGACCATAGGGAGCGGCAATTTGTACCTGGAGCTGCTGCGACTCGGTCACTTTCACGAACAGCTCAAGGACGACTTTTTGCCGGAGGGTAACGCTGTCCAACAGCTCAAAGAGCACCGTTTCGATGATCGGTTTGATGCGTACATCCATGCCCTGAACGGCACCTGGAATATCGACAAACGTGCTGAATGGGAAGTCCTCGCTCTGGTGAATCTCCAGGTTATCCTCATTGATAAAGAAGATCTGTTTGTGCACAATTCCTTGGATAATGACTTTATCCTCGATTACTTCGGCCATTAACCGTTCAACGCGCGCGACAATTTCCCTGATCTTAATGGCCGGTTGTGAAAGGGTGACGGTATTTTCGACCAGTAACTGCTTGGTATCTTCGCCGACCACGGTATCAAGTTTCAGCAACGCGCCGGGTCCTAGGGCAACGTTGATCTGAATGCTCTCGGTTACTTTGACAAAGAATTCAACGACCACTTTTTGGAGTAAGGTATTCTCATCCAGCAGTTCAAAGTGGATAAACTCGATCAACGGTTCAACGACCACATCCATGCCTGCCGTAGCGCCGGGTACATCCAGGAATGTACTGAATTCAACGTCTTCCCCTTGGTGATATTCAATATTGTCCAAGCCGATGAAGAAAATTTGCTTGTGGATCACGCCCTGGATGACCACTTTATCTTCGATCACTTCAATGTTGAGGTCGCGGATTTCCGCCGTGACGTCGTCGATCTTCAGCGCCGGTACATTGAGCGTCACCGTATTCTCGATTAACTCTTGTTTCGTTCCTTCGCCAATCACCTGATCCAACCGGACCAGCGGCCCGGTGCCTTCAACAAGATTAAGCTGGTTCGACTCTGTAATCTTGACAAAGAATTCTACGACCACTTTTTGGTGGAGTAAAGTCGGGTTGATTAACGTGAAGAGAATCGTTTCGATGACCGGATGGACCTGGACATTCATCCCCGGTTCGGCGCCAAAGATATCAATGAATGTGCTGAAGGGGACATCTTCGGCCTGGTGATGGACGACATTATCCTCACCGACAAAGAAGATCTGTTTGTGGAGCAGACCCTGGATAATCACTTTATCCTGGATTAATTCTGTGGTTAAATTCCGTACTTCCGCCGTGATATTCCGGATTTTAATCGCCCGCCGTACCAGGGTGACATTCGTTTCGATCAATAGTTGTTTCGTACCTTCACCAATAACCACCTCGGCCCGCACCAATGAATCCATTAACATATCTCCTCCTTCCCTAAATTCTACAGGAGCTGCTGCCAGAGGGCTAAGTTCTCTGCAGGGGTGAACAGTGGCGACTACTCCCGGGAGGTTTTTTTTTTGCCGTCTGCGAAAGCTTCCAGTTCTCCGCGCCAACCTGTCTCCGGGGGCGTGGCGGTTACTCCCATCCCAACCAACTCGCCCGCGGGTTGTTGCGGTTCTTCAGCCGCAAGATCAGCCAAATCTGCCGTAACATTAGCCGCAACATCAGACAGATCAACCGCAACAACAGTCGGGCGCGTTTCGAACCGGCTTTCCCCTTCCGCCATCCCGCCTGCCACCGGTGTGCGGCGCTCCTCCGGAAGCGCCTGATCCGGCAGGCCGGCGTTATCCACTGTTGCTGTCAGCACGAAACTTGCCACTTCTTCCGGTAAAGGCTGCTTTTCTCCTCCGGACGGCGTTTGGTCATCCCCAAAGCCAGTAGTAAGATTAAGCTCTTTCCCCCGGTCATCTTCACTTCTAAAAATATGCCTGTTTACCGGAACGTTGGACTGCGCTTCGCCTGGGCCGGCCAGGTCGGAATCATCAGTCAAAACCAGATAGCGGTGGTGAAAGCGGAAAAGCCATACTGTGCAGAGAGTGATTAGGGCAATGATCATGGCAAAGGCTCCGATCACAATCAGTTCCATGGCTCGCACCTCTTCCCCCAGATTACCTGCCCTTCGGTTTGCTAATATAATATATGAACTACGCACTGATTGTGCTCATCTCTCACCTTCCGGAAGAAGATTATTTATCATGGCCAAAAGAAAATGGACCGGTTAGCGGTCCATTTTCCAACACTCTCCGGTTAGCGGCGTAACGCGGCCAGTGGTGTGACGGCAAAAATAACATCCGTGACGACTTCGATTGGTACCGGGTTGGGATTCCCGTCATTGACGACATCCAGGAGGACAACCTCTTTGATCACCCGCTCGATCCCCGGTCCGGATACCTCGGTCACGACGAAGAATTCCCGTACTTCAACGCCGGTCGGGGTCTGGATCGGAGCACGGACGAGCACCCGCTCGGTCGTAATCCCCGGCCCGGTGACCTCCGTGACCACCTGGAAGGGAGGCGGCGCTGGCGTTTCCGCGGTTACTTCGGCATTAAGGACAATGACCTGCCGGAGCAGGAGGCCGTTGGGTGAAAGCTTAAAGGAGATATTCTCGATCTCCACCGACACGGTGAACGGCGAATCCGGTGTAATCCCCGGGACATTAACCAGAATCGAGAAGGGGATCCGCTCCGTAACCGAACGCACCATATTCTCTTCGTCAACAAACGTTACCTGTTTAATGATCAAGCCTTCAATCAAGACCGCATCATCGAAGATGACCCGGGCTCTCAGATCGGTGATTGTCCCCTGGACCTCTTTAATCTTGATCGCCTTGACAGGGAGTTCAACCACATTCTCGACGATGATCTGTTGACGGCCGGTGATGATCCCCGCCGGCGGAAACACCACTTCAACCACGACATTGCGGACCGGAGGAACCGGGACCTCCTCCCGCCGTTCAACCAGGATCTGCCGGACACCTTCCCCGACAACCCGCTCCAGTTTAAATAAGGAAAAATCTCCGGTCACGAGCGGGATCTGGATGCTCTCGGTGACGACCACATTGACGAAGACTATTACTTTCTGGCGGAGGGTCCTCTCATCTTCCAGGTTGAAGAGGACCGTTTCGATCAGTGGCTTGACATGTACATTCAAGCCGGGAGCGGCACCCGGGATATCGATAAATAAACTGAAGTTAAGGTCTTCACCTTGGTGGTATTCGATATTGTCCGTCCCGATGTAGAAGATCTGTTTATGGATGATCCCCTGGACGATGACTTTGTCCGGAATCACCTGGGCTGTAATATTCCGGAGCGTCCCGACGATCTCGCGCACCTTGAGCGCCGGGCGATCTAAGACCAGCTCCGATTCGTTCAAGATCTGCTTCTGCCCCTCGCCGATCACCTGTTGGACCTTGTACAGCTCGCCCTGGCCGATCGTTACCTGCTCCTGCACCGCCTCGGTCGCTTTGACAAAAACCTCAATGACGACTTTTTGCCGTAGTTCCGTCGGGGAGAGCAGTTCGAAGAAGATGCCTTCAATCCGCGGGTGGACCTGCAAATCGACGCCGGGGACAACCCCTGGAATATCCAGAAAGAGACTGAAAGGAACTACTTCGGCTTGGTGGCGGGAGCGTCCATCAAGGTCAACAAAGAAGATCTGTTTATGGATAATTCCCTGCACGACGACCTTATCCGGAATTATATCGGTTTCGATCGCCCGCAGTTCACCCCGGATCTCTTCCACTTTTAAAGCCGGGGTGTTCAGCGTCACAGTTGTCTCCACCAGTTCCTGCTTCGTCCCTTCGCCAATCACCCGCGGCAGGAGCAGCAGGGGACCGCTGCCAAGCTCCAGGCTGACCTGGACAAACTCTGTTACCTTTACAAAGACCTCGAGAATAATCTTTTGGATGATGGTTGAACCGTCCGCCGAAAGATGGTGAAGAATTTTCTCGATCCGTGTATTGACCTGGACATTCATCCCCGGCTCCGCACCCGGGAGATCAATAAAGGTACTGAACGGTACATCCTCGGAAAAATGCCGGACAATACCGTCAACCGCGACAAAAAAGACCTGTTTATGCACGATTCCTTGGACGATTACCTTGTCTTTGATGATCTCCGCCGTGACGTTCCGCACTTCACCCACGATATTCCGGACTTTAATCGCCGGAACCGGGAGTTGTGTGGCCCTGACCACCGGGCTGACCCGTGTTCTGGCCTCGCCCACCTTTATCTCGGCGCCCGTGAACTGTTGGCGCACATCCGGCTCCGTTGCGACCGACTCACCCGGTCCGTTGTTCACCTGGATCTTCATCACGGACGGGTTAAATTCATCTTGCCCGGTCGCACCGGTAGAATTGTCGACCACTTTAACCTGAACCCTGTCCGGGAGCACAATCTTCTTCTCCGTCTCCGTTTCCGGGGTGAAATCGGTTGTTGAATGCTTGCTTGAAACAGTTTTCTGCTCCCAAGCAGGTGGATCAACCGCAGTTTCCGCTTCTGCCACCGGGGCGTCTTTTCCCTCCGGAGCCGGCCCGGCAGCCTCTTCGAAAGCGGTCTGTTGCTTTTCTTCGGCACTTTCCTCGCTATCTGTTTCTTGCTTTTTTGCTTCGCTAGACTTCACCGGCGTTGTTTCCTTCTCTTCTGCCTCTTCCACCACCATTTCCCCTGTTGCCTCAGGATCCACCGTAACCCGCTTTTCCGTTTCTTCCTTACCGACTACTTCTTTCTCCGCTTCCAGGTTCGGATCATATTCCATGAAGCCATTACCTCCTTTCTCCGACCAAATCCCATTCGAAAATGGGAGATAACCGCACCAGTCCTGAATCAGATTAAGGACTAGTACAGTATATGCTGGTCCCGAAAAAGGTGCTTCCGGTCCGGCGAAAAAAGGGAACAAGCTCAAAAAAAAAAACCGCCGGTACCGGCGGTGGTTTTTCAATTGCTGGACTGCCCCTTTCTTGGTGCGAGGAAGTTAACCCTTAAACCGGACAGCGTACTAGACACAAAGATCTTCTTTCTCCTCCCACATTCTTTGCACTTCAGCGGGAGAGAGGCCAATGATCTGGAAAAACAATTCGAGCGCTTGGACGGAACCCTTGTGCTCACCGGTTTGCTCCCCATCCGCGCCCTGCTGTTGTTCCTGATAAGCCTGAAATGCATAAACGCACGCTTTTTCTACACCGAAATTTTCTACCAAATCGATTAATCTGGTATACTCATTCCGGCGAGCTTCCGCGTGCGTTTGCCAGAAAACCGGGTCAGAAGTAAGTTCACTGGTTAACAGATCTTGTTTGGCCAGGCTTTTGAAGCGCTTTAAGGCCCGCAACAGATCCTCCTTTTCAACCGGAACCATGGCGCATTCCCCCTTTTTTTAAATCTATACTAATATTTCTCTACTTTATTGTTACTTCCTCCTCCCTTCCCTTTCTTTTTTACTCCCGGGTGGTCAGGTCAAAGACATAGTAGGATTGATTATCAAACTCCATGTGGTAACAGGAGCACGGAATCCCGTTCTGGTTAAAGACGCCGATCAATTCCGCCTCCCCGGCTAAGATTTTTTCTCTAATTAAGTCATCGGTCAGTTCGACGCGCTTCTCCACCGGATCTTCCAATCTTTTCGTGGGGAATGGTATGATTTTTCCCATTGTTTCGTCTCCCTTCTTCTTGGCTTTCTTTAGCTTAAGTTAGCGGGAAACAACTATTCCCATTTTACACTAAAGATGTCAGGCAATGCAGACAGTTCCGCGATAATCTTCTCTTTAGCGATATTATGTCCCTTTACTTGCAAGGAAATAAGCGCTTTTTCCTTTTCTTCTTCAATTTCCAGATTTATACTGGTGATACTGACGCCGTGTTTGCCTAAAACTTGACAGAAAGCCGCCAGCGTCCCGGGTTGATCGGCAAGGGTGGCCTGAATTCGCCCCATTTGCCGCCCGATGAATTTTTTACCGAAATCATCGAGGAAGACAAGGACCAAAACGGCAATGATCGTCGTAACCCCTGCGGCCAGGTAAAAGCCGCTGCCAACCGCGAGGCCAATCCCGGCCACCACCCAAAGGCTGGCTGCCGTGGTGAGCCCGCGTACACTCGTTCCTTCCCGTAAAATTGTCCCGGCTCCTAAAAAACCGATGCCGCTGACCACTTGGGCGGCCAACCGGGCCGGGTCGCGACTCTGTATCCCCGTAAACCCGTAAAGAGAGATTAACATGACCAGACAGGAACCTAACGAGACGAGGATATGCGTCCGTAAGCCCGCCGGCCGTCCATGCTGTTCTCTTTCCAGACCAATGAGGGCCCCGAACAGTGTGGCAACTACCAACCTTAGCAGCAAGGTGATCTCCATCTTCATCTCCCCTTAACTATCTTACGATTTTAACGGTGAATTCTTTTCTCTTTTTCGTTTCCATTTTTATCCGCGCTTACCGGTACTTTGATCCACAAGCACCAGTAAAGAAAAAGCTGCCTTGAAGGCAGCTGACGATTCCGGATCAACTCTTTGTCAGATTGGTTGAACCGCAATGCGGACAACGTTCCGCCTCCCAGTCGACGGTATCATGGCAACGCAGGCATTCTTTCTTCACCGATTGGCGGCAAAAGGGACAAAAGGCTAAAATCGTATGGATCTTCTTCTTACAATGCGGACAGGCCGCCAACTCACCTTTCGGCCGGGACATGAGATAAATACCCATCAGCAACAGGGCGGCGAAAAGCGCCGCGCCCACCCCCGGGGTCAAAAGAATAATCACCGGCATGAACGCCCACATGAGCCAGGTATAATCGCGCGCCCTGGCATCGCGGTAAAGATAGAAGACTAGTCCGGCGACCAGCACCACCCTGATGATTAAAGAGACCACTACCGGCTCCATCGCAATCACTCCCTCAGGTTTAACAATATTTCAATATTCCTGATTAGTCGGCCAATTTCCTGCTTTCGACATCACCTTTTAACCGTTCAAGGATGTAAATAAGGCTCAGCTTCGCGTGGAGGTAAGAAAGGCAGCCCTGGACGAAAAGGCTGTACGGCGGCTTAAACGGCCCGTCGGCCGTCAACTCGCTGGTCGAACCGTTGATAAAGGTCCCGGCCGCCATGATAATTTTCGTTTGGTACCCGGGCATCGGCGCCGGTTCCGGCCGGAGATAACTGTCCACCGGCGAACTCTGTTGCAGACTAGCACAGACGGCCAGCAACCGCTCGGGCGTATCCAGATCGATCCGCTGGATCACATCGGTCCTCTCCGCCTCCGCCGCCGGGTGGACGTTATAACCCAGGCGGGTAAAGACATGGGCAAAGAGGGCGGCGGTTTTCAGCATCTCAAAGACCCGGTGCGGCGCGGCAAACAACCCCTGGAAAAACAGGCGGAGATTGATCAACGACGGTCCAACCTCGCCGCCCAGCCCGGGCGCATATAAACGGCTGGCCACCTGCTCAATCAGGTCGGCCCGGCCGGCTATATAACCGCCGGACGGCACCCAACCGCCACCCGGGTTCTTGATCAAAGAACCGGCGATCAAGTCGGCGCCTACGGCCAACGGTTCTTCCCGCTCCACAAACTCGCCATAGCAATTATCAACAAAGAGCACCGGGGGCTCAGGCAACTGCCGGAGCATGGCAAAGACCGGCGCCAGTTGTTTATTGGTGAAAGACGGCCGCGCCGCATAGCCGCAGGAACGCTGAAAGGCAACCATTTTCGTCCGGGGGGTAAGCGCCGCGCGGAGCCCTTCCTGGTCAATCATTCCCCCGGATAAAAGCGGAACTACCTTCACAGTAACCCCGTACTCCTGCAAATTCCCTGGCGCGGCACCGCTCAGCCCCAAGACCGTCCGGAGCGTATCATAGGGCAGCCCGGTCGCAAAGATCAGTTCATCCCCCGGCCGCAAAACCCCAGAAAAACAAAGGTTAATCGCATGCGTCCCCGAGACAATCTGCTGGCGCACCAGGGCGGCTTCGGCCCCAAGGGCACGGGCAAACACCCGTTCCAGCGTCTCCCGGCCCAAGTCGGCATACCCGTAACCGGTGGAAGTAGTAAAATGGTGCGTGCCAACCCGCTCTTCCTTAAAGGCATTCAACACTTTGGCCTGGTTAAAGAGGGCGGTTTCTTCAAATTCGGCAAACCGCGGCCCCAAGGCTTCCTCGGATTCTCTGACAAACTCCTGGATGCTCCGGTCGTTAATCATCAAATAATGCTTCCTCTCTTTCCCTCCGGGGATAACTCCCTAATATTCTTTTCCACCCGCCGGTTTTTCTGACATACGCCTCGATCTGAGCAAAAGCCGCCTTCAGCCGCGGTTCCGAACGGTGCCCCTCCATCTCGAAGAGGATCACATAATCCTGGGGCCGGATCTTGTACGGCCTCGACTGGACAAACGTCAAATCAATCTCGTTTTCCATAAACGCTTTGCTGATGGCATAGAGTTGGCCCGGATGATTGACCCCGAATCTGACCGCCAGCAAAGTCCGGTCCTTCCCGGTCGGCGGCGTATCCGTCAAGCCGCAGACGAAAAAGCGGGTCTGGTTCGTCTGGTAATCCTCCATCTGGTCCTGGATGATCCGCAGTCCGTACTGGCGGGCGGTCCGCGGCGAACAAAGCGCAGCGATCCGCTCATCCTGCGCCGCCCGGGCTGCCGCTTCCGCAGTCGAGGCCACCGGGATCTGGGGCAAATCGGCAAAGGCGGCGCTCAAGTGCGCCGCGCATTGGTTAAGCGCGGAAGGATGCGACAGGATCTCCCTGATCTGCGCTTGCTCACCGCTCCGGCTGGCCAAGACATGCCGGACCGCGACGTGCACTTCATCGCAGACTTTCACAAAATCATGCTTCTCGATGAGCAGATCAAAAGTAATCCCAATGATCCCGTCGACCATATTCTCAGCCGGAAGGACCACCCGGTCAACCTGGTGATTCTCCAACTGCTCCAGGCAGCCCAAGATCGTCGAGAAACCAATCTCCGGCCGGGCTCCTTCACCCATAACCCGGCGGCTGTATAGGAGGGCTGCCTCCTCGGAAAAAGTTCCTTTTGGTCCAAGCGTTACTATCCGCATCCTAACCCGCCTCGTTCTTGGTATTAAAAAAGGGCAGGCTTTGCTACCCTTTTTTCTGATTGAATTGGTTCTTGCGTCCTCCTCATTCTCTGTTTTTTGGCCATCTTTTCTTTATCCTTTTGACCATCTTTTATTTATGGAGATCCGCAAGTAACTTCTGTCCGTCCGTTTCCTTCCGCGCGCTTATTCGACCCTTGTTTCCCCGCTAAACTCGCGCAAGGGCCGCGCCGGAATGATCGTGGAAATCGCATGTTTATATACCAATTCGGGTTTACCTTCACAATCAATGATCAAAGTAAAATTATCAAACCCTCTGACCAAACCGCGAATTTGGAACCCGTTGACCAGGTAAACAGTGATCGGGACACTCTCTTTCCGTACTTGGTTTAAGAATCCATCCTGTAAATTAATGACCGGTTTACTCATAACATTACACCTCCATAATATAACAGAAACCAGGGTTCATTTGTTTATCTACTAATATTCGACATCTTACTGATTCTACCTTCTAAATACTGCAAGATCTTTTCGTAACAATCCTCCTCCTCTCCGGTTTTCAAGGTAAACCATTGCTCCACCGGTTCACGCCGGAACCAGGTTTCCTGCCGTTTGGCGTAGTTTCTGGTCCTTTTTTTGAGCAATTCCACCGCTTCAGCCAGCGGCGCCAGCCCCTGCACCACCGGGATCAATTCCTTATATCCCAGGCCCTGCATCGCCGGGAGCTCCAGGCCATAGCCCTTCGCCAGTAAAGCGGCGACCTCCTCCAGCAAACCCTGGGCGAGCATCTGGTCCACCCGCTCGTTAATCCGGGCATACAATTCATCGCGTGCCCTCGTCAGGCCAAGATAGACAGTGTTTGGCGGGAGGACGGTTTGGGCGGCTTTCTGCTGCGCGGAAAAGGGTTTCCCGGTCGCCAGGATCACCTCCAGGGCGCGTAACAGACGCTTCAGATCCTGGGGATGGATCTTCTCCGCCGCCGCCGGATCAAGCTCCCGCAGCCTTTGATAAAGGACCGCCGGCCCTTCCGTCTCCGCTTCCCGTTTGAGCTCCGCGCGCAACTCCGGATTCGGGGGCGGGGACGGAAAGATGAAGCCCTGGGTCACAGCCCGGATATAAAGGCCCGTTCCGCCGGTCAGGATCGGCAGGATCCCTTTGGCGTCCAGCTGCGCCTTCACCCGGTTGTAATGTTCCTGATAATCAACGACGGTAAATAACTGATCGGGCTCCACCAGATCAATGAGATGGTGGGGTACCCTCCGGCGTTCTTCCAGGGTCGGCTTGGCGGTTCCGATATCCATCCCCCGGTAAACCTGCATTGAATCAGCCGAAAGAATATGGGCGGAAAAGTGCAAAGCCAGTCTAATCGCCAGTCCGGTTTTCCCGACTGCCGTCGGGCCGACCAGCACGATCAGTGGTAACATCTTTTACCTCCGCTTAAACATCTTTTCGATCTCTTCCTTGGGCAGGACGACCATCGTCGGCCGCCCATGCGGACAGGTCTGCGGAATCCTGGCCGCCCGCAGTTTTTGGATTAAGGCCGCCCGTTCCTGGGGCGAAAGGCGTTCCCCGGCTTTCACCGCTTGCCGGCAGGCCATGATCTTCAACATGCGCTCTTTCGGATCCGGCTCCCGCTCCCGTTCGGCGGCGGCCAATTCATCTAATAAGGTAAGGAATAAGCCCTCGATCTCGTCGACCGCCATCCCCTCCGGGCCGGAACGTAACAGGAGCGCCTCCCCGCCGAACTCCTCAAACTCCCAGCCCAAATCCAGGAGGAACGCCTGCTGTTCCCGGGCGGTCTGTATTTGCACACTGGATAGTTCCATGGTAAGCGGGGTCAAGAGATACTGCATCCGGGGGCGGGTACTGCTCGCCAACTGGTCGTAGATGATCCGTTCATGGGCGGCATGCTGGTCAACGAGCACAAGGGAGCTTCCCTCTTCCCATAATAAATAGGTATCAAACAGGCTAAAAATCCCGGTAGCCGGGACCTCCAGCCTGCTTTTTTCCTCCAGTTCGCCCTCATCATCCGAGCCGCTTCTTTCATCCGGCCCGCCCGCCGGGCTGCTCGCAGCCGGCGGGACAGCCTGTTCACCGGAAGCGGCCGTTTCCGGCGGGGCAACCTTTTTAAATGCCCGGAAAGACAAATGAACATCGCGCTTTTCCGGTTCCGTGACGGCGAGCATTAAACCGTCCTCCCCGGCCGCCTCCTCCCTGATCAGCGTGGGCGGTGAACCCGCCGGCCGGTGGAGCAGTGTTTTGACGGAAGCCGGCGCATAAGACGGAACCCAGGAGCTTTTGATGACATTGGTTTGCAGCCCTTGACGGATAATCTCCAGCACCCCGCGGAAAACTTCCTTCTCGTCCTTGAACCGGACCTCCATCTTTGTCGGGTGGACATTGACATCGACCAACGCCGGGGGTAACTCCAACATGAGAATGACAAAGGGAAAACGGGCGACCGGCAACAAGGTGTCATAGGCTTTTTGGGCGGCGGCGGCAATTAACCGGGAACGGAACAACCGGCGGTTGAGGAAGAAATACTGTTGCCCGCGGTTCCCCCGCGCGATATTCGGCCGGCCTAAAAAACCGGTAACCCGTAAGGGGCCATAACTCCCTTCAACCGAAAAGAGGTCGGCACAGATCGTCTGGTTGAAAAGTTGCTGCAGGCAGGCAAACGGCTCGCCGGTGCCTAAGGTATGTACCAACTCCATCTTCTGGTGGGTAAGGCGAAAAGAGATCTCCGGGTAACCGAGGGCTATGCTGACCACAAGCTCTTTGATCCTCGCCACTTCCGAAGGGATACTCCGTAAAAACTTCAACCGGGCCGGGGTGTTAAAAAAAAGATCTTCAACACAGATATTTGTCCCGCGCGGGACCCCCACCGTTTCCGTAGAACGGCGAACGCCCCCTTCGACGAGGATCTTCGTTCCCGGTCTCCCGGAGTCCGTTGCCGTCTGCAAAGTCGTACGCGAGACCGCGGCAATACTGGAGAGGGCTTCGCCCCGGAAACCGAGGGAAGAGCAGTTCGCCAGGTCGGTAAATTCCCTAATCTTACTGGTGGCATGGCGTTCGAAGGCCAGGAGGGCATCTTCCCGCTCCATCCCGGAACCGTCATCGATCACTTGGATCTTTTGCCGTCCGCCGTTTTCAAGATGTATCTCAATCCGGGTTGCCCCGGCATCGATCGCATTTTCCACCAACTCCTTGACCACCGAAGAAGGCTCTTCAACAACCTCGCCCGCCGCAATCTGATTAATCGTCACTTCGTCCAGGATCTGGATCTTCGGCATCCAACATTACCTCCTTCTGACGGGCTTTTCCAAGTAAACACTACTCGTCACTAGTTGCTTTCCACTCGGATGATATATTCATAGTAGGTCTTTCCAATAAGCCACCCGGCCTAAGCTTTTTTCTTTTTAACCCGATTCTGCCAGCGGAACAGGAGTTGCAAAGCCTCAAGCGGCGTCATCTCTTCCAGGCGGAGCTCCATTAACTCCCCGTAGATATTATGCTGATCAAGAGGAATGAGCGGGAGCTGGAAAAGCGCACCCTGCTTGGGGGCCTCTTTCTTGGAGTGTTCGGCCAAGCCCTTCTCTTCCAGTTCCTCTAAGACCTCGCCCGCCCTGGTCAAGACTTCCTCCGGAAGGCCGGCAAGACTGGCCACCTCAATCCCGTAACTCCGGTCCGTCGCGCCGGGCAGAATCTTCCGGAGAAAAACAACCTGCTTCCCTTCTTTCGCCACCGCCACATTCAGATTCTCCACCCCCGCCAACTGTTGAGCCAAAGCGGTCAATTCGTGGTAATGGGTGGCAAAAAGCGTCCGCGCGCCGATCTTCTCCGGATTCCACAGATACTCGAGGACTGCCCAGGCAATGCTGAGCCCGTCGTAGGTACTCGTCCCGCGGCCAATCTCATCCAAGATCAAGAGACTCTGGGCGGTCGCGTGATGGAGGATGTACGCCAGTTCACTCATCTCAACCATAAAGGTGCTCTGGCCGCCGGCCAGGTTATCGGCGGCGCCAACGCGGGTGAAAATGCGGTCAACCAGCCCGATCCGGGCGGAGCGGGCCGGGACAAACGAACCGATCTGCGCCATCAGGACAATCAACGCCACTTGCCGCATGTAAGTTGATTTCCCGGCCATGTTCGGCCCGGTAATAATCTGCAAGCGGTGGGTTTCCTGATCCAAAAAGGTATCATTGGGGACAAATTCCCCCGGCGGCAGGACTTTTTCGACGACCGGGTGGCGCCCCTCGGTGATCATAATCTCCCAGCCGTCGTGGATCTCCGGCCGGGTGTAATGATTCTCCACCGCCACTTCGGCCAGGGCGGCAAAGACGTCAAGCTGGGCCAGGAGTTCGGCGTTCTGTTTCATCTCCGGGAGCGCCGTCAAGACCTGCTGCCGGAGTTCAAGAAAGAGATCGTATTCTAAAGCCGCCCGCCGCTCCGCCGCCCCCAGAATCATCTCCTCGTACTGCTTCAACTCCGGAGTGATGAACCGCTCCGCGTTGGCCAGGGTT
The DNA here is from genome assembly GCA_029782135.1 of Bacillota bacterium. GTDB lineage: Bacteria > Bacillota > UBA4882 > UBA10575 > UBA10575 > JAAYGU01. The sequence goes on from JAKOVI010000064.1 coordinate 34,299, forward strand.
TGTTTGCGGATGTAATCATCCGGAACGAGCGCAAGGTTGGCTTTTGTTACTTCAATATAATAACCGAAGACCTGGTTAAAACCGACCTTCAACGATTTAATCCCGGTGCGTTCCCGCTCCTGCTGCTCCAACCGGGCAATCCACTGTTTCCCTTCGCGGGTAGCCCGGATCAAAGCATCGAGGTCGGCGTTGTAGCCTTCGCGAAAGATCTTGCCCTCGGTCAGAATCACCGGCGCATCCTCGCTTAACGCGGAAGTCAACAACCCGGCCAGGCTGGTCAGGGGGTCAATCTCCGCAGCCAGTTCGGCAACCGGCCCCATCTCTTCTTTCATTAACAACTCCCGGAAGGCCGGGAGTAAGGCGAGGGTCCGCCCTAAAGTCAACAATTCACGCGGGTTGACGGTACCGCAGGCCAGTTTCGCCAGTAACCGCGAAAGGTCGCAGGTCTGGCGGAGCAAAGCCCTGGTCTCCCGGCGGAGTTGGTGCTGCCGGTAGAAACTCTCCACTTTTTCCTGCCGGGCGACAATCGCCTCCCGGTTCCGTAAAGGCTGCTCGAGCCAGTTCCGGAGCAACCGGCCACCGGCGGAGGTCACCGTCCGATCCAGCGCCCAGAGCAAGGAACCTTGCACCTTATTTTCTCGCAGGGTCACGACCAGCTCCAGGTTCCGGCGGGTAAACTGATCCAGATGCATATATTCCCCTAAATGGTATGTACGTAGAGCGATTAGATGCTGGAGCTGACTCTTTTGCGTCTCATAGAAATATTCCAGGATTGCGCCGGCCGCGCTGATCGCCACCGGGAGATCGTGGCAACCGTACCCTTCCAACGACGAAACTTTAAAGTGGGCGCGCAGCCGCTCCTCTGCCTTCACGCGGCGAAAATCTTGCGGGGGCCGGTGGGTCAACAAGAGCGAAAAACGCTCCTTCACCCAGGCGAACTCCGCAGCTTGCTCCTCGGAGACCAGGAGCTCCCGCGGGCGCCAGTGGCTTAACTCATCGAGGAGCAAAGCGGGGTCCGCCGCAAACTGCGTCACGAGAAAATCACCGGTCGACAGATCCGCCACCGCCAGGCCATAGGAACCATCAGCTTTACCGAGCGCCATTAAATAATTGTTGCATTTCTCCTCTAAAAACTGCTCGTCAAGGAGGGTCCCCGGGGTGATGACCCGCACGACTTCCCGTTTCACCAAACCTTTGGCCTTTTTCGGGTCTTCGGTTTGTTCACAGATCGCCACTTTATAGCCCTTCTCAAGCAGGCGGGCAATGTAACCGGTGGCCGCATGGTAGGGAATCCCGCACATCGGAATGCGCCGTCCTTTTCCCGCTTCCCGGGAGGTCAGGACAATCTCCAGGGCTTCGGCGGCCACTTCGGCGTCTTCGAGAAACATCTCATAAAAATCGCCCAGGCGAAAGAGGAGAATGGCATCGGCATACTCCTGCTTGATTTGTCTGTACTGTTGCAACATGGGAGTTTCCTGAGTCAATCCCGAACCCCCTTACTCGATTTCTTCCCCCTTGAGTGTATAAGCCAATCCTTTCGTGATCTTAACTTTGACTTCGACGCCGGCCAGTTCGGGGCCGGGATGCTTGGGGGCAAAGAGGACCAGTTTGTTACTGCGGGTCCGCCCGGCATAAAACTCGGGATTTTTCTCACTCGGGCCTTCAACGAGGATAGTTTCGATCCGCCCTTCCAGTCGCTGGTTGGCCTCCTTGGCCAAGCGGTTCACCACCTCGATTAAGCGGTAGAGGCGGTCCATCTTCACTTCTTCCGGGACTTGGTTCTCCATCGTCGCCGCTTTCGTCCCCACCCGCGGGGAAAAGGCAAAGGTAAAGGCGGCATCAAAGCCGACCTGCTCCACCAAGTCGAGGGTATCTTGAAAGTCCTCCTCTTCCTCACCCGGGAAACCGACGATCAAATCGGTGGTCAACGCAATCCCGGGGATCGCTGCCCGCAGCTTCTCCACCAACGATAAGTAGTGTTCGCGTGTATATTTCCGGTTCATCGCCGCCAGGATCCGGTTGCTGCCCGCCTGGACCGGGAGGTGCAGGTGTTCGCAGATTGGCCCGCCTTCCGCCATCCGGCGGATCAGCTTGTCCGAAAGGTCCTTGGGGTGCGAAGTCTGGAAACGGATCCGGCGAATCCCCTTCACCGCACTGACCATCCCCAACAGGTCGGCAAAATCGATCCGCTCCCCCGCCGGGAAATCGAGGCCGTAACTGTTCACGTTCTGGCCCAAAAGAGTGACTTCTTTCACCCCCTGGCCGGCCAGTCCCTCAATCTCGGCGATGATCTTCTCCGGCCGCCGGCTTTGTTCGCGCCCGCGGACATACGGGACGATGCAATAAGAACAGAAGTTATTGCACCCGTAGATCACCGTCACCCACGCCCGCCAAGACTCCTCCCGGACAACCGGCAAATCTTCCTGGATCTCCCGCTCCGGTGGCAACTCGAGGATCCGGCTCTGGGTCTGCTTCACCCTGGCAATCAACTCCGGAAGCTGGTGAAGGTTGAAGGCGCCAAACAAAAGATCAATGTAGGGGAAACTTTCCCGGATCTTCTCCTGCACCGAGGGCAGTTGCGCCATGCAGCCGCCGACGCCGATAATCAGTTCCGGGTTTTTGTCCTTTAACGGTTTTAAATTGCCCAGATGTCCGTATAAGCGGTTTTCGGCATTCTCCCGCACACAGCAGGTGTTTAAGAGTATTATATCAGCTTCCTCGGGGGTCGCCGTCCGGCGGTAGCCAATCTTCTCCAAAATGCCGGCCGCGTGTTCCGAGTCGTGAAAATTCATCTGACAACCAAAAGTTGTTAAATAGTATTTTTGCGCTATGCACTCTGCCAAGTTCATCACCCTTCTATTAGGATATCGTAAAAAGAAAGATTTAGCAATTATCTTTCATGGATTGTAAAGAACGGCGCAAAAAAGCACCCGGATAAGGGTGCTTTTCAAGAGTTTTTAATCACAAAACTGATATCAACATAGTTTGGTAAGGTTTTTAATCTTCAGTGCAGTCTTTGCTTTTTAAGTCTTCACTTGAAGAGAGTCGGTTAATATATTTACTTATCGTTGCAAATCCTTTTGGCGAAATCTAGGTTTCTGATCGGGATTTTCAATACTTTTATTCTGGATTAACTGTTTATTCTGGTCTAGTATAGGATGTTAGTTCCATACTCATTTCTATAGTTCCTGTTTCCCCTTCGAAGGTAGCTGTTATTGTTATATCTGATTTAACCGTTCCAAGATAAGGCACAATCCAGCCAGTTGCATCGATTTCTGAATCTTTTTGGCGAGCGACAAAAGCAGTGAAACTCCCAAAGGGCACCGTTGCCTCTTCCTCCCTAATTATTTCAATCCCCAAATATTTATCACCAATCTTAAGCGGAGCGACAAAGATCAAATCGTCTTCGTCATAACTAATTTTATATCCGCTCTCTGTAGTTAACATATAGTAGTAATAATTATCGCCGGAGGAATCTTTGACTTTGCCATAGTAGTTAACTAATGATGGACCTAAAGCTTCCGAAGAATAACTTTGTGTTATTTTTAGGATTTCTAACCCTGCAGGAGCAGCAGGCTCCTGGATCTTTTCAACCTCAGTTACAAATGTACCTTCAATGGTTATCCCTTCTACTGTTTTGGTTACATTATAAGTATGACAAGCCCCGTCGGAAAAGCCAAAATAATCATCGGAGTAGCCAGGATTCTTACTGGAATCATCACTTGGTTTCGATTTTTTACAACCAGGCAAGATAAGCAAACAGACTATGATCTACAATAACACAAATGTTATTTTAGTAAATTTACGCATTAAAAAACTCCTTTCTTAATAAATATAATCAAAATATTGATTGAGAATATATTCTACAACTATATTATTTTTCCCTTTTTTATGTAGCCCTTATTGTGACAACGCAAGGTATTATTTTATCAAAAATATACGTAAAAAACGCAAAGCACCATTAAAACTTAAACCTAAGGCAGGGTTACCGTTCGGCAAATCGGAACCGGTTCCATACATCTACTCTCGAACGTTAAAAGGCCCCGGAGGGCCTTTGCAAAACAGAGCGGATTACTCTTTCCCTTCTTCGTTGAGTACTTCTTTCCCTTTTTCGACCAGCTTTTTGACCATATTGCCGCCAATCTTCCCGGCTTCCCTGACCGTCAATTCATCGCCGCCTTGGGAAAGGTCATCGTCGAGTCCCAATTGATCCGCCACTTCCCATTTCAACTTATCGAGCTGCGTCTTTTTCTTGTTCTCCGCCCGCTTTCTTTTCGCCACTTTTCCACCTCCATTTGAATTTATATTCGAAAAAGAGCCGCGATAAGCTTATCAGTCCGTTCTCTTTTTTCCCGGCTGTTGCTCACCCTCTCCCCCAGTCCAGGCAAAGACGGAAGGAAGACCGGATTATTCTTTCAGAGTTTATATATCCCCCAAACCGGGCAGAAAAAATCCTTAAATTGAAAAACAAACTAGCCGGGCGGCCGCCGGCGGAAAAGCGGGAAACAGGCATAAAAAAAACCGGCAGCGCCGGTTTTTAAAAGTATTTTTTGGTATCCAGATATTCCTGGACGATCTGGAGCGTCTCCCCGAACCGTTGGAAGTGGACGATCTCCCGTTCCCGTAGAAACTTAAGCGTATCGTTTAAATCGGGATCGTCGGACAGGTCGATGAGCCAGTCGTAGGTCGCCCGCGCCTTTTCCTCCGCCGCCATATCCTCATGGAGATCGGCAACCGGGTCGCCTTTGGCCATAATGTAGGTAGCTGTCCAGGGTACACCGCTGCCGTTCACGTAATAAACGGCTTTATCATGGTCGGCATAATAACCGCCAAGGTCGACCTGTTTAAGCTCCTCCACGGAGGCGCCGTCCATTAATTTATATACTAAAGTAGCGATGATTTCGAGGTGGGCCAGTTCTTCCGTCCCGATATCCGTTAAAATCCCTTTAGCTTGGGGAGTAGGCATCGTATAACGTTGGGTCAGGTAACGCAGCGCCGCCGACAGTTCTCCATCCGGCCCGCCGTACTGGGTGATCAAATATTTCGCCATTTTCACATTTGCCCTGCCGACCTTCGCCGGATATTGCAACTTCTTCTCATATATCCACATTCCGCCATACCTCCTATTCGTAACAGATTTCCCACGGCCACGGCTCATTAATCCATTGCCAGGGATAAGCGCTGGGTTCTCCCCAAGTGAGCGGGCCATAGCGTTGCTGGTACTGCTGCTTTAAAACTTCCAACTGATGCACCATCGAATTGTATTCCATTAATGCCTTTTGGTCCGTCGGATGCGTATCAAGGTAAAGATGCAGTTCCAAGACCGTGAACTGGACGGCCATCAATTCTTTGAGCATATTCAGCTGTTCCCTGTTCATCCTCCCTGCCTCCTTCAACGTTTATGTCTCCGGTACGGAAAGTATAATTCGGGGAAGATCGTCCCCTTCATTAACCCTTCCATCGGGTCGAGCCGTTTGCTGAAGATTTGGAATGGAACATAGGCTCTGGCCAAACGCATACGTTCATTTGCCGCAAACAAAGCAAACCCTCCTCTGACGTTTTAACAGGCAATCCGAGGTTCGTCCCTGTATACTTATATCCTATTCCCGACCTGTCCGGAAAGAGCCCCTTCCGCCAACAAAGTGCTTCTGTCCTACTCGCCGGCCTCCGGCACATTAACCGGAATCAAGATTTTTCCGCTGAAATGTGTACTCTCCCGAAAAAAACAGAAAGGCTTTTGCCCCTGAAGGGCAAAAGCCTTAAAATACTTTAAATAGCCGGCTTTTCAGGCAAAACCCGGAATGAAGAAGACGTTTCCTTTCTCCAAGGAGAAAAGGAAATAATTGTTATTCCGGTAAGCTTCGTGGGATTACTGTAAATTTATGGAAAGGGATTTTCACCTCCGTGTGGAAAGTCTTTCCCGAGGTGATTTAAATGTCCCGTCATCGTAAACACCGGCATTTCCAGTACACATTCAACTTCCGTACGGAGCTGATTGGCGAGTTCTGTACCAATAAGGAATTAAGCTTGCTCGAAGAGATGTGGCGCAAAACTTTCTGCGCACCGCGGAAACGGGTAGTCAAGGATGCTTTTTGGACCAATTTAGTCAACTATGCCTTCATTTAGCAGGCGGTAACAAGATCTCTTCCAAAGAGCGACCACCCAGGATTTTATTTAAATAGAGTGTGAGCAGCGAAAAGCGGTCGGTAAAGAGCAATAGGCCCACGCCGACCAGCAGCAGTCCGGAGAGCCAGTTGATAAACTTTGTGTAGGGAAAAAGCCGTCTATACCATCCGTAAAACCGGTTAAAGGCCAGTGCCATTAAGAAGAAGGGCAGGGCGAGCCCCAACGAGTAAACCAGGAGGAGGAGCGCTCCTGTTTTCACCTGCCCATAAGAACCGGCAAGGGTAAGGATCATTCCCAAAATCGGCCCCACACAAGGGGTCCAGCCAAAAGCAAAGGTCACACCGGTCATCAACCACCCGAAGGCCCCGGTGAGCGGTTGCTTGAGATGAAAACGGAACTCTTGTTGCAAAGCGAAAAGGCGGAAAACTCCCCATTGGTTTAAACCGAGAAAAACCAGGAATAAACCGCCAACCTTTAAAAAGAGACCCCGCCACCGGGCAACCAGGTGTCCGAGTGTGGAAAAGACCGTCCCCAAAAGCACAAAAACCAAGGTAAATCCCAGAATAAAGAGGGCTGACGCCAGGATCATTCTTTGGGCGTCCCTTTTTTCTTCTTCCTCCCCAGCTGCCGGGACCGTTCCGGTCAGGACGGCAAGATACCCGGGGGCAATTGCCAAGACACACGGTGAGAAAAAGGAGAGAAGGCCAGCCAGAAAAGCAATGACCAGGCTGGGGGTTTCCATGCGCATTCCCCTTTCACGCGGTTTACTCTCCGCACCACGGAAGAGCTCTTTACCTGCAAAAAGCTCACAAAAGTTTTTCCAGGCGCTCCTTTAGTCTTTGGTAGGTCGTCATGCCAACGATAATCTCCTGAATGTGGCCGGTGGGGCCAATGATCACCGTCGTCGGAATCCCCCTCACCCCATACTGCGTCGCCACTTTCCACTCCGTATCCAACAGGATGGGGAACTCCATCTTCGCCTGCTCGACAAAGGTTTTGATGCTTTCCGGTTTACTTTCATCCCAGGTATTCACGGCGAGAATCTCCAGACCCTTCCCCCGGTATTCCTGGTAGATCCGGTTAAACTCCGGGATTTCCACCCGGCACGGACCGCACCAGGTTGCCCAGAAATTCACCAGGGTGACCCGGTTTTTGGGGTAAACGGCTTTTAACTCAACCATCCGCCCTGATAAATCCGGGAGCCGGAAATTCGGGGAAATTTTCCCGACCCGCGGTTCTTCCGGTTCATCCTGACCGTTCGTGAAAAAGGTAAACCCAACAAACGCCAAGACGACGATAAGCAAGACGAGGAACAGGATCCTTTTCCGTTGCAGAAGCTGCACCTTACTTCCCTCCTTTATATACCCTACTGGGTATACTATACTATGCGCCCGGGGTTTTGTCAATAGCACTCTCCCGAAAACGGAAACATATTTATATCACGACTAGGCTTAAATCATCCTGTGCGCAAGGAGGAGTACTATTGAGCAGCAAAACGGAACGGGTCAGGCATTTTTTCGCCGGTGGCAACACCGGTGAAGGTTTCTATTCATTCTATGATCAGATCATGGGCCCTGATGCGCGCCGCCTTTACCTTCTGAAAGGCGGTCCGGGAACAGGGAAATCAACCTTTATGCGTGAAGTTGCCCAAGTCATGTTGGCTCATGGTTTTGAGCTGGAGTTTTTTCACTGTTCTTCCGATCCCAATTCCCTCGACGGGGTGGCAATCCCGGCCTTGAAAGCCGGTTTGATTGACGGCACCGCACCCCATATTATGGATCCGGTCCACCCGGGAGTGGTTGATCAGATCATCAATCTCGGCGCCTATTGGGATGAAACCCCTTTAACAGCAGCCAAAGAAAAGATCCTGGAGACCGCCGCCAAGAAAAAATCCTGTTTTGAACGGGCTTATGTTTATCTGGCCGCAGCCAAAGGGGTTTATCAGCATTGGGAAGCCACCAACCGCACCCGTTTGGCCGGTGAGTCCTGGTTACCAGTCTACTTCAGGCTGAAGGAAGAGATCTTTGCGCAGCATCGGCCGAGCGGAAAACCGGGCACCCTCCGCCACCTTTTTGCCAGCGCGATCACCCCGGAAGGACCGGTCAATTTCCTGGAATCAATCTGCGCCGGCGCCGGCAAAATCTATGCTTTGGACGGACCGCCGGGCTCCGGGCAGAGTTTTATCCTGGAACGCCTGGTCGCCACCACCCTGGAATACGGACTCGCCGCCGAAGTCTACCATTGTGCTTTAGATCCCAGACGGATTGAACACTTATACCTGCCAAAGCTCAAAATCGCCGTTGTGAGTTCCCACTGGCCCCATCAGTTCTGCCCCGAACAAAACGGGGAGCGGATTGAGACGGCGGGTTTTGTCAACCAGTACAGCCCGTTAAGCCAGGAAACGGTCAAAGAAGCCCGCCTGGTCTACCTCGACCTGTTGGAGCGGAGTATGAATTGGCTGCGCAAAGCGAAAACACTCCATACCGAACTGGAAAAATACTATACCGCCTGTATGGATTGGCAACAGATCACAGCGTTGAAGGAAGATGTGATCAGCGACCTTTTAAGAATTTCTCAATAAGAATGCTTCTCCGGTGAGGGCGAAAAGAGCCAAGCCCGGGTTCTTCTTGGCCAAGCCTGTAAGGAAAAGACTTTCACGCGCGGTTAAAAATTTCCTGACCACGTTCGCGGGTTAAATGGAAGTTAATAGCAGGAGTTGTCCGGTTGTTCACGAATAATAAATGAAGCATTTTCGCTCTTATAATTATTGATCATCAAAAAACGAGGTGTAATCGGAAAATGGACTTATTTGACAAATGTTATCAGTTTACTGACGCCAAAGAAGCGATCGCCGCCGGTCTTTATCCTTACTTCCACGAATTGCAGACCGGCCAGGACACCGAAGTGACAATGAGCAACCGGGAGAATGTCTTAATGATTGGCTCGAACAACTATATGGGGCTAACCAGTGACCCCCGGGTGAAACAAGCCGCCATTGCCGCAACGGAAAAATACGGCTCCGGGTGTTCCGGGTCGCGCTTTCTCAACGGTACGCTGGATCTCCATGTCACCCTGGAGAAAGAGTTAGCCCGCTTTATGCGGAAAGAGTCCGCCCTCCTCTTCTCCGCCGGTTTCCTCGCCAATCTGGGCATCATCTCAGCCATTGCCGGCCGCGGCGATTACATCCTTTGTGACCGGGCCAACCATGCCAGTATCTACGATGGTTGCCGGCTATCCTTCGCCAAAATGTTCAAATATGAGCACAATGACATGGATGATCTGGAGAAACTCCTGCAAAAGCTCGGGACGGACAGCCCGAAACTGATTGTCACCGACGGCGTCTTCAGCATGGAGGGCGACCTGGCAAATCTTCCGGAGATTGTCCGCCTGGCCCGCAAGTACAATGCCCGGATTTTAGTCGACGATGCCCACGGCATCGGGGTGCTTGGGAAGAACGGCCGGGGGACCGCCGAGTACTTCGGTCTGGAAGACGAGGTTGACATGATCATGGGAACCTTCAGCAAGTCCTTTGCTTCGCTCGGCGGTTTCCTCGTCGCCTCCGAACCGGTCTGCCATTATGTGAAACACGTCTCCCGGCCGTTAATCTTTACGGCCAGTATGACCCCGGCGGCGGCCGGCGCTGCCTTGAAGGCACTCGAAATCATCGAGACCGAACCCGAACGCCGCCAACACCTGCTGAAAATTGCGGACCAATTCCGCACCGGCCTCAAAAAAATCGGCTTTACGGTCAGTGAGGGAATCACCCCCATCATCCCGGTCCTCGTCGGCGATATGAATAAGACCTTCTACGCCTGTAAAGTCTTATTTGAGAACGGTGTCTACGTGAACCCGGTGGTGGCGCCGGCGGTACCGGCCGATGCCACGATGATCCGGACCAGTCTGACGGCCACCCATACAGAAGCACATATCGAACGGGCGTTACAGATCTTTGCCAAGGTCGGAAAGGATCTGGAGATCATCCCGGCATAATAGCGGTTGCCGAAGAAATCAGCCCCGTCTGGTAAAGACGGGGCTCTTCTTTTTTCAACCATTGAATGCAGGGCTTTATAAGGACGGCCATTTCCGCTGGCACAGGCAGAGGAAAACCGCGCAGCCCGTCCGTACGTAAGAGGGCTGTTCTTTCACCGGAAATCGATGTTGTAAAAGAGCCGGATCATCTTCTCCCGGAAGCGGTCAGTGACAAAGCGCGCAATCGCCGGGAACTTCGTCGACAGAAAATCACCGGCCGCATAGCGGGGGCGCGGATTGGCTTGTTGGATAATCTTCAAGACCCGGTCAGCAATAACCTGGGGCGCGGGCGCCTTCTGCATGTTAACATCAATCGTGTGCCAGCAGCGGTCCGCCCATTTTTTATAGGGCGAGTCCTCCCCGATCCCGAAGACGGTCACATCATTGAAGTTTGTTTTGATATCCCCCGGCTCCACGGCGACCACCTTCACCCCAAACGGGCGCAGTTCCTGGCGCAAACCTTCGGTCAAGGCGGACAAAGCGAATTTCGTCGCCGAATAGTGAACTTGGAAGGGGATGACAAAACGGGCCGCCAACGAAGTAATATTAATGATCAGGCCATGCCGCTGGGCCCGCATCACCGGCACAACTTGTTGGATTAAACGTAACGCGCCAAAGTAATTGGTCTCAAAGATCTCCTTGCTCTTCGCCAGGGGAAACTCCTCCAGCGGGCCAAAAACGCCATACCCTGCATTATTGATCAAAATATCAATCCCGCCGGCCGCCGCCATGAAGTGGGCGAAGCCGGCCTGCACCGATTGGTCGTCGGTCACATCCATCTGGATAAACCTGACCACCGGCCCGGCATCGGTTAAGCCGGCGGCCGGATCGGCATCAGCGCTTGGTACGGGAATCAGTTTCACCTCTGCATCCACCGCCTGCACCAAAGTTCCGACCTTGGAAAGATTGCGCGTCGTACCCCATACTTGATAACCCTGGCGGGCCAAGGTCAGCGCTGTTGCCAGACCAATCCCGGAAGAAGCACCCGTAATTAAGACTTTTTTTGCCGACAATCCGTTGCCCATCGTTCCAAACTCCTTTATTGTTGTTGCCCGGAGGCTGCCGCCTCCGCCTCTTTTTGTCCAGTCTTTCCAGCACTGCCGGTGAAGAAGCGCTTCAACCGTTGCCAGAAGTTCAATCCCCAGTTCTTCCAGGTCTTTAAGACCTGGTCGGTTACATCATTCCCGCCGACTTGAAAACCGGTCTTCAGCAAAATACAATCCAGGTTTTTATCTTTGGCCACCTTCGCCAGGACAGCATGAAATTCTTCATAGACGGCTGCTTCGCGTTTTTCTTGTCGCGCCGCTATTTCCTGCTTCTTCTGGTCGATCAGCCGCTGCGTCTCGGCGGCCAATTCCTGTGTACGGCGGTTGACGGTCTCATCTCCGGAAGAAGCTACTTGCTGCCCGGCTTCAAGGCCGGTTTGCTTGTTGACCAGTTCGTTTATTTTCCGTTGGTGCTCGGCGAGCACCTGCGCGACATACTCCGCCAGTTCCCGCTGGTCTTTCTCCGCTTCGTCCTTCAGCATGATAAAATGGGGCGCATCTTTCTTAATCCTCTCCAGATCAATGACACCAATCGTCGAACTGGGAGAACTCGACTCCTCATCCTCCATCGCCCAACCGGATGCTGTCAAAAAGACCATCACCAGCAAGAGCATACTGATGTTGATCATGATAGACAAACGTTGTTTCCTCATTAGATCCGCTCCTACTTATTAAGGGGATTGTATCTCTGTTAAATTTCCCGCTTCATCCGCATTTTCCTGCTGGAAAAGTAATTTCCCAAGAAACTGCCCGGCGGGAAGTCTGAGTATTGCGGTGCGTACATACAATAAAAGGAGGGAATTGCTTGCCCGTGGCGGCACAAAAATCGAAGCGCCGGTCTGGCAATTCCCTGAAATAAACCGTTAAAGTGGTGATCGTAAATTGCGGCTCCATAAATACCGGGCGCGGAATTACCGCTTCACGGCACCCGGCGATCGCTGGATTATCCATACGATCCAAAAGGGTGACACCCTCTACCGGTTAGCAACCAGCTATCATGTTCCCCTGCTCACCATCTTCCGTCATAACCCGGCCTTGGATCCCCGCCAACTGGTCGTTGGTGACAAGATCCGCATCCCGCGGATCTCCTAAAAAATAAAGAAAGCGCGGTCAGCCGGTTCATCCTTCCATTTGATCAGTACTTGACGCGCTTACCGGTGTGCAAGAGGATCGTCTCTTCACTAATATTGGTGGCATGGTCGGCAACCCGTTCAAGGAAGCGGGCAACCATATGAAAACGGATTGCTTGCTGCACATGCTTCAGAGCACCGGAGTCAGTCAACAACAGGTTCAACTCATCGTAAATCATTTCATAAAGATTATCTGCCTCTTCATCCCTCCGGCAGACGGCTTCCGCCAAATCTGCATTTCCGTCAAAGAAAGACTGCAGGGCAACCTCGAGCATATTGACGACGAGATGTGACATTTGGGAGAGATGCGTCAATGGTTTGATGTATTCTTCATGCTTCAATTCTAAAGCGATCTTGGCAATGTTGTTGGCATAGTCTCCGATCCGCTCAAGATCCTTTGCGAGTTTAAAAATGGAAAGGCAGCAACGAAGCTCCTTCCCATGAAGGTTCTCTTCCGCAAGCAGCCTGGTGGTTTTCTCTTCAATCACAATCAGCTGATTGTCGATGATATCATCTTCATTAATGATTTCCAGGGCCGCTTGGTAATTACGGTTCACTAAGGCATCGATTGCACGTGAGACAACCTTTTTCGCTCTCTCCCCCATTTGGACCAACTCCGTCATTAACTCGTCAAGCTGGTGCAAATTGACCACACCCTTCCTCTTTTTTTCATATGCTTTTACCTTATTTCTTTAATTATAACACTTCCACCCAAGATAACGAATATTTCAGAGGAAAATTCCCGAAGATTTGTATTTTTACTGGCAGGCTGCTAAAGCCTGCTTTTTTATAATTTTTTTGCCGCCTTTTTCCGGCAAAGCCCCGCATAACTCGTGAAAAAACTGCAGGATTCGACGATCACAGCCGCCAACCGTCCTGCGGATCGCCGGTTAAAGCAGGATTTAAAACTTATTTTAGCGAATTGATCAGTATTTTAAGGCCAATTTGCAGTTAGGAGGTGAAAGAGTGGCGATTCAGGTTATTACCGACTCCACAGCCGACCTTCCCCAAGAACTAAAAGACCGTTATCAGATTAAGACGGTCCCCCTTTATGTGCATTTCGGGGAAGAGGTATACCGCGACGGCATTGATCTAACCCCGGAGAGCTTTCTGGAGAAGGTGAAAGCGGGGCCGGTCTTTCCGAAAACTTCGCAACCGACCCCCGAAGATTTCCGCCGGGTCTTCCAACCGATCCTGGAGCAAGGGGACGAACTGATTTTTCTTGGGATCTCTTCCGAGGTCTCGGGGACGATCTCTTCCGCCCTTCTCGCCGCCGAAGAACTGGACCCGCAGAAAATTTCGATTATCGACTCCCGTAACCTTTCACTCGGGTTGGGGCTCCTCGTCTTACACGCCTGCCGTCTCCGCGCGCAAGGCCTTCCCCTTCGCGCGATCACCGAAGAGGTGAACCGGCTTGTTCCCTTGGTGCGAATCTCCTTTGTCGTTGATACGCTCGAATTCCTGTATAAGGGTGGCCGTCTAAGTAAAACCCAAGCCGTCGTCGGTAATATCTTAAGTATCCATCCCCGGATCGAGATTGTCGACGGCAAACTGGTCGTCGCCGAAAAAATCCGCGGCACCAAAGCAAAAGCCCGCACTCGCTTAATCCAATGGGCGCTGCAGGACACCGCGCGCATCGATCCGGAGTGGATGGGTATTCCCCACTGCTATGATCCGGGGGAAGCGGAAGCAATCATTGAAGAGCTCCGTCCATTAGGCTTGGCGAAAGAATACATTGTCACCCAGGTCGGAGCAATTATCTCCAGCCACTGTGGGCCCGGTACGTTCTGTATTACTTATGTGAAAAAACCGGAATGATCTTCTTTTTTACAAGATTTATTCTCTGGTAACCAAACATTCCTTTGGGAGGCGTGAAAAATGTCGATTAAAATTGTCACCGATTCAACGGCTGACCTCTCCCCGGAATTATTAAGACGGTATTCCATTGAAGTAATCCCGTTATCGGTCAACTTCGGTGACCAGGTCTATTTGGACGGTAAAGACTTAACCCCGCAGGAGTTTCTGGAAAAAGTCAAGACTTCTTCTGTTTTCCCGAAAACGGCGCAACCTTCACCGGCTGATTTCCTTGAACTCTTCCGCCGGATCGCCGCGGAAGGCCATGAAATACTGTATATCGGCATCTCCTCCGATTTGTCCGGCACCTTTGCTTCGGCTTCCTTGGCCGCCCAAGAGTTGAGCGGCGTACCGATCGAACTGGTTGATTCAAGAAACCTTTCAATGGGGATTGGCCTCCTCGTCTTGCACGGCGCCGAGATGGTGCAGAAAGGAATGGCCCTGAAGGAAGTCGCGGAACGCCTGCGTACCATGGCCCCGCGGATTAAAACCTCATTTATCGTTGAGTCGCTGGACTTCCTCTACAAAGGCGGGCGCCTCTCCCGGACCCAAGCGATCATCGGCAATGTTTTACAGATTCATCCCCGGATTGAAGTGGTGGGCGGTAAGTTGATCATGGCCGAGAAATTCCGGGGAAGCAAAGCCAAAGCCAACAACCGCCTGCTCGAATGGGCCACCGAGGAGAAAGAGCTGATTGACGACCGCTGGATCTCGGTGACCCACTGCCATGACCATGACTCCGCGGCATCCCTCGCCGAACGGCTGCGGGAGATGAACCTGGCACAGGAAGTAGTAATTACGGAAGCCGGGGCGGTCATCTCCAGTCACTGCGGTCCCGGAACCGTCGGGATCCTTTTCCTCCAAAAAGAGTCCTGAGCACGCAGCACGGTGCCCATGCCAAAAAAGAGACCCGAAACGGTCTCTTTTTTTTATCCCCGGGAGGTATTATTGGGCCAATTGTGGCATAAAGTACCATGAATAAGTTTGAGTCAACCTCTCCGCCAAGGATGGTTTTGGCGAAGAAAAGAACTAGCCATCAGAACGCTTATAAAAAAAGAAGGATATTCCATTTTTAAGTAAAATTAGTAAGTTAGACACTTCTTGCCAGGAAAAGGAGGGTCAAACCGTGAACAATCTTGACCAACTCCTCTCTTACCTCATTTTAATCACGGTCGTTACCTTTATCTTCGAACGGATCCTGGAGAACCTGTTCATCCCGTTAATGCCGGCTTCCAGTCCAAACGGTTCAGAAGCCCGCGGTTTTAATCTTCGCACTTACCTTACCCTGTTTTTGATCTTCGCGTTCAGCCTGGGACTGGCCTTGTCCAATCCGAAGTTCAGATTATTCGCCGGCGGTTTGGGAATGGAGGCGGAGCCCTTAATCGACAGTATTCTTACCGCGGCTTTAATGGCCGGCGGCTCCCAGCCCCTGCACTCCCTGGTCAACCGGGTCCGCAATGAATAAAGCATTAGCCGCAAGCCCTGCCGGAATATCTGCGCGTTATAACTTGGCCAGGGCTTTCAGCACATGGTCATTGGTGAAGGGTTTAACAATAAAGTTCTTCGCGCCGTAGAGCACTGCTTGCCGGACATTTGCTTCCTGGCCCATCGCCGAAACAATCACGACTTTGGCCTCCTGGTCATATTGCCTGATTTCAAAGAGTGCCGTTAAGCCGTCCATTACCGGCATGGTGATGTCCAGCGTTACAATGTCCGGCCTGAGCTCTTTATATTTCTCCACGCCGATTTTCCCATTCTCGGCTTCGCCGACCACTTCATAACCATTTTTTTCCAGTAAGGTTTTTAAGGTCAGTCGCATAAATGCGGAATCATCCACAATCAATACCTTCTTCACCGAATTTACCTCCTAAACCGGTTCTCCCTTGAAACTTGCTTATTTCCCGCAAGCCGCGCCTCCTACCCCTGTCCCCCTTGTTTGAAAATAGCCAAGCAAAAAACAACCTCCTTTCGGTAGCCCGGCGGTCATGGCTTAACAGTCCATGCTAAGCTTTAGATCCGTAGCTTTGCGTCTCTTACTTTCGTAAGATTTGCCCTTGTCGATTCAGTTGTTTTATGCAAAGAAAATAGGCTTTTTCATAGATAATCTAACATACTTGTTATTAATATAACAAGTAAGAAGTAATAAACATTTGGTAACCGAATCGGAAAAACCCCTTCCCGCAACATTGGAAAGGGGTTGCCCGTTTGTCTGTTTTCACCGGTTGTACTGTTAGAAAGTTTTTGGGAGAGGATGACGAATGGAGAAGACATGGCAGTCGATCCCTTCTTTGTGCATCCCCCGGCTGCTTGCGAAATGGTAACAATCCGTCTCGTCCTGAGGCGGCGCCGAACGAAAGCGCTTTAACATAATCGAACCGGTCGCCACATCGATTGCCAAACTCCGGACATAGTTCCCGCCCGTATCGAATTCGGTGAAAGGAAGGTTATAGCGGGCGAGAATATTTTTTGCCGCTTCTACATTCTTTTCCCCGATCTTGTATAGGTCATTGGGCTGCGCCGACTGGGCGCCACCAATAATACAGGCGCTGAGCTCACTTTTTAAACATTGAAATTTTGTTTTCATTTTATTGAGAAGCGCCGGGAGAGCCGTGTTTACATAACGGCCAAGCTGTAAAGTGAAAGGATCGGCATCCGGATTGGCGTAAGGCAAAGGTATATGGGCCAACCCCAGGACCTGGCGGCGCAACGCATAAACGGAAACGGCAACACACGGTCCCAAACCGATAATTTTTAAGATATCATCCTGATGATCCGAAATGGCAGACTCTCCGATGCCTACGACGATCTCCATGTTACCACCTTCCAGAACTAGAGAGTGATTGGTGCATGATATCTGGCGCGTTTAAACTGTGCGGCTTTTCCTCTTCTTTTCTGTAAATTGCTGGACAGACATACCGGAATTTAGTTGCCTTCAGGTTCATGGTCTCGGAGTGGCCGATAAAGAGGTATCCACCGGTTTCCAGCCACTCATAAAAACGGTTAACCAGCTCAATTTGGGTTTTGGTATCAAAATAGATCATGACGTTCCGGCAGAAAATAACGTGAAATCTCTTCTTAAAAGGGAACACCTTTTCCATCAGGTTAAATTGACGGAAGATCACTTCCTTTTTGATTGCTTCCTTTACTTCGCTTTTTTCCTCATCGATCTGATTAAAATACTTCCGCCGCCAGGTTGCCGGGACCATGCGCAACTTTTCATTTAAATAGACTCCAGCGACCGCAATGTCCAGTACCTTCGTCGAAATATCAGTGGCCAAGATTTTTGTATCCCAGGCTTCCTTCTCTATCCGAAAATAGTCCGCAATCGTCATGGCAATCGTATAGGGTTCTTCCCCGGTCGAACAGCCGGCGCTCCAAATCCGCAGGTCCTTGCTGCCTATTTCTTTTTTGACCAAATAGGGCAGGACGACCTCGCGCAAAAAGTTAAAATGCTGCGGTTCGCGCATGAAGAAAGTATGGTTGGTGGTCAACCGGTTGACCAAAAGATTGGCCGCCGTCCCGGTCTGATCGGTGAGGACGTATTTAATAAAAGCGGAGAAACTATCGAAATTGTTCTTGGCGAGATAGTTCTGCAGTCTCCCGACCACCAGGCTCTTTTTCCGGGTTAAATCAACCCCGTAATTCTTTTTCACATAGGCAACCAGTTTGGCAAATTCTTGCTCAGAGATCGTCATCATTTTCGCTCATCATTTATTAGTATTTTCCGTAATGACCCTCACTCCGGCCAGGACTACCCGGAGAATTATCCCCATCAGCCTCTGGCGCTTCACCCATTATTTCTTCCGGACGGTAAAAGGGATAAAAGCTTTCCGTCTCCGGTAACTCTTCGTGTTGACGGTCCGTTTCCAGCGCGAAAACGTTCGCATTCCCATACGAATAAGTTCCTTTTTTCAGTTTGAATTTCCGGATAGCGTTCTTCATTAACTCGGCCTGACTGGACAATTCCTCGCTGGCCGAGGCCGTTTCTTCCGCAGTTGCCGAGTTATTCTGGACGACCTGCGACACTTGATCAATCGCCTGATTAATCTGGGTAATGCCGGCGGCTTGTTCATTGGAGGCCGAAGCAATCTTGGCCACCAAAGCAGCGGCCTCATTCACCGCCTGTTCAATCTTGTTCAACTCTTCCGCGGTCTCCTCGGCGATCTTCATCCCGGTCGCCGCTTTGTTGATCGAATCTTCTATCATCCCGGTCGTTTCTTTCGCCGCATTCGCGCTGCGTGCCGCCAGATTCCTAACCTCCTCCGCCACGACCGCAAATCCTTTTCCGTGCTGGCCGGCGCGGGCTGCTTCCACCGCAGCGTTGAGCGCCAGGATGTTGGTCTGGAACGCCAAATCGTCAATCGCCTTAATCACCTTGGAGATATTGGCGGCGGCATTATTGATGTCGGCCATTGCCTTAACCATCTCCCGCATCTGCCGGTTCCCCTGGACGGCAAGCTCCCTTGCTTGCAGGGTGAGTTCGTTCGCCTGGCCGGCATGGTAGGCGTTCTCCTTGGTCTGGGCGGCGATTTCGCTGATCGTCGCCGTAATTTCCTGGATTGAACTGGCCTGTTCGGTAGTCCCCTGCGACAGTGACTGGCTGGAGACGGCTAACTGATTGGCGCCGGCAGCGACTTGTTCGGCCGCGGCATTGACATTCATTAGATCGACGTTGAGGTTGGCGATCAGTTTATTGAAATGCCTGGCGAAATTACCGATTTCATCATGCGAATTGATCTTGATTTCGCCTGTCAAGTCGCCTTCGCTCATCTTTTCCACTTCCGCATCCAACAGATTGATCGGGCCGGTGATACTGTTGGCGACCAGGATTGCGACGACAACGGCGGTAACCAAGAGAAGGATGGCAACGCCCAAGATGATCGCCCTGGTCTCCTGGACACGGGCGAAAGCTTCTTTGACATCCTGCACGACAATCAGTCCCCAACCGGTATCACCAACCGGCGTATAGGCGGACAATACCTCTTTCCCGCTTCGCGGATCCAAAAAGTGGCCGACCCCGGTTTCCCGGGCCATCACCTTTTGCACCATCGGGATCTCTACAAGGCTTGTAATATTGCTCGTTAACTGCTCATCAATATGTGCCGCACAGGCGCCACGTTGGTCCACTAAGAAGGCATAGCCGGTTTCACCAAAAGTTAATTCCGCGCAGAGGTTGTTCAAACGGTCCAGGGTCATCACCCCGGCCAAAACGCTGAGCAATTGTCCCTCATCATTAATCAGCGGTTGGGCAAAAGCAACCACCGGTTGTTGCAAAGACGGACTGATATGGACCGCCGAAACGTAACTCTCTCTTTTACTGACCGCGCCCGTAAACCAATCATAAGTACTCATATCCATTGTTTCCAAACTTAATTGGTATTCGTAAGGCTCGATCAGGAGATTGATCCCCTCGGGGATCACCTGCTGCATGTACGTAAAGTTGCCGTAGTCCTGGATCATATTTCGCAGGGTTCGCCGCTTAATATAATCCCAGCCATCGGAGACCCCTTTGTCAATTTCGTTGATAAAGGAGACCGAACCCATATTACGCACATCCGGGAGGCGGGCCGCTGTTCTCATCATTCCTTGCGCGTCATCAAAAAACTGCCGGACAAACTCGGCAAACGACTCCGCCAGCAGCATTTGCTTCTCAGCGATCTGTTCTTCCATCTGGTTCTGCATCGAATAAATAGAAATCGCTGTAATAACTCCGCCGGCAACAAGGACAATGCTGATCATCAGCAGCAACATTTTCCCCCGCAATGACCGGATTAACCCTTTGCTCTTCATCTTCATTACCTCCGTGTCACCAAAAGGAATATTATTCCACTTCAAGGAGAGACTTGCTTATCTCGTCGAGTTCCTGGTCGTTTAATAGCTTTTCGCAGTTCAGCAAAAGTTTCACCCGATCCCCTACTTTACCGATCCCCTTGATAAAATGGCTCTGGCTGTTTCCAAGTTGGGGCGGGGTCACCACATCTTGTTCTGGAATTGTTAAAACTTCTGCGACGGCATCCACAATCAAGCCAACGGCAATGCCCTGGACGTCGATCACAATTGTGCAGGTCCGGTCGTTATATTCGATTGCGGGCTTTTTAAAACGGAGGCGCACATCGATCACCGGAATGATATTTCCTCTTAGATTGATAATCCCCTTGACATAAGGCGGTAATTCGGGAACCTCGGTGATCTCTTGTAAACCGACAATCTCCCGTACATACTTAATGTCAATCCCGTATTCCTCATTCCCCATGGTAAAGGTGAGGTATTTATCTTTCTGCGTATCTTCTTCCCCATTAAAAAGGTCCTGGGTGATAAGATCAGCCATCTTCTCATCTCCCCTATCCATCTTTCTTTTTATTGAAGCTGTGCATCGTCACCGGGCAAGGCCAAAACAAAAAGTCAGCTGGCAATAAAGGCGTCCAGCAACCCGGAGAGATCAAGCACCAGACTGATACTCCCGTCACCAAGGAGGGTACAACCGGCGATCCCCCGCAATTGTTTGAGCTGCCGGACATAATTGGGTAACGACTTGATAACTACTTGTTGTTGGCCCAAAAGCTCATCAGCAAACAAACAGGCGGTTTTTCCATCCTGTTCGACCATGATAAAGATCCCCGCGGAGAAATCCGTCTTCTCGGTTTGGACCTTATAAAACTGGTGCAACCGGAGAATCGGATGGCACTCCCCCCTCAGCATAATCAATTCATTGCCATCGGGATCAATTGTGATATCATGCTCCGGCGGCATAAAGATGCTCCGGATCCCGATCGTCGGAATGGTAAAACAGGTCTTGCCGACTTTAATGTTAATCCCGTCAATAATCGCCAAGGTCAAAGGAATTTTTAAAACAAACATTGTCCCCTGGCCCGGTTTACTGACAACCGTAACGGAACCGCCAATCCGTTCGATATTTTTCTTCACCACGTCCATCCCGACGCCGCGTCCCGAATACTCACTGACCTTGTCCTTCGTTGAAAAACCGGGAAGGAGGATTAAATTGAAAATCTCCTGGTCGCTCAGTTCTTTGTTGTTTTGCGGGATCAGCCCCCGTTCCTTTGCTTTTTTCAGGATGGTATCCCGGTCCAACCCCCGGCCGTCGTCTTTGATAATAATCAGCACATCGCCGCCGGCATTTTTCGCTTCCAAGGTTATTTTCCCACAGGCCTGCTTCCCGGCCGCGGCGCGCTCGGCCGGCGTCTCAATGCCATGGTCAATGGCGTTCCGGATAAGATGGATCAAGGGATCCGAGATATGCTCAATTACGTTCTTGTCGACTTCCGTCTCTTCTCCGATAATCTCCAACTGGATCTCCTTGTTCAGTTTACGGCTCATATCACGGACAATGCGGTTGAGTTGATGAAAGGTGGCCGAAAGGGGGACCATCCGGATCGACATCACGATATCCTGGATTTCACTGGTGATCTTATTCAGTTGCCGGGCGGATTTTTCAAAGTTGTCCAACCGCAAATCTTTCAGATCGGGGTTCTGGACAACCATCGCCTCCGCGATCACCATCTCCCCCACCAAGTTCAACAATTCATCCAGTTTTGTGATACTGACGCTAATAAAGCTCTGCTGACGGGGCTTACCGGCAGCAACGCTATGGTCATCCCGGTGTTGTTCGTCCTTCTGCTGTTCAACCTTATCTGCCTCTTGTACTGCGGGGCCGGTTTTGACCGGCTCCTCTTCCGGCAGCACCTCCGGGTTGCTTTCCTGCTTATCGACTGCTTCAAACGAAAGGCTCTTCAGGAAGGAGGTCGCCAGCAATCTTTGGTGGACCGCTTCCGGGTTTTCGGTCCGGAAAAAGATCGTAAATCCTTCTTTTTGGATGATCTCCCTGGCGTTACTCCCGTCAGTAATATCCCAGGGCAAATACGAAATATCACTGACCAAATCTTTAATCTGATGGAGAAGCGCATAAGCTCTCACTTCTTCCATCTGGCAATCTTCATCAAAGAAAACAACTACCTTGTAACGCCTGTTTTCACCCCATATCCCCAGGCTCTCCTCTTGCTCCGGGGCATCACTTTCCGGAGCGGGATCCCCGGTCTCCTCCGGGAGCGTTTTCGGATTTTTCAGATCCTCCAAAAAACTACGGATCTCTGCGACCAGTACTTCGGAGTCCTCCTCATGGTCGGTCCCGGCTTCAAAACCGGTCAGTTGCCTTTTGATAAAATCTTTGCCCTTTAAAATCAGATCCGTCAACGCTGAAAAATCAATCTCCACCGGTTTTTCTTCCCGGATAAAATGAAAAAGATCCTCCAACGAATGAGCAAGCCGGGAGATCTGCTGATATTCCATCATCGCCGCGGAACCTTTAATCGTATGCATCACTCTGAACAGCTCATTAAGCTCCTCGGGGGAATACGCCTTTGTCTGCTCACTACGAATTGTGATCTCCTCAAGTTTCTCCAACAGTTGGACTGTTTCGTAGATAAACATTTCCAACATAGCTTCACGCGTTATCCCAGACATGAAAAACTCCTCCCAAGATCGCACCGGTTAGTTCGACACGCTCCGTTGAAAGATGATCTTTTTCCCTTCTCCTCCAAAAGAATCATATATATAAAACGCTGTAATCCGGCTTATAATCTGTCTAAAGCCCTCAGAACATGCTCAGTGGTGAATGGTTTGACAATAAAATTGCTGGCACCGTTGAGCACCGCCTGGCGGACATTCGCTTCCTGACCCATCGCCGAGACAATAACCACTTTGGCATTGGGGTCAAATTGCATAATTTCGTTGAGCGCCGTTAAGCCGTCCATCTCCGGCATCGTGATGTCCAACGTAACAATATCCGGATTGAGTTCTTTATACTTCTCGACGCCGACGAGCCCATTTTCGGCCTCCCCGACCACCTCATAACCGTTTCCTTCCAGGAGATTTTTAAGTGACAGTCGCATAAAGGCGGAATCATCCACAATCAGGATCCTTTTCACCCGTCTTAACCCCCTTAGCAACTAACGCTTCGTGCTTGCAAAAAATCATTCTTTTGAAAAAAGGGGACAAAAAAACAACCTCATTTCGGTAGCCCGGCGGTCATGGCTGGAAATAAAGCTTTAGACCCGTAGCTTTGCGTCTCTTGCTTTCGCAAGATTTGCCCTTATCGATTCAGTTGTTCACTTGACTAACTTAAATATCGGTTTTTTACAAGAATTCCTTTAGATCTTAAATCACCGTCACCGATATTTTTGTCCCATTTTTACGATAAATTTCTAGCCTTATTCTAACATAAAGGCGGACAAATTGGTACTTTCTTTACACTTTTAACATAACATTATTGAGCAAAAAACCCCGTTTCCCACTCGTGGAAACGGGGCTTTCCCAAGGTTATTTCTGCCGGGCAGCTTTGACGACTTCTATATATTTTGCCGCCAGGGCGCTCAACTCGTCCCATTTCTGGGCGGCCACCAGTTTCTTATCGACCAAAGCGCTCCCTACCCCGACAAAGACGGCACCGGCTTTGATAAAGTCTCCCGCCGTCTCCAGATTAACCCCGCCGGTCGGCGTCAGCTTAACCTGGGGTAAAGGACCAAGGACATCTTTGAAGAAGGCCGGACCCAGTTTGGTCGCCGGGAAAACCTTAACCACATCGGCACCGGCCCGCCAGGCCTTGTAGATCTCGGTCGGTGTAAAGGCCCCGGGAATACAGGGGATACTATAACTGCGGCAAAGTTTAATAACCTCTTCATTAAGAATCGGCCCCACAACAAATTTGGCTCCGGCAATGATCGCCATCCGGGCTGTCTCCGGATCGAGCACACTTCCCACCCCGATTATCGCTTGGTCTCCCAGCCGTTCGGATGCTTCTTTAATCGCCTCCAAAGCTCCGGGCGAGGTCATTGTAATCTCCAACCCTTTAATTCCGCCTTTATTCAAGGCAACAGCAATATTTACCAGTTCAGAAGCATCATTAACGCGAATAACCGCCACGACACCGGTTTCAACAAGCGTCTGCAGGATCTGCTCCCTATTCATCATACAACCTCCTTTTTTTCTCTTTTTACCGGAACAAGGCTTTCCGGCTCTTCATGAGCCGGTTACATTCGACCTGAAGGTTATACCAGTCTCCAAATGAACTTTTTCCTATCTTTGGACGCGGCCGGAAGCATCCCCTTGGGCCAGTGTTTCAACTTCCGCCACCGAAACCAGGTTGAAATCACCGAAAATACTATGTTTCAAACAGGAAGCGGCCACGGCAAATTCCAAAGCCTCCGCCGAGGATTTTCCGTTCAGGAGGGAATAAATGAGCCCGCCGGCAAAGGAATCGCCGCCGCCAACCCGGTCGACGATATGGATTTTGTATGTTCTTGACCGGTAGAAATTCTGACCATCGTAAAGTAAAGCCGACCAGTTATTATCAGAGGCGGACAAACTTTCTCTCAAGGTAATCGCCACTTTCTCCAGGCCGAACCGGTCCGCCAGCTGTTTGGCAACCTCCCGGTATCCCTCTTCATTTAGTTGCCCGGTTGTCACATCGCTGGCCGCCGCTTTGATCCCAAAGACCTTTTCCGCATCTTCTTCGTTACCGATCGACACATCAACGTACTCCATCAATTTGCTCATGACCTGGTTGGCTTTCTCCGGTGACCAGAGTTTTTTCCGGTAGTTCAGATCGGCGCTTACTTTTACGCCTTTCTTCTTCGCTACTTTCAGCGCTTCCAAAGTAACCTCGGCCACATTATCACCGAGTGCCGGTGTGATTCCGGTGAAATGGAACCACTTCGCACCCTCGAAGATGTGTTCCCAATCGAACTCACCCGGTTTAACCTGCGTAATCGCCGCATTGGCCCGGTCATAGATCACCTTCGACGGCCGTTGCGCCGCCCCGGTTTCCAAGAAGTAAATCCCTAAGCGGTCTCCGCCCCGGAGGATAAAATCGGTCTTGACGCCAAACCGGCGTAACGAATTTACCGCTGCCTGGCCTATCTCGTGCGCCGGAACCTTTGTAACATAATAGGAGTCCAAACCGTAATTGGCCAGTGAAACCGCCACATTTGCCTCCCCGCCGCCGTAAACCACGTCAAAGCTCTCGGCTTGTACAAACCTTTGATAGCCCGGGGGGGAAAGCCGCAACATAATCTCACCAAAAGTAACCACTTTTTTCGCCACTTTACCAACCACTCCTTTCCTCTACCATATTTTATAATAACTTGTCCTAAAGCATACGTCAACTCCAACCATCCACTGAAAGCGGGTTTTTAAGGGGCGCTTAACCGGAAGGTTACTTTTCCCCGATTGCCTTCGCCTTCTTCTTACGGTACAATCAAATTATTGGCGTTATAACCGATTATCGATTACATAAAGGGGAATTTGTAATGTATAAACTGATCGCCACCGATATTGACGGCACCCTCCTGGACAGCCAGAAAAATTTAACCGGTGAAACCCTCAAGGCAATCCGCCTCGCCGTAGAGCAGGGAGTAATCTTTACGATCTGTACCGGCCGGCCGATCCAAGGGGTTGAACCGTTAATTGCGAAACTCGATCTTGATCTGCCGTTTATCACGTATAACGGAGCGGTGATCGTGAAGGGTAAATCCAAAGAAGTCCTCTATGACCAGAAAATGTCACCCGCGGACGTGAAAACAGTCATGCGCCTTGGCGAGCACCTGGGCGCCACCAATTTATTGTGGGTCAATAACCAATTGTATGCCGACCCGCTTAATGAGAACGCCCTCCAGTATAGCAGGATTTCAAAAACACCGCCCCAGCCGATCACTGATCTGGAGGCATTATTGGCGCAGGGAGTCACCAAAGTACTATGGTGTGACGAAGTTGAAACCATTAACCGCTGGCATGAAATGGTCGGGCCGTTTCTAACCCCGACGATCAATTACCATACCTCACAGCCTTTCCTCCTCGAATTTGTCGACCACGAAGTCTCCAAGGCTAAAGCCTTGGCCCGCTTGGGGGCGATCTACGGGATCAAACAAGAGGAGATGATCGCGATCGGGGACGGGTTTAATGACCTTTCCATGATCAAATACGCCGGCCTTGGAGTGGCCATGGCCAACGCCCCGGAAGCGATCAAGGCAGAAGCGGACTATATCACCCTCTCCAACGACGAAGACGGGGTCGCCCATGTCATTTACCGTTTTGTCTTGGAAAAGGAATACTAATCCCTTAGAAAAGATGGTAATTTGGAAGGGTCGATCGTAACCATAATCCCGCTTAGCGTTAATAAAAGACTGACAAAGTAAAAAGTACGACTGGGAATCTCGCCAAAAATAAAATAACTCAAGATCCCGGCAAAAACAAACTGGAGCATGACAAAGATACTCACAACCTGCCCGCGGAGACGCTGCATGGCATAGTTCATCACGGTATGCCCGATCACGGTCGGGACCAAACCAAGGGCCAGCCCGAAGAGGAGATCCTTTGTTTCATATGTACGGAGCGGATCCTCCAAGAATAAAGCAGTAAGAAAACAGAGCACCGCCGCGATGAAATAAAGCGGTACAACGTAGAGCCAAAAACTCCCGCGTTCCGCATTCTTCCGGCTTAAGACCAGATAGGTACTGAAAAAGAGCATCGAAATAAAACAAATAATATCCCCCTTCAGAAACTCGGGGTTAATCTTAAAATCGGAGAAACCCAAAGTACTCACCCCGATCAGAGCGAGCACCGTAGCAAAGGCTTCCACCCGGCTAATCTTTTCGCGCAGGAAGATATAGAGCAGGGCCGGCATGACCAAGGGAACCAGATTCACAATTAAACTGGCATTCGCGGCCGGTGTTAAGCGGGCGGCGGTCAGCCAGGTAATAAAATGAAGGGCAAGCATACAAGCAGGCCAGAACGAAGCCAACAAAGATTTTGGCGTTACCTGTCCACGCGCGTGCTTGTAATCACGGAGGAAAACCGGAAAGAGAAAGAGCGCGGCGGTCAGCAACCGGATCGTCGACAATGTAACCGGTTCAATCCCGGTGGCCAATTTAATAAAGATAACAGCCGTCGCACAACAGAAAACCCCAAACACCAACAACAAATAATACCCCAACAAAGCAACTCCTCCTCTAATTGAAAAACGCCTCACTATGTAAGAGAAGGCCGACCTGAGCGTCGACCTTGTCATCATTTGAAAGTGCGTGATCCCCACAATTACCGTGCTTGATTAAGGTCTACTTCTTCGACCAGAACAATCTGCATCCTTACTTTCTCCAACAATTCAACGATCACCGTCTCTTTGGTGACAAACTTGACCCGGCCGTAGCAATAATCATTGAAGGTGTCATAGATCCGGCCGGCGCTTTGACAACCCCGGGGCACAGTCTCCGTACTGTTGGCAACATACCCGACTTGCCCCAACGGTTTCAGCTCCACGCGAATCGCTTCGTCATCAAGGCTATTCTCCGGCTCCTTAACCAATTTCACAATCTGTCCGGGTTTAAACACCTTCCGGCCAAAATAATGGCGAGTACCAACGATCGCCACATATCTCTCATCCGACACGCCACTACCGCCTTTCCCTGTTTTCAATCTAATTGTACCATAGACAACCGTCCGCGGAAACTTAAAACCCGCATTCCATTTTTAGGATAACGCCAACCGGAAGACCTTTTTCTTCTTCAGCGCAAACTGGTCGATGAGCGCTTGGTATTTAAGCGCCACCTCATCAACCACCTGCTCCCAGTGCCGGCAGAGTGTTTGTTGGGCATTCCTGCCTACTTCCAGGAGTCTCGCCTGATCGGTAAGGGCTTCTTTGATTTTACGGGCGAACGCCTCCGGATCGTTTTGCGCCTGAAAACTATTAAAACCGTCAACCAACCCTTCGGCGCAATTCGCCTTTTCGATTACCACCGCCGGACATTGTGCGGCCGCCGCTTCCCGCACGACAATCGCCGCCGTGTCATAAAGCGAAGGAAAGAGAAAGAGATCGGCGCGGGCATAGAGAGATTTTAAGAATTCACGATCCTGCAGATTGCCCATAAAGATCGTTTGCGGCGCCAAACCCAAGTTCTTCACCATCTCCTGCATGGCTTCTTGAGCATAACCGGTTCCGACAAAGACCATCTTGAAGGGGAAACCCCAGTCCCGCAAATATTTCAAGGCCTCGATCAGAAGTTTTACATTCTTCTGCCAAATATGCTGGCCGACAAACAAAAGCATGTTTTCGTCCGGCGCGAGGTGAAGTCGTCCGTTTACCTCTTCCCGTCTGGACTCACGGTCGGAGAGCGGCGTAAAATCAATCCCGTTATTCACCACCTCAACCGGCCCCCGGTAACCGTAATCACGTAACGTCTTAACCGTCGCTTCATTCACCGTCCAAACCGCATCCACTGCATTGAAGAAATCAACGACGTGTTTGACACCCAATTGCGCCAGTTTGTCCGAACGCACCACTTCCCGGAAGTCATCATAAAACTTCGAATGAAAAGTCGCGACAACCGGAATCCCGCGGGCCCTGGCCACCCGCAGCGCCAACCTTCCGCTGGAAAACGGTGAATGCGCATGCACGAGATCAAAGGGGATCGTCCGCAGCCGTTTCATTAAATTGTAATCCGGATACGGAACCCCAAGCCGGTACGGACGGCGCATTAAGAGCGGCAAGGAAAAATACCTGATCACTTCGAAAGGTTCCTGGTCTTGATAGCCGGGAAAAGCGGGCGTCACGACATAACAGGTTCCATATTTTTGCTGCAACCAGTAAGCATAGTTACGGGTAACATTGGCTACTCCGTCCATAATCGGTGGAAATGAGTCATTAAATTGACCGATAATCATTTCCTCTTCATCCCCCTGTATTTTAGAATCGCCAACCGGCTCCGGTTAAAACTTTAACTTTGCAAGCGGCGCCGGTTTGGCAATCCAATACCCTTGCATAAAATCAACACCGATCTTCTGTAACTGCTCTTGAATGGCCTGCTCCTCAACGAACTCTGCAATGGTCTGGATCCCCATTAAATGCGCGACCGTATTGATCATCTTAACCATTTCTTGATCAATTAAGTTTTCATTGATATTTTTGATGAAATGGCCGTCAATCTTCAGATAATCGAAGGGCAGAAACTTCAGATAACTAAAGGAGGCTAATCCGGTGCCAAAATCATCTAAAGCAAAACGGCACCCAAATGCTTTAAGTTTCTGAATAAAGTTTAAAGCTTGGTTAAAGTTTGCAATGGCAATCGTCTCCGTCAGTTCAAAACAGACTTGCTCCGGAGGAACCTCATACTGCGCAAACAAGTCCTCAATATATTCCAGAAAGAAGTCATCATTCAAAGCCGCTCCGGAAAGATTGATATTGAACATGTACGGCCGGCCACGGAGAAAACCTTCATTCACCTTGAAGTATTGAAAAAACCGGTTCAGCACCCAGCGGTCAATCTCCAGCATCATATTGTATCTTTGCACCACCGGAAGAATTCGCCCCGGAAAATATTTATTCCCTTTTTCATCGAACAAACGGAGCAGGATCTCGAACCAGGCGGGATGAGCCCGGTCGTTTACCGGAACGATCGGTTGATAATATAAACTGAAGCGGTTATCATCAAAAGCCCTGGTAATTAAGGGTAACAGTTTCATCTCCCCATTGAGCCGCGACAAATCACAATCATCATCCTGGTAGAGATGATAACGGTTACCGCCTTTCTCCTTCGCAATACAACAGGCCTGATCCGCCGCGCCGATCAACTCATCAAAGTTGACGGTCTGGGCATTCACCATCGCCACGCCCGCACTGACACTGATCCCGACCGGTTTTCCTTCCCAACTGAACCGGTAATCCTTGA
Source organism: Bacillota bacterium (assembly GCA_029782135.1). Classification (GTDB taxonomy): domain Bacteria; phylum Bacillota; class UBA4882; order UBA10575; family UBA10575; genus JAAYGU01. The sequence goes on from JAKOVI010000064.1 coordinate 64,215, forward strand.
TCAAGCGGCAGATCTCATCCGCAAAGGCACAACCCTCCTCCGCCGAACAATTCTCCAGGATGATGCCAAACTCATCCCCGCCTAGCCGGGCAATCAGATTGGTTTTAAAGTGTTTTTGCTTAAGTAAAGACGCAATTTGTTTGAGAATTTGATCCCCGGCAAAATGGCCGCAGGTGTCATTGACCTTTTTAAACTGATCGAGATCAAGATAGAAGACGGCATGCTCTTGCGTGGTTAAACGGGTCCGTTCAATCAGCGCCTGCAGTTCTTCCTCAAAGTGTACCCGGTTCGCCAGTCCCGTCAGGTGGTCATGGTTGGCCTGGTACGCAATTTCTCTGATCAGTCGCCGCTGCTCGGTTACGTCATGCAGGACCAAGACCACCCCGATTGTTTTATTCTCCCGGTTATGGATCGGCGAGGCTGTCCCTTCAACGGAAAATTCTTCTCCCTCCCGGTTGATCAGAACACAAGGCGCCGGCAGCTTAATGATCCGGTTTTCCTGGACGGCCCGCCGGACCGGATTAAAGATCAACTCCTTGGAAAGCTCATCGATGAGCTGGACGGCCTGGAACAAGTGCATATTTTGCGCTTCCTCATTGGTCCAGCCGGCCGTCTTTTCCGCCACCAGGTTAAGGTGGGTAATCCTCCCTTCCACATCAGTGGTGATCACCACATCACCGATTGAATCGAGGGTGACCAGGGCCCGTTCTTTTTCTTGATAGAGCTCGTCTTCCATTTTGCGGTGTTCGATCGCATACCGGATCGAACGTTCGAGGAGACCCGCAGTCACCTCATTTTTATTAAGGTAGTCATCAGCACCCAACCGCATCGCTTCAAGATCAATTTCGTGGGTACCCTGACCAGTCAGGACAATGACTGGGAGACTATAAACCTTCTCTCTAATTTTTTTCAATAAATCCAACCCGTTAAGATAATCAAGACGGTAATCCAGAATACATAAGTCGTAAGCTTTGGTTGCAATTTCTTCCAAAGCCCGGCCGGAGTTGTCGACCCAACACAGCTCGTAACTCGGCTCCGTCACCTGTTCCAGCATCTCTTTGAGGATTATGTAATCATCCTCGTCATCCTCAATCAAGACCACCTTGATTACCTCTGCCGCCATTTTATCACCTTCTACTGCATTATACTACTGGTAGTTCGACAATCTCCAACCAGTACTGGATAATTGTATCGATTATTTTCACTAACCCCTCAAAGGTAACCGGTTTGGTAATATACGAATTGACACCCAGATCGTAAGTACGAATAATATCTTCTTCCGTGTGTGAGGTGGTAAAGACAATCACCGGAATGCGCCGCCACTCCGGATGACTCTTCAGCGCTTTCAACACTTCCCGCCCATCCATGCGTGGCATATTTAAGTCCAGAAAAATCAGTCGGGGCAGGGGGAGACCGGTAAATTTACTGTATTCGCCCTGCCGTTTTAGATAAGCAACCACCTCTTCCCCATCGTTCACAAAGTGCAGCGGATTTGTCAGGCCGGCTTCTTTAAATGATTCCTGTATCATAAATTGATCATCCAGGTCATCGTCTGCTACTAAGATAATAACGCCGTTATGTTCTTTCAATTTCCGTTCCCCCTTGCTGTTCTTGATGGACAGGAAGACAAACAATAAACTTTGAACCTGTGCCAAGACTACTTTCCACCCTAATGCTTCCCTTATGTTGATTGACTATTTTGTCGCAGACGGCCAGACCAATCCCTGTTCCTTCATACTGATTCCTGCTATGGAGCCGCTGGAAAACCTTGAAAATCCGGTCAAAATATTGCTCTTCGATGCCAATCCCGTTATCGGCAAAAGTCAGCTCCACATATTCCTGATCCTGATCGGACCAGGCACTTTTCTGGTAGATTTGCCGGGCGGAGATTTTGATCGCGGGGGCAACGCCCTCGCGGTGAAATTTAATCCCGTTACTGATTAAATTCTGGAACAACTGGTACATCTGTAAGGGTTGCGCTTCAATCACGCCCAGTTCCCCCAGTTCAATCCGGGCATTGGTTTGCGCGATCCGCATCTCCAAGTCGGAAAGCACTTCTCTCGCCACCTGATTAAGATCGACCAGCCGGAAAGGTTGTCCATGGGTCGAAATGCGCGAATAGGTAAGCAGACTGTTAATCAAGTTCAGCATCCGCTGAGTTGCTCTCTGCATCCGGTCCAGATAATCCAAGCCCTGCTCATCCAATTGGGCGCGGTACTTTTCCTCCAACCGCTCCCCGAAGAAGATGATCTTGCGTAAAGGTTCCTGGAGATCATGCGACGCAATAAAGGCAAACTCTCTTAACTCTTCATTGGAACGGAGCAATTTCTGGGCCTGTTCCATTAAAGCCTGTTCCGCCTTTTTCCGCTCGGTAATATCCTTCGCGGTGCAAACCAGGTGTTCAATCCCCTGTCCACCGGCCTTCTTCAACAGCGAATAACTCAACAGGACCGGGGTCGCCCCACCGTCTTTTCGCTTCAAGGTCATCTCCAGATTGGTGGCGCCTTCCTCCGTTAATTGCGTTTTTAGATCCCCCCTGCGGAACGGCGACTCTTCAGGTGTAAAAAAGAGAATCTCAACGGGTTGGCCCAAAAGCTCGCTTTCTTTATACCGGAGGATCTTTTCCCCGGCTTTATTCAGGGTCCTGATCCGCAGGTCGGCGTCCAAAACAAGCAACAGATCGGTCATACTGCTGATAATCCGGTCCATAAAGTCTTTGGAAACGGTGGTCTCCTTCAACTCCTTCGCCATCTGGTTAAAGGAGAAGATTAAATGGCCGATCTCATCATGGTTTTTCACCGCCAGTTTGGGGAAAGGTTCTCCCTTCAGGCGTAAACTTTTCACTGCCCGCTCCAGTTGGGAAAGGGGCAGGGTAACCCAGCTGGTGAGGATGTAATTGATCAGGTAAAAGGAGGTGATAAACGAGGCGCCGGCTAGCAATACCGCATAAAGGAGAAAGAGCGACGTCTTCTTCTTCACTATATTCCGCGGCGCCCACAACAAAACGGCGCCCAACAGCCCATTATGCTCGGTAAAGAGGGGAATGGAGAAACCGTAATACTTATTCCCGGCAAACGAAAAAGGAATCACCGTAGCCTGGCTGGACTGGAGCGCCGTCTGCACGGCAGGGTCGGTCAAGACCGTCGAGTCGGGTAGCGGTTCACTATGGAACAAAACCGTTCCTTGCCGGTCAAGGATCGACGCACAGAGCACATTCTTGTATTTCTGAGCAACCTCCCGGCACTGTTCATCAAAACCCATAATGTCGTTAAAATTAATCCCCAAGGCCAGCAAGCGGTCGATCTGTTGTTTTAGACTTTCTCCGATCATAAACATATTTTCTTCAGTGGCTACCCGGTACTCCCGCACAAAAAGCGTGCTGTACACCCACGTGCTCAGTCCGGTAACGACCGACAGGATTAAAAGAAGAACAATCGTGATTTTGGTCTTCAGTTTCGTTGTTCTCATTCGTTTCTCTCCCAGGCAAATTCCGTCGCAACTTTCGAAGTTAAGAGAACCGAACTGTTAAGATTAATTCCTAATTTACGCGCCCGCGCCAGACTGACCCAGGGTTCCCCCTTCTCCGTTGCTTCAATCGGTAAACTCGACGGGCTGCGCCCCTCACTCAAGATCGCTTTCGCCAGCCGGCCGGCGGCGAGGCCTTGTTCGTACCCGGAAACCGAAACCACACAGAGCGTTCCGTAAGTAACCCGGTCCTTCCAAAAGCTGAAGTCCGGCAGCATACTATGTTCCGCCGTCCATTCCAAGACCTCCTGGTATTTCACATCTACTCCGCTTTCGTCTTTGAAGGAAAAGATCCCGATTAAAGCAATGGCGTCCACGGTTTCCTGGTAGGAAAGGATCTTCCGCTGGTACTCCTCGTAAGTCCCGATCGTATCCCAGATTGGGAATTCAAGCTCAGGAAACTGAGCAAGTTGCACCTTCATCCGTTGGACGACCGGCCGCCACATCTCATCCTCATCGAGAACGACCGCAATCTTACGCACGGTCGGCACAATTTCCAACAAAAGCCGCAGGCTCTCGGCAAAGTGTTCCGTCTCCAAGACCCCGGTGACATTCCGCGCCTCGTGGAAACCAAAATCCTCAGGTGCCGCATTGACCGCGCTAAACACAAACGGCAGGTCAGTATTGAGATATGCGGTTGTGACATACTTTTGCGCATCGTCATCGCTGGCGTAAACCAAATCCGGTTTCCAGGTCGCGATTATGTCTTTCGCTTCCTGGGTCACTTTTTCAATCCACGCCGGATCCCGATTCTGTTTCAAATCCATCTGTAAAACCCGGTACTCAACCGGTAAAGACTTTAAAGCCGCCTTAAATCCGGCAAATTGGGTATCCGTCCATTCCCATGGTGAATGGTAACTCATAATGTGGAGAATTTTATACGGAGTGGAAGTGATGGAAGCCTGATCGTCCCCCTGTCCCGGAGGGGCCAGCGTTTCCGCCACCGGTTTTGCCGTAAAGAGCAATAACAAACCATAACAAAGGAGACCGGAGAAGATCAGTAATGCGCTCCAGATCGTTCTTCGCCGCACCTGAGTTCACCTCATTACCAGTCATGTCACTTTTTGGATCGATTTATTTTAATTATATACCATAACAGAATTAATCGCCAGTTTAACCAAGAGCCGGTAGAAAGAGAAAAGGTCTCCGTTGCAGCGGAGACCTGCAAAAAAGGATTTTGTCTTATAATTATCACAATAAACTGGCTGCTTCGCGGTCAAGGATCAAGATCACATCAGGGTGAACCTGTAAAAACGATGCCGGACATTTAGAGGTGATATAACCGCTCACTGCTTCTTTAATCGCCTGCGCCTTACGTGGACCGTTGGCCAAGAGGATAATGCGCCTGGCTTTTAAGATTGTTCCCATCCCCATTGTCACAGCTTGGCGGGGTACTTCGGACAAGGAAGAAAAGAAGCGGCTGTTGACTCGTACTGTTTCCTCGGTCAGATCGGTCAGGTGAGTCGCGACGTGCATCCGCTCCGCCGGCTCATTGAAGCCAATGTGCCCATTCTCCCCGATCCCTAAGACCTGCAAGTCAATCCCCCCGACCGCGTTGATTGCTTTTTCATATTCTTGGCAGGCTTTTTCTACATCAGCCGCTATCCCTTGCGGGATATGGATCTGCTCCCTGGGAACATTGATATGTTTAAAAAGGTTTTGATACATAAAATAATGATAGCTTTGCGGGTGGTCCGCCGGCAGCGGATAATATTCATCCAGATTAAAGGTCTTAACCCTGGAAAAATCGACTTCATTTCGCTGGTACATGGCGATCAATTCCCGGTACATCCCCAACGGGGTGCTTCCCGTGGCCAAACCCAAGACACAATCCGGTTTCCGCTTCACCTGGTCGGCCACAATCCGGGCCGCTGTCTTACTCATCTCGTCATAATTACTCTCGACGATGATCCTCATTTATAACCCCTTCTTCTTTTAAGAATTGACTCGTATTATGTTCGCTGGCTTTTAGTTAATACCTTCTCCAACCGTTCTTTTTTTATCCGCAAACACCGGGAAAGATTGCCAGGCGGAGGAGAAAGAAGGCGTTACCGGGCGTAACAGGAAAAGGAATTATAAGAGATGGTTAATAAATAAAATAAAAAATAGGGGTTTACCCCTATTTAGTTCCGGTGACCCCGACCCGAAACAAAGAAATGGAGTCAATTTAACCTCTTTGTTACTGGTTTTTTTTGCTTTTAGATCCTCAAAGGATTAGTTGAGATCTCGTTGACTTATGGATTTAACCATCCTATAATGATGATTGTGAAAATTTTAACGAACTCCCAGTCTAACTGGGCAATTATACTTCATATTATGTATTACAAGAAGGGAATGTGGTTAAGTGAAGAAGATCGTAATTATTGGTGGAGGTTATGCCGGCGTCCTTACCGCAAAGAAGCTGGCCAAGAAGTTCAGAAAGGATGACAATACTTCAGTCACCCTTATCGATAAAAACCCGTTTCATACGATGCTTACCGAATTGCATGAAGTCGCGGCGGGAAGAGTCGATGAAGACAGCATTCGCATAAGCTTTAAAAAGATCTTTGCCGGGCGAAAAGTACAATTCGTTCAAGATTTAGTCGAGTCCGTCGATTTTGCCAAAAAAACCGTCCACGGCCAAAAAGGAACCTATGAATACGACTATCTGGTGATGGCAGCCGGTTCGCGCCCGACCTATTTTTGTATCCCAGGGGCGGAGAAGTATTCGCTCCCCTTATGGTCTTACGAGGACGCCATTCGCCTCCGGGAGCATATCCTTGACTGTTTCCGGCAAGCCGCTGCGGAAATCGACGAACGGAAAAGACGCCGGCTCCTTACCTTCCATGTCGTAGGCGCCGGTTTGACCGGTGTGGAAATGGCGGGTGAACTAGCCGAATACGTACCAATCCTTTGCGACCGCTTCGAGATTGACCGGAAAGAAGTATCTTTATTCAATGTCGACCTCCTTTCCCGGGCTGTCCCGAACCTTCCGGAAAGGCTTTCCGCAAAAATCAAGCGGCGCCTTGAGAAGATGGGGGTTTGCATGCAGCTGAACACCCGGGTCGTCGAGATCGGTCCCGACTACATTGATTTGAGCTGTGGAGAAAAGGTCAGCCGTCATGAAACCGGGACGGTCATTTGGGTTGGCGGCATTGAATCGGCGCATGTGACCGCCAAAGCGGGTGAGACCTTGTCCTGCGCCGGCCGGAGCAGGCTCAGTACGGACAAATACCTGAGGAGTATCGACGACGAAAGCTTGTATGTTGCCGGTGATAATATCCATTACATTCCCGAAGGCGAGTCCGAACCGGTACCGCAAATGGTGGAAAACTGCGAACAAAGCGCAGCGCTTGTCGCCCACAATATCTATGTCTCGATCACCAGTAAAGGCCAGCTTAAAGAGTATAAGCCCAAATTCCACGGGGTCATGGTCAGTCTGGGTGGAAGATACGGGGTCGCCCGGGTAGGCTTGCCCGGGTTCATGGTCAATCTCCCCTCTTTCCTGGCCATGTTTACGAAGCACTTTATCAATATTCTCTATTTTGCCCAGGTGCTTGGCTGGAACAAGATATACAGCTACCTCCGGCATGAATTTTTCACAATCCGCAATAAACGCAGTTTTGTCGGCGGGCATCTGAGCAACCGGACACCCAGTTTCCTTCTGGTGCCCCTCCGTCTTTGGCTGGGTGCCGTCTGGTTATTTGAAGGGATTATGAAGATTGTGAACGGGTGGTTCAGTGCCCCAAAACTCAACGCCTTTTTCAGCGGGGCAAACGCGTGGTTCAATGCCCTGTTGGGTAATACTGCTGACGGCATAAACTCCGCGACGGGCGCCGCTTCGACGGCCACCGATGCGGTGACCGCCGCAACCGGAGCCGCGGCAGCGATCGCCGACGCCGTAACCGCAGCGACGGAAGCTGTTACATCGGCCGCCGATGCGGTCACGGCTGCAACCGGAGCCGTAACCGAAGCTGTCACCTCAGTTGGAACCGTCATTATGAACTGGGATATTCTCGGTCTTTTCAAAATGATCTTTGTCAGTGGTAAGCCGCTCGCCCAATCGACTATAGCCGACTATGCTTTCAAGCTGGATATCCCGGTTATGAACTGGTTTATCAATACCTTTGTTCTGCCTTATGACTGGGTTCAACTGGCGATGCAGATATTCATCGTCAGTGCCGAGATTCTGATCGGGTTAGCACTCATCGGGGGATTGTTTACCACACCCTCGAGCGCCCTTTCGATCATCCTGATGTTCATGTTCGTCACCACCACCGGTTTATACCTGTCAAGCTTCTGGATGTTCTTTGCCGCCATTCTGATGCTCTGGGGTGCGGGCAGTATCTTCGGTCTCGATTATTATGTCATCCCGCTCCTGAAAAAAGGCTGGAAGCGGTTGGGCTTGGTAAGACGCTTCTATATCTACCACGATTAATGAGTTTGGGGTTGTAACGTGTGTTCTTCCCTTATCTGTTAAATTGAATTACAATATTGACAAAAGGCGGTTATATCCATGGTTAACAAATCAAATCTGGCATTGCTTAATGCGCCCGCTCCTTCCACGGAGCGGCTTGAATATGATGATGCTTTTCGCTTAACGGAGCAGGAGATCCAAAAACTCTTGAAGACTGCCCCGCCGTTGATCCGGCCGCAGACTTCCCACCTTGCGCAGGCAAGCGGGAAAGGGATCCGTGCGCGGGCCTTGCTGGCTTGCGCCCTAGGCCGTGATGGCCTGGTTGGCCCCGGTGCGGTCAAGGCGGCTGCCGCGGTCGAACTCTTGCATCTGGCGACGCTCATTCATGACGATGTGATCGACGATGCCGACCTGCGGCGCGGGATCGAGACCCTGCATGTGAAGTTTGGGCGAAAGATCGCGATCCTCTGCGGCGACTATCTTTTCTGTCTTGCTTTCGACCTTGCTTCGGCCATTCCACCGCGGGAAGCCGACCACAATAAAATCGGCAGTGTCCTGCCCTCTTACTTTACGGAGATCTGCCTTGGCGAGATCGGAGAATGCAGTAACACCGGGAATCTTGAGCTTACCGAGCGCGAGTATTTCAAGATCATTTACGGAAAGACGGCGGCGCTCTTCCAGGCGGCCTTCCATGCCGGCTTCCTCCTCTCCGATGAACCCCCGGCAGCCGCGGATATTTATGTGGAAACAGGCAAACAATTAGGATTGATCTTTCAACTGGCCGACGACTGCCTGGACTTCATCTCTTCGCAAGGGAAAGCAAAAAAACCGGTCCTGGCCGATTGTCGCCACGGCGTCGTGACGCTGCCGCTTATTTATGCTCTCCAAACCGACAAAACACTGCGCGGTAAAATTAAGAACGGCCTTTCGGAGCAGGAACTGAAGGCTGCCGTGCTGGCCGCGGGAGGTATTGAATATACGAAGGCCAAGATCAGGGAACACCGGTTGGAGGCAGAACGGCTTCTGTCCATCGCACCCGGCTCGGAAGAGAAAAAAAGCCGGCTGCGGTTCCTGCTTGACAAAGCCGCTGCCGTCTAGATAACCCGTGAAAGGATCGAACGTTATGGATATGGTGACCACGACCCGGCCAAAGGGAACGGCTACGCTTGACATCATCAAAAAGTTTCTCAGCTATGTCGAGATTAAAACCAAAATTACCAGCGTATTCCCGTTTCTTTTGGCCCTCGCCTATCTCCATTTGTCCGGTTACGCGATCGACCTGCGTAAAACTACCGTCTTTTTCCTCGGGATGTTTTGCTTCGATCTCACCGCAACTACGATCAATAATTATTTCGATACGAAAAAAAACCAGCTGCCACTCCAGTTTCCACGCCGGGTGGCGCTGGGGATTTTGCTTTTCTTACTCACGGTAAGCATCTTTTTGGGACTGTTGCTCGTTTATCTGACCGATCCGGTCGTTTTACTCCTGGGCAGCTTGTGTTTCTTTTTCGGCATCATCTACTCCTACGGTCCCGTCCCGATCTCCCACGGACCGTACGGCGAGATTGTCTCCGGCCTCTTTTACGGCTTGCTGATCCCGGCGATCCTGATCTATATAAATGTTCCCGAAGGCAGGCTCTTTTCGTATTTTCTGGCGGGCGGAAAACTCTCCGTAACCCTGGATCTCAAGTCCATCACCGGACTCCTGATGTTGTCTGTTGTCCCGTCCTGCCTGACCGCCAATATTATGCTGGCCAATAATATCTGCGATCTGCCGCGCGATGTGAAAGTCAACCGGTACACTCTCCCCTACTATCTGGGGGAAAAAGCCCTCTGGCTTTTTGCCGCGCTCTACTATCTCGCCTATTTGTCAGTAATTGCGATGGTGGCAGCGGGCTTCCTCCCGCCACTCAGCCTCCTTTTACTGCTTTCGCTGTTCCCGGTCCGGCAAAATATCAAACTCTTTTTGGAAAAGCAGAATAAAGAAGAGACCTTCATCGTCTCGATCAAAAATTTCTTAATTGTGATCATCCTCCATATCATATTGGTCTTTTTAGGCAGCTTCCTGCCGGGTTGGGGCCCCCAATGAAAGCAATACGCCGGACGGATCTTATCATCAGCGCGGTTATTGTCCTTTTTGCCCTGCTGTTTTTCTTGCTGAACAAGCAGTTCTTCGCCCGCAAAGGCGAGTATGCCGAGATTTACCATGATTCCACCCTGGTTCACCGGATCGAGCTTTCCACAGCCAAAGAAGGTACGTTCTCGATCCCGGCCAAACCGGAAGTGGTCTTTCGGATCTACGCTGACAAAAGCATTGCTTTCATCCAGTCCGACTGTCCCGATAAAGTCTGTATCCGTTCGGGCAGACTAAGGTTTGCCGGCCAGCTTGCGGCATGCCTTCCCAACAAGGTTCTTCTGAAGATCGTTTCCGGAGACGAAAACCGTGAAGGTCCGGATATAATCATTGAATGAGAGGCGGTGAGATGACGAACAGGATCGTCCAAATGGATTTCCCTCTTAGTAGTGGAATTTGGCGTTAAAGAGTTGTTCCAAACATAAATTGATCTCACATATAAAGGAGGTTATACATAATGAAGAAGAGTACGGCGTTAAGAATGATCCTGGTGCTAATGGTGGTAATTCTCATCTCGACCTTCCTGACCGGCTGTGGCAAACCGAAAACGGAACGGGTCAAAACCGGTCTGGCAGTAATCACAACGCTCGATAAGTCGACGAACGCCGGCGACAAGCCCGGGCTCGCGCAAGTCGACTCGACCGTTGTGGCGGTCACGGTCGACAACAGCGGCAAGATCGTCAAATGCGTTATTGATGCCGTCCAGAGTAAGATCAATTTTGATGCATCCGGTAAGCTGATCACGCCAATGGATACCTTGTTCCCGACCAAAAACGAGCTTGGCGAAGCTTATGGAATGAAAAAAGCCTCCAAAATCGGGAAGGAATGGAATGAACAAGCAGCAGCCTTCGCCCGTTACGTGGAAGGCAAAACCGTGCAACAGGTAAAGGGGATCGCCGTCGACGCCAGCAAACATCCGACCGGTTCCGATCTGAAGTCCTCGGTCACCATGGCAATCGGTGAATTCATCACCGCCATCGAAAAGGCGGTGGCACAGGCACAGGATCTGGGCGCCACTTCCGCCGATCGACTGGGCCTGGGGGTTGTGACGACAATGGGCCACTCGGCCAATGCCGGTGAAAAGCCTGGCCTGGCCGAAGCGTATTCGACCTATGTGGCGATTACCCAAGATGACAAGGGCAAGATCACCAGCTGTGTTATTGACGCCAGCCAAGGCCAGGTCAACTTTGATGCGTCCGGCAAGATCACTTCCGACCTGACCAAACAGGTCAAGACCAAGAACGAACTCGGCGAGGCCTACGGAATGAAAAGAGCCTCCAAAATCGGGAAGGAATGGAATGAGCAAGCGGCGGCTTTCGCTAAATATGTAACCGGTAAGACGCCTTCCGAAGTGAAAAACATTGCCGTCGACGCGCAGGAACGTCCCACCGGCAGTGACCTCCGGTCGCAGGTCACCATCGGTATTGGCGATTTCCAAGCCGCCTTGGCGAAAGCGGCACGCTAAAAATCAATCCGGCTGCCTCACCTGTGAGGCCAGCCTTTTTTTCTGCCTGAACAGCCTCATTCAGTCAACAAAAGGAAAAGGGAAAATGAAACGAATTATCCTTTCTTTACTCGCCATAGTTTTGATCATGACATCCGGGTGCGTAAAGAGGAGTACCAGGTACCAGGCGGAATTTTTATCGCTGTTTGATACCGTAACCACGGTTATCGGCTATGCGGAAAGCAAAGAAGAATTTACCGCGCTCGCCGAACGGATCAAGGACAAACTGACAAAATATCACCGCCTGTTCGATATCTACCATCACTATGAAGGCATCAACAACATGAAAACAATCAACGACAACGCCGGGCTTGCCCCGGTGAAGGTTGATGATGCCCTGCTCAAACTGCTCCTTTTTGCAAAAGAGCAATATTACGCAACCGACGGTACAATGAATATCGCGCTCGGCCCTGTCCTCCGGATCTGGCATGATTACAGGGAAAAAGGAATATCCGATCCGCTTAACGCCGAAGTCCCTCCACGGGAACTGCTGGAGGAGGCGGCCAAGCATACGGCAATCGAAGGCCTGATAATCGACGAAGATGCATCGACGGCTTACCTTGCCGACCCGCGGATGCGCCTTGACGTCGGGGCGATCGCAAAAGGTTATGCTGTTGAACAGATTGCCAGGGAGCTTGAAGCGGAAGGTGTCTCTTCCCTTCTGCTCAGCGTAGGCGGGAATGTCCGTGCAATCGGCGGCAAACCGGGTAAAAACGGGGTGGAGCCCTGGCTGATCGGGGTCAAAAACCCGGATAAGGAAAGTCCGGATCCGGAGCTGTGCAATCTCCTGATCACAGGCTATTCTGTCGTCTCCAGCGGCTCCTATGAACGGTATTATACCGTCGACGGAACGCGGTACCACCATATCATCGATCCGAATACTTTGATGCCGGCTTCATATTTTACGGGCATAACGATCATCTGCCGCGACTCCGGGCTCGCCGATGCGCTCTCGACAGCCCTTTTCAACATGCCCCTGGAAGCGGGCCAAGCATTGATCGCGGGTCTTGACGGCGTCGAAGCCTTGTGGGTGACGAACACCGGCGAGATCATTACTTCCGGGGGTTTCGCACGCTTCCTGAAAACTGATTAAAGATTCCTTCTTCCCTCACCGCACTCTGATTAAAGGCCCAGCTTGGTTGCCCCATGCCTGCCAATATACTATAATTAGGAAAGAAAGGCAAAAGACCTATACTCGTTGCGGAGGGAAACAGAATGAAAAAAGCCGAGACCAACCAATCAACTTCCACGTTATCCTCCCCGGTCAACCAAGTATCCTTCCGGGTCCGGTATGCGGAAACCGATGCCATGGGGATTGTCCATCACTCGCGTTACCTGCCCTGGATGGAACTTGGCCGGACAGAACTGCTAAGGCAGATCGGTTTTTCTTACCGGCAGATGGAAGCCGGCGGCTTCTTCTTTCCTTTAATCGAAGCGTCTTGCCGCTATCATGCTCCTGCCCATTACGATGACCTTGTCACCGTCGAAACGGCAATCGACCAACTACGCCCCCCGTACATCGATTTTCGCTACCGGATTTACCGCGAACCCGATCATCTCCTGCTGGTCACCGGTGCGACCAAACATGTCTGTATCAACCAAGATGGAGCTTTGCGGCGCGAACCACTTCGAAAAATACAACTCGCTTTGGAAGCGTCAAGCAAAGACAACGGGGACTTCCCCAGCTAAACATCTTTAGTTACTCCGTTAGTGCTAAGGGTTTATTCAATCGGGTGGTAAAGTAAAAAAGCCGGCTAACTGTTGTTAGCCGGCTTGGTTTTTTAATACCCGAAACCGATATTGTTAAATTCAAACTCTCCCTTTATTTCGGGTGTCTTAATAATCCGCATATCTTTAGGCGGCCAGTAGACCACCACCGCGCGCCCGATAACATCTTTCAGGGGAACAAACCCTACATTGCGTTCGTCCCGGCTATCCATGCTGCGATTGCGGTTATCCCCCATGACAAAGACAGTATCTTCCGGGATCACCGTCCACTCATAATCCGAATCCATCTCCTCAAGAATATATGGTTCATTAACGGTTAATCCGTTAATCTGTAATTTCCCGTTATGAATGCGAACGTTCTGTCCGGCGGTGGCAATGACCCGTTTCACAAATTTTTTGCTGGGGTCTTTGGGCCGGATGACTACGATCTCTCCTTGGGCCGGCGGCCGGAAACGGTAAGTAAGCTTGTCGACAATCAGTCGCTGCCCATCGTAAAGGTTGGGCTCCATCGATCTTCCTTCTACTTTATAAGTTTGAAATAAGAACACCATAATAAACAGTGCGGTCACGACCGAACCGGCAATCGCTTCGACCCATTCCCTCAACTCCGACTTCGTAAATTCCACGCAGCCGACCTCCCTCAACAAATCGAATGAACAGAATATGATGCTGATTATATAACGTTAAATACTAATAAGAGTTCCCTTTCTGCCTGATGATCCAACCGGAAATTCTTCACTGCCAGTTGAAAAAAATCGCCTCTCACCGCTAATCACTCACTATTTGCCACCATTGGATCTTCGCCTTGGCAAACATTCACCCAGCCGGGGCTGATTGGTGTTTTCCGGAGACTTGAATTTCCTGGCAATGTATTCTTAGCGAGGCGAAGGTTGAAAGCGGGCCGCGCGACAGGAAATCGCGCGCCGCTTTTGGTTCAGGAGGAACCATAAAGCGGTTGCCCGCTTTCAACCAGAGTCGAGCTTTAGAATACACCAAGAAATTCACCGGAACAAGGAAACACCAATCAGCCCCGGCGGAGTTTCCAGGTTCGCTTGACTTTTGATCCTTCCTAGCCAATTACAATATCCGGCTCAATTGCCCAGCTAGCCGAAGTAGCATCCTTATCGCTATTTTTTTGTCAGTACTACGAAAGTTCCGCCAGCCGGCGCTGGACCTTTTCGTAGTCAACCTCCAAATCGGCCAGTTTCTTCCGCTCTTTTTCCACCACCGCCGGCGGCGCCTTCGCAACAAACTGCTGATTGGCCAGTTTGGCCGTTAACCGTTTGCGCTCCTCTTCGAGGTTGGCGAGTTCCTTCTCGAGCCGCTTCCGCTCCAACTCCATGTCGACCATTCCGGCCAAGGGGAGGTAGACCTCGACCCCGGCCACCACAGCCGTCATTGCTTTCTCCGGCTTTTCGGCACTGGCCGCTCTAATCTCCATTTTACTAAGCCCGCTTAAAGTCTCCAGGTATAAACGGTTTTCTTCGAGAATCCGTTGCTGGTCCGCCGCTGCCAAAAAGATCGCTTCGACTTTGCGCCCCGGATCAACCCCGGCTTCGGCTCTGATATTCCGGATCGCCCGGGTCAGGTTCATAATCAGGCCCATCTCCGCCTCCGCCTGTGGATCAATCAGTTGATCGTCCACGGTTGGCCAGGGCGTAAGCATAACCGTCTCTCCTCGGTGGGGCAAGGTTTGCCAGATCTCTTCCGTAATGAACGGCATATAGGGATGGAGAAGCTCCATAATCTGGCGGAGGACCTTCACGAGGACCACTTGGGCCGTCTGCCGTTGTTCGCCTTCGCTCTTCAGCATCGGCTTCGTCATCTCAATATACCAGTCACAGTACTCACTCCAGATAAAATCATACAGTAAGTTGGCCACGCCACCAAGCTCATAACGTTCAAGCATGGAAGTGGCTTCCTTCGTCACCCGTTGTAGCCGGGAGAGGATATAGCGGTCGGCAAGCGTCAAGGAGTCTGTTTTGACCGACGCCTCTTGTTCTAGATTATAATCATCCAGGTTCATCAAGACAAAACGGGCGGCGTTCCAGATTTTATTGGAGAAATTCCGGATCCCGTCGATCTTCTCGCTCTGGAGGCGCTGGTCCTGGCCGAGCGCGGTTCCCGTCGCCAGGGTAAAGCGTAAAGTATCCGCCCCGTATTTCGCAATGACATCAAGCGGGTCGATATTGGTCTCCGGCCGGGACTTGCTCATCTTCTTCCCGTCCCGGTCCAGCACCAGGCCGTGGATCAAGACGTCGTGGAAGGGCTTTTCGCCCATAAATTCCAGGCCCATAAAGATCATCCGCGCCACCCAGAAAAAGATGATATCCCGCGCTGTCACCAGCACCGCGGTAGGATAAAAATGTTTCAATTCTTCCGTCGCGTCCGGCCAGCCCATCGTGGAAAACGGCCATAAAGCCGAGGAAAACCAGGTGTCAAGAACATCCGGATCTTGTTCGATCCGCGCACTGTTACACTTCGGACAGACCGCCGGATCCGCGGAGGCGGCGAACTCCGCCTGACAATCCTGGCAGTACCAGACGGGAATCCGGTGCCCCCACCACAATTGACGGGAGATGCACCAATCACGGATGTTCTCCATCCAGTTCAGATAGACCTTGGTAAAGCGTTCCGGGATAAAGCGGATCTTGCCCTCTTCGACCGCTTTAATCGCCGGTTTCGCCAGTGGTTTCATCTTAACGAACCATTGCTTGGAGATTAAAGGTTCAATCACCGTATCACAGCGGTAACAGGTTCCGACCGCATGGCGATGTGTTTCCTCGCCCACCAAAAAACCTCCGGCCTGCAGGTCGGACAGGACTTGCTTCCGGCATTCATAGCGGTCAAGTCCGGCATATTTCCCGGCCTCAGCAGTCATTTTGGCGTCAAATCCAATCACGGTAACCTGGGGAAGGTTATGCCGGAGACCAACTTCAAAGTCGTTAATGTCATGGGCCGGCGTCACTTTCACCGCCCCGGTACCAAACTCGCGGTCCACCATCTCATCGGCAATGATTGGAATTTCCCGGTTCATTAATGGTAAGAGTACCTTTTTCCCCACCAACGCACGGTAACGCTCATCTTCGGGATGAACGGCGACCGCGGTATCGCCCAACATTGTTTCCGGACGGGTCGTCGCTACCTGGATATAACCGCTCCCGTCGGCCAAGGGATACCGGATCTGCCAGAGACGGCCTTCCCGCTCCTCGTGTTCCACCTCAATATCCGAGATCGTGGTGGCACATTTCGGGCACCAGTTGATCAAATAGCTCCCCCGGTAGATCAGGCCCTTTTCGTAAAGGCGGATAAAGACTTCCCGGACCGCCCGGGAGCACCCTTCGTCCATCGTAAAGCGCTCCCGTTCCCAGTCACAAGAAGAACCAAGCTCCTTTAACTGCCGGATAATCGCCCCGCCGTACTCGTTTTTCCACGCCCACACCCGGTCCAAAAAGCGTTCGCGCCCCAGATCATGCCTGGTTTTCTCTTCCTTCGCCAGTTCCTCTTCGACTTTAACCTGGGTGGCGATCCCGGCATGGTCCGTTCCGGGAATCCACAGCGTGTTATCACCCTTCATCCGGTGGTAACGGATCAGGATATCCTGCAGGGTATTGTTTAAAGCGTGCCCGAGATGAAGCCGCCCGGTAACATTGGGCGGGGGAATCACCACGGCATACGGCTGCTTTCCCCGCTCGACTTCCGCATGGAAATAGTTATTGTCCAGCCAATACTGGTACCATTTCCCCTCCACGGCTTTTGGATCATACGCTTTCGCTAACTGTCGGTTCATTGCTACTCCTCCCCTTTTCCGCCAAACCCTTTTTAAACCAATTAAAAAAACCTTTCATCCTTAAGGACGAAAGGTTGCTTTCGCGGTACCACCTTAATTTCCCGGCCAAGAGCGGCCAAGACTCTCAAAGCGTTAACGGGCTGACCCGCTTTCCCCTACTCGTCACCGCACGGTAACTTTCAAGAAAAGTGCTCCCGGACGACTTCGCCCTTGGTAATCCGCGGGGTCTTCCAGCCAATGAACCCCTTCTCTGGCCGGTACTGCCGGGCTACTCCTTCCGTTCATCGCAACTAATATGGACTCTGGGCGCGCGCACTCACACACAGTTACGCCCGTCCTTTCCCTCTATCATACCCTTTGCTTTTAATTGTTGTCAATAGTTTAACCGTTTCTTTAAAGAAGCGCCCGGTCCGGTCGATTCCGTGGCTTCATCCCCAGTAGCCCGTTTCGCCCTCCGTGACCGTCTCTTCCTGGCGGGAGGATTCAACCCCGGGCGCCTCCTCCCCGCCTTCCCCCGCCGGCGGGGTTAAAGCCTTTTCAAGCTGCTCAAGGCGGTCAAGGATGCGGGTGGTCTCCTCTTCCAGCCGTTTCAAGCGGAATTCCGCATCACTTTTCAACAGTAAGGTCATCCCCCAGGCGTAAATCAGGAAATAGACGATAAAGTCTTCGGGGTCAAAACCATCATTCAAAAAAGCCCAAACGATCGAGACTGAGGCCAGGATCAGGAGAAACAAACCGAAATAATAATTCGTATCCCGGTTAAAGCGAATCTTCAACTTCATATCCCCCCATCTCTCTACTCCTGTTTAATCGGCAGTTAAGTTGATCGCCAGTTGTTGATTGTTTGACCAATCGTCGACCAGCGGTAAATCATCCAAGGATTTCAGGCCAAAATACTTTAAAAAGTCGTTCGTCGTTACATAGAGGATTGGGCGGCCGGGTCCGTCCTTCCGCCCCGCTTCCTGGATCAAACCTCGCTCCAACAACGTCGTGATGGAGCTGTCCACCCTTACCCCGCGCAGCGTTTCAATCTCCGCTCTGGTAATCGGTTGTTTATATGCGATGATCGCCAGGGTCTCCAGCGCGGCTTGCGAAAGGGTGGGCTGACGGGGTACTTTCTTAAGTTTTTCAACGTAAGGTGCACAATCCGGGTTCGTAAGGAACTGGTAACCCCCTGCTACTTCGAGAATTTGAATTCCCCGCCGCTTCTCCTGATATTCCTGCTGGAGCTCGCGGATCAATTCCCGGACGGTTTCTTCTGCCAACCCTAGGATACCCGCGATCTCCTTGACTTTAAGCGGTTCCGATGACGCAAAAATTAAGGCCTCAATGACGGCCGTCGCAAAGCTTAAGTGCATTCCTTACTCCTCCCACCGCTGGATCACAATCTCCCCAAATACCTGATCCTGATACACACCGACCTTCCGCATCCGGATCAACTCCAGTAAAGCAAGGAAAGTAGCAACAATCGCTTGCCGCGTGGCCTGCCCGGCCAAGAGAGCGCGGAAACAAATCCGGGGCTCGCTGGCTAAACGGGTCAGGATTGACTCCATTCTGTCCGGGATCGAATACTCTTCCCGCGGCATCCCTTCAAGCTCCAAACGGGGGACCAGACTCTCCAAGAGGGCGCTGAAGGCCTGGACCAGATCCCATAAGGTAACTTCACCAACCGGATCGGAGGAGGCGGCGGCGATTTCGCGGTCGGCAAAGAAGCCGCCGGCCCGGGGGAAAAACTTTAGCGCTTCCGCTTCCTTACTCTGAAGTTCACTGGCGAGCGCTTTTACCTTTTTATACTCCAACAATCTTTCCACCAGTTCCTGGCGGGGATCAAGCTCTTCTTCCCCCTCCTCGGGCTCGGTATCCTCCAGAACAGGACGGGGAAGCAACATCCGGGCTTTGATCTGCATTAAAGTTGCCGCCATTAACAGGAAATCGGCTGCTTCTTGCAGGTTGAAGAATTGCATCTTTTCCAGATAAGCCAAGTACTGGTCGGTAATCTCGACAATCGGAATATTGTAAATATCGATTTCCGCCCGTTCAATCAGGTGTAAAAGCAGATCTAACGGCCCTTCAAAGACCTGTAACCGGATTTGGTAAGTTTTCTGTTCGCCCATGCTTACCCTTTCCTAGCCACGCTTTGTAACAAGACCAACTCCGGGTCCTGGTTACCGGTCAGCGGGTCATGATGGTGCTTGATCAACGAAACAAGTTCCGGCTCAAGTCCCAAGCTTTCAGCAAGGTAAGCCCCGCGGGAAGGATGGTGCAGGTCTACATATAAAGCATGGCTTAAGGCAGACTCTCCCCTGGCTGCCCACTTTTCACGCCTGCGGGGAAAGAATTTCCGGATCACCGCGACCAGCGGACGGAGGAACCAGGCAATTTCCCCTTTCACTTTTCCGCAGTCATGAAGCAAAGCTGCCTGAACCAGCCGCCGTTGATTTAAACGGTTATCCATAAGCTCTTGGGTAGCCAGGACCCGGGCCGCCGCCACAGCGTGCTTCTGATCGAACAGACTCATCTGATTAAAGAGAAAAAGACCAGCTTCATCAAGATATGTTTCCACAAATTCACGATCGGTAGCGTTCAGTTTAATCGGCAACAATGTAAAAATCCGACCGACCATCTTACATCCTTCCTCTCCATCCATCCCTGTATTCCGTTTTGCGCAACGCCGGTTGAGCACCGGTTAAACACGGGCGATTATGAAAAAAAGATTATTGATTAGGGTGGAAAGATAATAATTGAGATAGTTACGGAATAAAAGCAAGAAAGAGAATAAAAGCAAAAAACCGTATTGTTCCAGTTGAATATAGATTTCAGCAGCGCGCCCGCGCAAGAAATAACTGACGATCCGGGATCCGTCCAGGGGAGGGATCGGAATCAAATTAAAAAATGCCAAGCTTAAATTGATGGAGAAACCGATATATAAGAAGTTGAAGAGCAATTGAAAAAACTTCGGGTTGAAGGCGACTTGTCCCCAGAAGAAATTGAGCGGCCGGAAAAGTAATGCAAAAAAGAGGGCTAACATTAAATTGGAGAGCGGCCCGGCACACGCCACCAGCATACTGCCTCGGAGGGGGTTTTTATAATAAGTGGGGTTAATCTGCACTGGTTTCGCCCACCCAAAACCGACTCCTCTGATGATCGTCAAGATTAACATCAAAGTCCCCAGCGGATCAAGGTGGGCTAAGGGATTAAGGGTTAAGCGCCCTTGCCAGCGCGGGGTCGGGTCGCCCAGTTTCACCGACGTGTACCCGTGCGCAAACTCGTGCACCACCAGAGAAAAGAGGATCAGCGGCCCGGCTAAGATTAGCTTGTAGAGTTCGGGCATGAACAAAACCCCCATCGTTTCATACATAAACACCAAATATTATATCATAAGTTTCCTGCTTGTACCAGTTCAACTCCGCATCCGTTTTGCGTTGTTCCAGGAGAACAAGGGCTGAGCTTTGGGAAGTCCCCGTCTTAACACGCCTGGCAACGCAGACGCCTGTTCGCGCAAAAACAGACGGGAAAACTTCCCGTCTGTCCTCTGGCCGGAAACTGCTTTAGCGGGCAATCGTCCCGGCGGCAATCTTTAAACGCTCTGGGATTAAATCATTCTGCACCAGTTGCGCATAAGTTTCCCTGGCAACAATCAGTTCAGCCCGCCCGGAGGCCACCAAGACAACGGCCGGCCGCGGCAAGCGGTTATAATTGCTGGCCATTGAATAGTTATAGGCGCCCGTTGCCAATACCGCCAAAAGATCGCCGGGCTCCGGCGGGGCAACCGGAAGGTCCCGGATTAAGATATCCCCGGTTTCACAGCATTTACCGGCAATTGTCACCGTTTCACTAAGCTGCGCGTTCATCTTATTGGCAATCACTGCCTCGTAAACTGCCTGATACAGTGCTACTCGCGGGTTGTCGGCCATCCCCCCGTCAACCGCGACATATTTTCTGATCCCCGGAATTTCTTTAATCGTACCGATCGTATAGAGCGTGGTTCCGGCATCACCAATAATCGAACGGCCGGGTTCGAGAATTAACCGGGGCAAAGGATAGTTAAGCGCACCCATAGTCGCCCGGACCTTTTGCGCAATACGCTTCATAACCTCCGGGATTGGCATCGGCATCTCATTTTTATTATATTTGATCCCAAGCCCGCCCCCGAGATCAAGGGTTGACGCCAGGAAACCGGTTTTTTCCCTGACCATGGCCATAAACTCCCCAAGAATCTCGATCGTGGCTTCATACGGGGCAACCTCAAAGATCTGGGACCCAATATGGGCATGAAAACCTTCCAGCTGAAGCTGGGGGCAGCCAAGGGCAATCTTGACCGCTTGTAAAGCCGTCCCCTGTTGAATATCCATTCCGAACTTGGAATCAAGCTGTCCGGTCTGGTCGTAAGCATGGGTGTGTGCTTCCACGCCCGGCGTCAGCCGGAAGATCACCCGCGGCCTCGTCCCGGTCTCCTTCGCCAGTTGGATTAAGGTCTCCAACTCCATTAAATTGTCAACCATAATATGCCCGACTTGATGGCGGAGGGCAAGCGTTAATTCCTCATGGGATTTGTTATTACCGTGAAAATAGATCCGTTCCGGCGGAAACCCGGCCTCGAGCGCCGTGTAAAGCTCGCCCCCGGAAACAACGTCCAAGCCAAGCCCTTCCTGGTGAAGAAGGCCGCAAAGTGCTTTCGTTAAAAAGGCTTTACTGGCATAGATTACTTCAAAATCCGGATATAACTCCGCCAAGGTGTCGGCATACTGGCGGCAGTTCGCCCGGATCAGCTGCTCATCCAGGATATAAAGGGGCGTGCCATAAGTTTTGGCCAGCTCGACAACGTCACACCCGCCGATTACCAAATGCCCTAAGTCATTAACCATAAAGTTCCGTTGAAAATATTGAGCGGCATTCATCCAACTCCTCCTTAAGACGGCAACCCTTACGATGTTCCTTCTTCGACCTAATCCATCTTATTTATCCCGGCGTGAAACTGGGAATACTTATCCACCAAAACATCGTACGGTTCATGTCCGGTCAAGAATAAAATATGGAATTATTCTAACATCGACCGGCAAAACTCGTCAAGACCATCAATCAAAGGACAAAACAACTGCCGCCAATAAATTCTTTCAAAATCGAATTGCTTGGCACCTCATGCTCATCGAGGGGCAAAAAGTAGGAGGTGAATTTGAGCAGGCGCTTCGCCTCCGAGTATTCGGGGCAATCGTGCGGGATCTCCATCAGTAACGGTTCAACATATTTTTTCAGGATCGCCAGTTCATAAATGAGGGCGGAGTTGAACATCACATCGGCTTCCTCTTGGAACGGAAAGATGTTTTTATTTTCTCCCCGCCGGACCGCCGGCCAGAGCCGTAAAGTTGTCAGCGCATCATGGGAACGGAACTGATGATCACGGACGATGCGCCGGATCAACCGGTTGTCGGTGGTGGGGATCCGGTTATGGTCATCTATGTTCAACTGGGTCAAGGCACTAATGTATACTTTGAATTTACGGTCCTTCGGCACCGCCTGGGTCAGTTTCTCATTCAGGCCATGGATCCCCTCGATAATGATCGGCTGGTCCGGTTGGATCTGTAAAATTTCCCCCCGGTATTCGCGCCGCCCGGTCATGAAATTAAAACGGGGGATCTTGACCGGTTCGCCCATGATCAGATCGGCCAATTGTTCATTGAACAAATCGAGGTCGATCGCCTCTAAAGCCTCAAAATCAGGCTCCCCTTTTTCGTTTCTGGGAGTAAACTCCCGGC
The DNA here is from genome assembly GCA_029782135.1 of Bacillota bacterium. Lineage (GTDB taxonomy): Bacteria > Bacillota > UBA4882 > UBA10575 > UBA10575 > JAAYGU01. The sequence continues at coordinate 87,045 of JAKOVI010000064.1, forward strand.
TGACAAAGTAGTCATCCAGGGAGATCGAGACCGGCTTCACCCCATTCACCCGCAGTTGGATCGCGAGGCGCTGGGCAAAGGTCGTCTTGCCCGAGGAAGACGGCCCGGCGATCAAGACCAGCCGGACCCGCTCCCGGTTTTGCGTAATCTGGTCGGCAATCTGTGCAATCTTCTTTTCCTGGAGGGCTTCGGCCAGACGAATCAGATCCCCGCCCTTACCCGCCGCGACGATACGGTTGAGGGAGGCAACATTGCAAACCTCTAACACTTCACCCCATTTTTCGTATTCGTAGAAGATCTGGGAGAGTTTTCGCTGCTCGACAAAGGGCGGGACTTTATCCGGGGAATCCTCCGAGGGGAAACGGAGAATAAAACCGGGAAGATAATAATGTAACTCAAACTCTTTCAAAAACCCGGTACTCGGCAGCATATAGCCAAAATAGTAATCATGGTACCATCCTAAGCGGTAAACCGAGATTTCGTCGGTCTGTTTATACTTCATCAGTTCGACTTTATCATGTAAGCCTTCCTCTGCAAAGTAACGGATCCCTTCGGCCACGGGGACTTTGATTTTTTCGATTTTTTCATCGGCCGCGATGATTTCCCGCATCCGTTCCTCAATCCGGCGCAAGTCCCTCTCCATCACGTGCCGCCCGATCTCAATCTCCCCGTAGAGGCCCTTACTCAACGAATACATAATCCTGATCCGGCAATCCGGAAAGATTTCTTTTGCCGCCCGCATCAGCACAATTTTCAAACTCCGCCGGTAAATGCGGATCCCATCCGGACTGCCTAAATAAACCGGCGTGAGGACCGCATCCTCCTCCAACCGGTATGAAAGCTCGCGGAGTTCATTTCCAACTTTGGCCGCCATCACCTGACTCTTCCCCGGCCATGCTTCCAAGACCTCCTGGACGGTCGTCCCTTTCGGGACGGTCTTCGTTCCCTCCGGAAGCTGTACTTTAATCATCGTCATCACAACTCCTCCTCTCTTCGCCTCAAGGTTCTCCTTTGTATTCTCCCCCATCACGAAGACGGATTACTGATGGTAACGGCATACCTTTAACCGTCTTGCCGGTGGAAATGGAGACCGGGAAGGGCGATAACATACCAGGCCAGGTTTTCTTTTATTATGCAGGATTTAGGGTAATTTTGCAATTTTTCTTTGCCGGTTCCCCTCTCCCCCAAGGGCATTATAACTACTATTCTCCGCGTACGCAAAGGAAGCATGCCTTGGCAAGAAAAGGACCACTCTCCATTAAAAACAAGAACGCGCCAGCCGCCGCCAAGTTCCCACCGGAAATTGAAAATTGAAAACCCCATATTAGCGGAGAAAAGGGATTGAACAATTGCGTCAAATATGTTATTATAACTTAGGTCATCATCGAAATGCGCCTGTAGCTCAGTAGGATAGAGCAACGGACTTCTAATCCGTAGGTCAGGGGTTCGAATCCCTTCAGGCGCGCCAGTTAAAAGACCTAATAAGACCTTCCGAAGCTTGGAAGGTCTTTTCTTTTTCAGAAATCATCGCTTTGCCAACAAACAAAAAAGGGCCGATGAAAACCGCCCTCTTATTAGGGATCTTAAAAGTTAAACCAACCCGGTCGCTTTTTGCTTTACCGGTTTGCTTTTAGCTGATCCCCATCGGAGTTAATTTGGTATAATAGAAAGGTAATTTTCGTAAAACAAGGAGGATTTAAAATGATCGTCACCACCACCCCTTCGGTCGAAGGCCGTAAAATTATAGAGTACAAAGGAGTGGTTTTTGGGGAAGTCATCGCCGGCGTGAATTTCCTGAAAGACTTTGCCGCTGAACTTTCTAACTTTTTTGGCGGTCGTTCCCGTTCCTATGAAGGCGAGCTCATCGAAGCCCGGGAAGCTGCGCTCAGGGAGATGCAAAAACGCGCCGCCAGATTGGGCGCCAATGCCGTAGTCGGCGTGGATATTGACTACGAAGTCCTGGGCAAGAACGGAAACATGCTCATGGTCACTGCTTCCGGAACCGCAGTACTGGTCGAGTAAAATCCTCACGTTAACTCTTTTACCATTTCGTAGTGCGGTAACCCTACTTCGGTAAATTCGTTGCCGATTTTCCGGTAGCCCAATTTGGCATAGAAACCCACGGCCGTTTTCCGGGAATGCAGGCGGATTCTCCGGTATCCTAAACTTTGGGCATATGCTTCCGCATACTTGACCAAATGGGTACCGATTCCCTTTCCCCGCCAACCTTCTGCTACCGCAACTTGTCTCATCTTTACTTCAACTTCACTTATTCCGGTCAGAATGAGCACCCCTACCAACTCATCACCACAAAAGCAACCCAAGTGGTGCTCGTTACTTTCATCCGTTAACTCATCAAAGATCGACATCCCCAACGGTTTCCTTAAGACTTCGTTTCTTAGTTGAAGTTCAGCCTGGTACTGGTCAGTGCCGACTTTAATCAGCTTAATTGCGTATGATTCCGGCATGCTTTATCTCCTTCGAAAAGAGTGGAGATTAGTTTGTGAACTAAAACAATACTTCCTTCTTTTTTACATTCTGTTATCTTTCGACGAAAAATCAACAAGAAGAGGAATGAAATTATTATTTGGAATTCGAAAAGGAAAGATATTTATCTTATCAATCTGAATAATCACTTCGTATTTTTCCGGTATTCGCTGGGAGACATCCCGGCGATTTTTTTAAAGCAATTGCTGAAATAAAAGGAGTCCTTATACCCGACGGCATTGGAGACCTCGTATATTTTCATGTCGGTATGCTTCAGCAACTCTTTGGCCTTCTTG
>JAKOVI010000095.1 GCA_029782135.1 Bacillota bacterium
TAATATACTTTCTTCGTTTAATCAAGGAAGAGAATCCCTAAGATTTTACTCTCATTCCTGATGCGCTGTCCACTCTTAAAAAAAGAAGAAGCGCACGTGGCGCCTCCTCCATACACCGTCGATCCAGATCCTTGATTACCTTCTTCGCGGCGGCTTTAGCGATAATTGTCCCTCCACTATAAGCAAGCGGCCGTATTGGAGCGGATCGTTTCAAATAACCCAAGATCAGTGCGCCCCTGTTACCTGACGGACGGCCAGTTTCACCAACTCCGCAAAAGGCAGTTCATCGACCCCAACAACAGACGTGTTGCACCGGCTCACCGGAAGCAAGATTTTTTTGGCTTTGCTCTGCCCGACCGCGGTCGCCATCCGCGGTGAGATTTCGCCGTGCAAAGCATCGGCAATCACGATACCGAGAGGGCCAATGATATAATCCGCATCCCGGCAGTTGACGATCAAGGCGTTTTCGCCGGTTGCACCCGCATCAGCCTTGCCGGCCACCATCGTCGCTGTGGCCACGCTGTTCGTCCCTACCGCAATGATCTCGGCCTCAACATTGGCTGCTCTTAACTCTTCGATGATCGCGCGCCCCATACGTCCACCCTGTCCGTCGATCACAACAATCTTCACTTCTGTCTCCTCCATGTATCAGCAATCTAGTTTGATTGTACATGATCGGTGCCGGGAAGACAACTTATAACTCCACAGCGCGAAAACAAGCGTTGTAGGCATAAAGGCTAGGCTGCCTCCGCCCGGGCACCGGCTTCAATCAGATCGGTCATGATCCAGATGGTCTCTTCCAAATAAAAGTCGGTACGTAACTGCTCCAACCACTCCTGGATAATCTGCGCGCGGTCCGGATCAAGGCCGGAAGTCTCTAACGTCCGGTAGACCAACCCTGTCCCGGTGGACTTCAGCTCATCCAGTTTTTTCGTCTCCAGACGCAAGGTCCGTTGGGCTTCAATGAACTTTTTCCACTGTAAGGGGAGCCGGCTTTGCTCTTGGTCGGCTTTGTTCTGCTCAATATATCTTTGCACCGTTGTAAAATTCGGGTTCGCCGCCAGCCGTTGGGCACTCCGCGCCCGCAGTTCCGGAATCGCCAACTCTTCCGTGCTTTTCTTGTAGTTTAAAGGCTTGACCTGATCCCAGGGCAGGGCATAATCCAGCGTCTGCTCACCTTTTTCCAAATAAGCATAGGGATCAGGCAGTACCACATCGGAACTAACCCCTTTATACTGGGTCGAGCCGCCGTTAATCCGGTAAAATTTTTCAATCGTCAGTTTCAGCGCACCCAGCGGTTTGTACCCCGTCGCGCGTGGATAATAATAGTCAAGTAAAGAATCGAGATCAAGGATCTCCTGGACTGTTCCTTTCCCGTAGGAACTTGGGCTGCCCACGATCACCGCCCGGCCGTAATCCTGGAGGGCGGCGGCGACAATCTCCGAAGCGGACGCACTAAAAGAATTGATCATCACCACCAAAGGTCCGGCGTAGACCTGAGCGGGATCCGGGTCACGGTAGACACGGATCTTCCCTTTCTTATCTTTTACCTGGACAACCGGACCGGAACCGATAAAGAGGCCGGCGGTCTCCACCGCATCAACCAAAGCGCCTCCCCCGTTGTTCCGCAGGTCGAGAATCACACCGTTTACGCCCTCTTTCTTCAACTTCTCCAGTTCCTTCCGGAGATCGCCGGCCGCGGTCCGGCCTTGCGCGTTACTGTAATCATGATAAAAGGACGGGAGGGTAATATAGCCAATTTTCAGACCGGCCGCCGGCTGCTCAATGACGATGGACTGCGCAAATTTCGCTTCAAAAACTACCACATCACGGATGATCGGGATCACAACGATTTGGCCGTCCGGTTTTTGCACCGTCAACCTGACCTCCGTACCTTTCGGCCCCCGGATCAACCGTACCGCATCGTCCAGTGGCATATTGGCGAGATCCACCGGTTCTTCTTCCCCTTGGCCCACTTTCAGGATCAGATCGCCCGCTTTTAACTGCCCTTGCCGCCAGGACGGGCCGCCCGGCTCGATACTGACGACCTTGATATATTCCCCCTCCGACTGTAACGTTGCGCCGATCCCTTCCAGGGTACCGGTCATTTCAATCTCAAAATCCTCTTTGTCCTTGGGGGCGAGATAATTGGTATGGGGATCGAAACTCTGGGCTAATGCATTGAGATAGACGTCAAACAGATCCTCCGTTTTTTTCTGGAGCAGGCGGTTAAACATCAACTTTAAATCTTTTTCTACCTTTGCCCGCGCTTGCTCCTCAAGTTCGGGGCGGAAAGGCTGTTTTTGTACGGCGGCCCATTGCTCTGCGGTGCTCCCTTGCCCTGCTTCTGCCAGAAGGAGATCCAGGTAACCCGCCAAGGTTTGCTGTTTGACAATCTTCCGCCATAACTCCTTCAGTTCCCGGCGGTCACGGGGATAAGTCCGCTGCTCCGCATCAACTTCCAAGAAGTCGTCTCCTTCCAGGTCAAGCGGTTTGGCTAACAACTCTCCGGTGTAGGCTTGGACCTCCCGGATCCGCTCCTGCCAAAGCTCTGTACTGATCCGAAAAAACTGGTACGCACCCTCTTTGATTTCATCGTCGAGGCGCCGCCGGTATTTTTCCAGTTGGGCTAGATCTTCCTGGGTGAAAAAGCGTTTGTTGGAATCGAGGTTCTTCAGGTAAAGGGTGAAAGCTCTGGCCGAAAGTTCGTCTGGCTCAGCCGGCGGGGAAAAATGCCCACTGGAGAGGGAACTCATCATCATCTCGACTAAAGCTTGATCTCTGGAGCGCTCTTGTTTGCTTGGAATGTTCGCCAGGTACAAAAAAGCCAGGACGATACCGAAGATTCCGATCAAGGAAAGAACTGCTGAATGCTTAAGGCGTTTCATCTTGATCCCCTTGTTTTGTTTATTGTTCGTAATTTGCTCAGCAAATAATATTAGTTTTGAAACTTATATTATCAGAGTATTAACCGGACGTCAACTAAAACGAAAAAAGGCACCAGAAGGTGCCCGTTTCCCAAAGCCGCTCCGGATCGTGATCCACGCAGCAGGTAAGGTAATTGCCGGCAAGGCTGCCATTTCATGAACGGCAATTACAACTGAAAATGGAGGAACCACCAGTCCTCCAACGCTCTATCCTAGGCGGCCCCGGCCAACGCACCGGTTGCAATCAGATCGATCATGATCCGGATCGCTTCTTCCAGATAATAGTCGGCCCGCAGTTGTTCCAGCCATTCCTGGTTAATCTGCGCGCGATCCGGATTTGAATTCGGCGTTTCCAGCATCCGGTAGACCAGACCTGCCCCGGTGGCCTTCAGCTCATCCAGTTTCTCCGCCTTCAGGCGCAGGGTGCGTTGGACTTCAAGGAACTTGTCGATTTGTAAGGGAAGGATGCTTTGCTCTTTATCGGCTTTGACCTGTTCAATATATTTTTGCACCGCCGTAAAATTCGGGTCCGCCGCCAGCCGTTGGGCACTTCGCGCCCGCAGTTCCGGAATTACCAGTCTTTCCTTGCTTTTCTTGTAGTTTAAAGGCTTCACCTGATCCCAGGGCAGGGCATAATCCAGCGTCTGCTCACCGATCTCCAAATAAGCATAGGGATCAGGCAGCACAACATCGGAGCTGACTCCCCGGTACTGGGTCGAGCCGCCGTTAACCCGGTAAAACTTTTCAATCGTCAGTTTCAGCGCACCCAGCGGTTTATAACCAGCAGCCTGCGGGTAAAAAAGGTCAAGAAAGTAATCAAGATCCAAGAACTCCTGGACTGTCCCTTTCCCATGAGAGTTGGGGCTGCCCACGATCACTGCCCGGCCGTAATCCTGGAGGGCGGCGGCAACAATCTCCGAAGCGGACGCACTTAACGAATTGATCATTACAACCAGCGGCCCCGCATAGACCACAGCCGGATCCGGGTCATCAAAGACACGCATCCGCCCGCGCTTATCCTTCGCTTGGACGATCGGACCGGAACCGATAAAGAGGCCGGCGGTCTCCACCGCGTCAACCAAAGCTCCTCCCCCGTTGTTCCGCAGGTCGAGAATCACACCGTCCACGCCCTCTTTCTTCAACTTCTCCAGTTCCTTCCGGAGATCGCCGGCCGCGGTCCGGCCTTGCGCGTTACTGTAATCATGATAAAAGGACGGGAGCGTAATATAGCCGATCTTCAGACCGCTCGCCGGCTGTTCAATCACCATCGAACGGGCGTACTTACCTTCAAAAACCACCACATCGCGGATGATGGTGATCACAACGATCTGGCCGTCCGGTTTTAGCACGGTCAACCTGACCTCCGTACCTTTCGGCCCCCGGATCAACCGTACCGCATCGTCCAGCGGCATATTGGCGAGATCCACCGGTTCTTCCTCCCCTTGGGCTACCTTCAGGATCAGATCGCCCGCTTTTAACTGCCCTTGCCGCCAGGACGGGCCGCCCGGCTCGATACTGACGACTTTGACATATTCCCCCTCCGACTGCAATGTTGCGCCAATCCCTTCCAGAGTACCGGTCATTTCGATCTCAAAATCCTCTTTGTCCTTGGGGGCGAGATAACTCGAATGGGGATCGAAACTCTGCGCCAGCGCATTCAGATAAACGCCAAACCGGTCTTCTGTTTTTTCCTGAAGCAGGCGGTTGAACATCAAATTTAAATCCTTTTGCACTTTTGCCCGCGCTTGCTCCTCAAGTTCGGGGCGGAAGGGCTGTTTTTGCACGGCGGCCCATTGCTCCGCGGTGCTCCCCTGCCCTGCTTCCGCCAAGAGGAGATCCAAATACACCACTAAGGTTTGCTGTTTGACAATCTTCCGCCAGAACTCCTTCAGTTCCCGGCGGTCACGGGGATAAGCCCGCTTCTCCGCATTAGTCTCCCAGTATTCGTCCTCTTTCAAATTAAGCGGCTTCGCCAATAATTCCCCGGTGTAGGCTTGGACCTCCCGGACCCGTTCCTGCCAAAGCTCCGTACTGACCTGAAAAAACTGGTATGTTCCTTGTTGAATTTCATCATCAAGACGCCGCCGGTAATGCTCCAACCTGGCCAAGTCTTCTTGAGTGAAAAAACGCTTGTTGTAATCGAGGCTTTTGAGGTAAAGGGTGAAGATCCGCTCGGACAGCTCATCCGGATCAACCGGCGGGGAATAGTGCCAGGTCGAAAGGGCAAATGTGATGATCTGCATCAAAGCATCCTCTCTCCTGACTTCCTCCGCCGAGAAGACAGTATTCAGGAGAGAAAAAAACAACACCGCACAGAGCAGCACCGGATAAAAACGACGGGCAAAACGTTTCATTTTTCGTCCCCTATTCTTTCAAGAATTACCTTTATAAATATTACTATTCATTTAATGTTCCGCCTCAATCTTATCAAAGTAATATATGCACGTCAACTTAAAAGAATGGCAAATACGGGCGCTTGACTATTCACGCCCCAGCATATAAATTTAAGGTATAGTTACAATTTGCAACATTCAGGTGTGATAAACATGATCAAAGTCGAAAACCTCACCAAAGCATATGGAGAGCAAGTACTTTTTAGTGACGTCAATTTTATGATCAACCCCGGAGAACGGGTGGGGTTGGTCGGACGGAACGGTCATGGGAAAACTACCCTGCTCCGCCTGCTTTCCGGGGAGGAACTTCCGGACCGCGGGACCATCTCGTTTCCCAAGAACTACTCCCTGGGTTACCTGACGCAGCATCTCCAGTTCTCCCACCCCACCATTCTGGAAGAAGCCTGCCTTGGCCTGCCCGCTGACCAAAAATACGAGACCTGGCGCGCCGAGAAGATCCTGCTGGGGCTGGGCTTCACGAAAGCAGATTTTAACCGCCCGCCGGCGGAGTTTTCCGGCGGCTTTCAAGTCCGTCTCAACCTGGCCAAACTCTTGATCGCCGCTCCGAATCTCCTGCTGTTGGATGAACCGACCAACTACCTTGATATAACATCCATCCGTTGGCTGGCCCGCTTTTTACAGAGCTGGCCGCATGAGTTCATCCTCATCACCCACGACCGGAACTTTATGGACCAAGTGATCACCCACACCCTGGGGATTCATCGCCAGAAGATCCGGAAGATGGCCGGCAATACCGCCAAATACTATGCCCAACTGGCCAAAGAAGAGGAGATTTACGAAAAAACACGGATTAATGAGGAGAGAAAACGGCAGGAGATCGAACGCTTTATCAACCGGTTCCGCTATAAAGCCACCCTCAGCAGCCGCGTCCAATCCCGGGTTAAAATGCTGGCGAAAAAGGAACCCCTCGCGAAGCTTGCCCCCCTCGAAGAACTGGAATTCTCCTTTCCGGAAGCAACGATGCCCGGCAAGATCATCCTCCAGGCGCAAGGGCTTACTTTTTCCTATACCGGAAAGCCGCCCTATCTGATTAAAGATTTTAACCTGACCGTCGAGAAGAACGACCGGATCGGGATCATCGGGAAAAACGGCAAAGGGAAAACCACCCTGCTGCGGCTCTTAGCCGGCGATCTTCTGCCCCAACAGGGGACCATCACCCGCCACCCCGAGCTAAAGATGGGATACTTCGGACAGACCAATAATGAACGGCTTGACCAGGAGAAAACGATCCTTGAAGAACTCATCTCCACAAGCCCCGATTGTACACTCCAGCAAGCCAGAAAGATCAGCGGCGCCTTTATGTTCAGCGGGGACCAGGCCCTCAAAAAAATCCGCGTCCTCTCCGGCGGGGAGAAAAGCCGTGTCCTTTTAGGGAAATTACTGGTCAACCCCAGCAACCTCCTGTTGCTGGACGAGCCGACCAACCACTTGGATATGGAGTCCGGCGATTCCCTGCTGGAAGCGCTTGATGCTTACCACGGCGCTCTCCTGATCGTGACCCACAATGAGATGTTCCTGCACGCCCTGGCAAACAAGCTAATCATCTTCGACCAGGATAAAGTAACCGTCTTCCACGGCAGTTACCAGCGTTTCCTTGAAGAGATCGGGTGGGAAGCGGAACGGGAGGATCCCGCGGTAAACCAGAAAGGCTCGCCCACCAACCAGCCGGTAAACCAGCGGAAAGCCCTCCGGCGGGAGAAAGCGGCGATTATTACCCGGAAATCGATGGTCCTGCGCCCCTTAGAAGCAACGCTCGCCCAGTTGGAAAAGGCGATTACCCTCAGGGAAAATGAACTGCAAGCGAACAACGAACAACTGGTCGCCGCTTCGACCACCGGTGACAGCGACACCATCGCCCGCCTGGCGAAACGCAATGCCGAACTGAATGTGGAAATTGAGCAGCTCTATACGGACCTGGTGAAGCAGACCGAAGAGTATGAACAGGCGGTCCGCCGCTTCGAAGAGGAGTTAAAACAGGTCGATTCTGTCTGAACACCGGCCTTTCCTTTCTCTCCCCGTTCCGCAAGCCGCACCGGTCTCCCCAACCGCAATGTGCTGGGGCTGGACGTAAAAAAAAAACGGGCTTAATCGCCCGTGATCCGTCGCCTGAGCACCGCGCCGGCCGGAATCTCCAGCCCCGCGGGAACCGGGAAATAAACCCGGTAACTGTTATGCCCCTCGGCCAGCTTTTTCCCCTCTTCGTCGGTCATCTTTGTCGAATCGAGCGGAACCGTTTGCTCCGGGAGCAACAGTTCCGTTTCATCCCCGGCCGTTAAACGGTTGCGCAGTTCCACCAGGATTCTTTGCGCCGGCACGTCATACCGGAGGACCGTCCCGGCCAGGCCATGACTCTGCCGGTAACTATGCCCGGGATTGAGCGCCGCATCCTTCGGCTCCCCAAAATAAAAGCCGGTTGTATACCCCCGGTTTGATACCTTGTCCAATTCCGCCAGCCACTCCGGCCGGCAGGCGTAACCGGTTAGGTTTTCGCAGGCCGCATCCAGGGCCCACCGGTAGGTTCTGGTCACCACTGCCACGTAATAGGCGCTTTTCATCCGCCCTTCCACCTTCAGACTGGAAACCCCCGCCGCCAAAATCTGCGGCAAGTATTCGATCATCCGCAAGTCGCGCGAACTCAACAGATAACTGTAGCCGGCCTCTTCCTCCAAAAACAATGGCTCATTTGGCCGGGTGCGCTCGACCAACGCATACTCCCAACGGCAGGGATGGGTACACTCGCCCCGGTTGGCGCTCCGTCCCGTTAACGCCGCCGAGAGCAGGCAGCGCCCGGAATATGCCATACACATCGCTCCATGGACAAACAATTCCAGTTCCGCCTCGGGGACCGCAGCTTTGATCCCGGCCACCTCCACCAAACTCAACTCCCTCGCCAGGACGATCCGGCGCACGCCTTGCTCCAGCCAGAAGCGGACCGCTTCCGCGTTGGTCGTGTTGGCCTGGGTACTGAGATGGAGCGGCAGTTGCGGATGGTTCTGCCGGAGGAGGCGTACGATCCCCGGGTCGCTTACGATCACCGCATCGACCCCGATCTCCGCCAGTTCTCCCGCCCGTTGCACGATCAGCTGCCGGTCACGGTCGCGCGCGAAAATATTCAACGCCGCATAGACCTTAACCTGCTTCTGGTGTGCCTCCCTGACCCCCGTGGCCAGCTCGCCCATGTTAAACTCCGCTTGGTGCGCCCGGAGGCTTAATCCTTCCACCCCGACATAGACGGCGTCGGCGCCGTAAAGGAGTGCCGTGCGCAGTTTTTCCAGATTCCCGGCAGGTATCAGTAATTCCGGACGTTCCATCATAACCTCCCACTTCCTCCCGCAGCGCTTCGTCCTGAGAAAGGAGTACCGGTGGCGAATCCCGGTACCATCGCTGCTTTCTTCAGGTTGCAGGCGAGGCCGGCCTCTACGCCCGCCTCATCGTTCTTCCGTTTTTGCCTGTCTTCTATAAACACGCCATAAGCGGTTACGTTCAATCCGTTTCGCCTTGCAGACGGAACAGTATGGACCTTTGGTATCGATCGGCCGTGCACAGTAAGGGCAGTAACCGGCTTTAATTCTTTCCTTCGCCCAGATCCGTTTGCGCTCATTCTCCCTGCCCAAACAGTTGGAACAGAGATACTTCGGCGCACGGTCGTTAACCTCACCACAGTTCGGGCAGAGCCCTTTGGCGATTCTTTCCTTTCTGTTCGGCGGCATCTGCTTCACTCCTGTCTGCCAACTCGTGCTGCCCTTTTATTATATACCGGCGGGCGGGGGAAATAAAGGAGATTCGCCGCGTACCCGCCAGGTATGCAATTCATCCCTGCCCCGCACCGCGCAACCTCTCTCCACGCGTACCGGTCCTTTCCCGGCTCCGGCGGCCGGAGAAAAGAATAGGAAAGGGCGGCACACAAATACTAAGTTTGGTCGCTTTCTTTATTTAATGTCGCTTAATCCAATGGAGTGGTTCCCGTGAATGAAACCCTGATCGTCATCGTCCGCAGTTTAATCGGCTTTTTCAGCCTCTTCATCTTCACCCGGATCCTAGGCAAACAGCAAATGAGCCAGCTAACCTTCTTCGACTATGTGTTAGGAATTACGATTGGCTCGATCGCCGCCACGCTGACCACCGACTTGACCAGCCGCGCCTGGTTGCACTGGATGGGGCTCGCCGTCTGGTTCTCCGTTGTCCTTCTGTTACAGCTGATTACCTTAAAATCCCGCCAACTCGCGAAAGCGATCGATGGTGAACCGGTGGTCGTGATTATGAACGGGCAGATTATGGAGAACGCAATGCGCAAAGCCAGGTTCCGGGCAGCGGATCTCCTGGAACAACTGCGCAGGCAAGGTGTCTTTGATCTTTCCGAAGTCGAGTTCGCAGTCCTGGAGAACAACGGCCAGGTTTCGGTCTTAAAAAAATCAGAGTACCAACCGGTCACGCCCCATGATCTCAAGCTCCCGACGGTTTATAAGGGAATGAGTACCGAGTTGATCTTTGACGGTATAGTCATCGAGCAAAACCTCAAACAACTGAACCTCGACCTGGCCTGGTTGGACGAGGAGCTAAAAAAACAGGGCATCAACCACCCGTCCGAAGTCTTTTTAGCCTTACTGAACACCCAAGGAAACCTCTTTGTCGACCGCTATAAGGATGATGTGGCGAAAACGGTGGATATCAGTGATTACCCGGGGCCGAATTAGGAGGTGACGAGGTGCGCCGGTTTCTCTTTTACTTGATCCCTGGTTTAATTCTGCTTTCCTCGGTCGTGATCATGATTGGCGGCCCCTATTTAAAAAAAGCGGATGGCGCTGATGACCTTTTCAACGGTTATGCGGAAGCGCTCGCCGGGGCGATTAACGACGACCGCTGGGAAGCGGCCGCCGCTTATCTGGAAAAGCTCAATACTGTCTGGAAAAAGGTCCTCCCGCGCCTGCAGTTCAGTATTGACCGGGATGAGGCGATTCAGATCGGGATCCGCTTCGCCCGCTTAAAAGGTGCGCTGGCCGGACGTGATCCGGCCGCCGCACTCGTTGAATTATATGAGCTCAAGGAGAGATGGCATAATCTAACGGAATAGATCGCTCCCGGAATTGACAGTTCTGCTTCGTGTTATGGACGAAGGACATCATGCCAAAAGAAGCCCGGAATGAAAATTCCGGGCTTTCGAGCCGAAGACCGCCGTCGGTTTCGCTTTTTCCAAAAAGGATAAAGCCGGTTCGAAGGCTTCCTGCGCCGCCCGGAAATGCGTCTGTACCACTAAGGCCGGATCCGGCTCGACCTGGTACTCGCGTAAGGCGGCGAGGTAGCCCCGGTACCTTTCCCGGCCGGTGATATACTCGGTCGAACACCCGAAGATGCCAATCCGGCGGTGGCCCAACGATAATAAATGGGAAACCACCTCGTATCCGCCCTGGAAATTGTCGGTGAGGATCGTATCGCCAAACATCCGGTCGGGTAAACGGTTAATGAAGACAAAGGGTTTCCGGTTGATATACCGGGCAAGGTGGTCTGTCCGTTCTTTCGCCAACGAGATTATGATCCCGTCAACTTGCCGTTCATACAGCATCTTAATCTGCCTGATTTCCCGCTCGACGTCCTGGTCGGTGTTGCACAAGATCACATTATAATTCCGTTTCGTGGCGATCTTTTCCACCCCTTTGACAACAAGCGAGAACAACGGGTTACTGTTATCGGAGATGACCACACCCAGCACCCGGCTTTTTCTCGTTTTTAAACTACGCGCTAAAACATTCTGCTCGTAATTTAAAGTTTTAATGGCCTCCAGGACGCGGAGGCGGGTCTCCTCCGATACTGAACCCGTATTATTCAGGACATTTGAGACCGTCGTATGGGAAACATTGGCTAATTTCGCCACTTCTTTAAGGGTTACTTTTTTTGCTTGATCAAACATCAAAACATCCCCAAACCGAACAGTTATTTTTCCAATCCGTTCAGTCTCTTTTTATTCTTGTTTCACCCTTAAAATCCTCTAAACCTTATTTTTACTTTTCAAGTCCGGTACGCCCGCCGGTCCGCGCCTCGCCGGCGGTAGAATGCGCGGCCGGACAAGCGGCTTGGGGTTTCCAATGTTCAGAGCGCAATCAAAATGAGCGGAAAGATGACCAATAAATAGACTAAGGTCGTTGTGATAAAAGAAGCCATCGGCAGATGATAGTTGATGTTGTTAATCTTCGCCGCAATTACGGCATTGATCGCCGTCGGTGACAAGGCAAGAATTAAAACTGTCCATAGAATTGTGGCATCGGAAATCACCAGCCGGCCCAGGAGAAGGGTGAGCGCCGGGGTTAGAATGAACTTGATTCCTATAAGTTCCATTGTTTTCCGGTAATAGCCCTTCATCGCTGTAAAATCCATCGCATAACCGATTGGCAAAAGCGAAGTCCAGGCGCTTAAACGGATCGTTACATCGACTAAAGCCTTGACCCCTTGCGGCCGTGTCACTCCCGCTACGTTCAACAGTAACCCAATCAAAACACCGAGTACCGGTAGCTGCGTCCGGCTGAAAAAGAGGGATTTCCATGATCTGCTTGCACGGGGATGGGAGCTTCCTTTCTGGTAAAAATACTGTGCCAAAGGGTACCCGACAAGGTAGAGGACAAAACTGTTGAATAACATAATCAGCCTGCCGAGCACATACCCTTCTTCGCCAAAAAGAATGTAAACCGAAAGCAAGCCGACCGTCCCCCGGTTCGAAAGCATGGAGGCCAGAATATAACTGCCTTGTTCCATCGGGTTGCTAAAGCGCTTTTTGACCAATACGAATGCCAAGATCCCGGGAACGACTTGCATGATCACCCCAAGAACCGGCAGCCACATATACGCTTCGCTGAATTGCATTCCCCAAATACTCAAGACGCCCGACAACGGAAAAAAGAGATAAACATTGGACTCCATCAAACGGTCAACCGTCTTCGGATTCAGCCGTTTCCAGTACCTTAGCAGATAACCCACGAACAGGGGAAGGAGCAACTCCAGGAACAAGGATAGCAATTTTTCGGCGACCAACATTGCTTCACCAACTCTACTTAGAAATTAGATCCCGTCGCACATCACTGTGAACAGAGCAAACACTCATAACCCTGCCGCCGGGCAGAATGGTGTTCTCCTGGTTACGGCATAAAACTCCGCAAATAGGCGAGGCTCCGCTCAATGGCCGCTTGCTCTGACGTTAACACTTCTTCCGGTGTTTGCTGCTCCCCGCGGCGGACGGTTAATTCAATCACGATCGAAACAAGCCCGTGCGGGAGGTTGAACAGTTGTTTGATCATTCCGGCCGTATCAAGCGAGCCTTCCCCAAGGGCGGTACCGGTGATTAGGTAACCGGCTTCCACTTTTTTGATCATGTAGTCTTTGAGATGAACGGAGAGCAGATAGGGGGTCAGCGCCTGTAAAGTCTCTTCGGGACGCTCAACAAACCCCAGGCAATTGGTTGTGTCCAGAATCATTCCCACCTGCGGGTCGTTGACCGCCTGGACAACCCTTACCAGATCTGGGGTACGTAAATCAAAGTGGTTTTCCAGGCCAATGGTTACGCCCTGCTGCCGGCAACGGGGTAAAACCGCCTTCAGAATTTGAATGGATGAATCGATTAGTTTCTGGGGCTCCTCTTCCGGGACCGGCCGGTTTTTCCCCAGGACAATCCGGAGGAAGGAGGCGGAGAGCAATTCCGCCATGTCAAGATGGAACAAGATGTTTTCCATCGTCAAATCCCGCATGCCGAGCTCGATAAAAAGGTTAAGTTCGGCCGCTTTTTCTTTTACTTTTAAAAGCTCGTCCCGGCTCAGCTTGGCGTAGTTTAAATTCTCACAAAGTTGAACGCCTTCAAAACCCATTTTATGGGCTGCCTCTAAAAAAGCAACGGCGGTCATCGGCTGTAAGGGCCTGAAACCTTCACAACCGATCGCATACCGGTAAGCAAAGCTGCCAAGACCGATCCGGGGTCTGGTTTTCGGTTTTTCTGTCACGTACATCATCATGATCAATTCCTTTCTTAAGCTTTTTCCTTGTTAGGGGATTTTTTGGGGAAACCATATTTTTTCGCTGCTAGAAAAAAAGTGAGATGAGCTTTCGCTGTTCATCTCACCGTCCTGATTGAATGTCAATGTTCCGCTGCGTTGTACCATATCTGTAAAATCCTGTCGGACCGGGGGCTCCGGCCGGTAGCTCCTGATGTACTGCTTGTTAGACAATTTTCAACGCGGTTTTCTTCCCATTGGCGATATGGCGTTTCATAACTTCTTCCGCCCGCCCGGCATCCCGCTCCATAAAAGCCTTCACCAACTCGAAGTGTTCCTGCCGCGCCTCTTCATGGCGCTCTTTCACCCGGAGTTTGGAAAGGATGCGGATCCGGCTGTTTTGATCGTAGATCCGCAGCAAAATCTGTTCCAGCAGTTGGTTATTGGCAGAACTTGCTACCAACGAGTGAAACTCGCGATCCACGGCGATATGTTCTTCCAAAGTGTAGTGGTGTCGCGGGTCGGCGTAAATTTTATAATACTTCTCCAACTCCTGGAGATCGATATGCGGGGTTGCCAGTTTGGCGGCTAGTGGTTCGACAACTTCCCGGATCGTGTAAATATCGATGACATCTTTGATCGAAATTCCGGTCACGAAAATACCGCGTTTCGGGTAAATGGTCACCAAATTCTCATGTTCCAGTTTGTTTAATGCTTCCCGGATCGGTGTCCGGCTGGCGCCTACTATTCTCATTAACTCTGTTTCGGAAATCGGTTCGCCCGGAGTCAATTGGCAGTTAATGATCATCTCTTTGATCATTTCGTAGGCCTTATCCCGTAAATAACCGGTCTTTACTTTTGGTTCTGTGTTACTCATTCTCATTTCTCTTTCAACCTCCGGGCAGATCTTCACTTTCTCATTTTACCAAACTTTTTGTTATTTTCCAAACTCTGCTCCTAATGTTTCCCAATTTTAAAGTAGATATCGGCGCCCTGGGTGACAACCCCAATCCGGCAATCCGGGCCAACAAGCGTCATTGCACGTTCAAAGGCCGTTTGCACATCCGCCGCCCAGTCCAAGCCGATGGCAGCCGCCTGCGCTTGGGAGATCCCTTTGCTGACCAGGATCACCCGCACCCGGTTCCGGTTCAAGTTCATTGCCAGGTAGGTCGCGAGCCCCACTTTGTCGGTGACCTCCCCGGCGGCAAAAGCGGCTTTTGCTTCTGCGGCGTTCCTGACCCCCAGTTTTACCAGATCCGGATGGTCGTTGGCAATCCCTTCCGGATCGGCGGCCGCCAGCACCAAGACGCCACCGGGCTTCACCGCCATCGCACAGTTGTTTAAAGCTTTGATCGATTGCCAGAAATCCAGGTCCGCCGGCGAAGCACTGGCCACCACG
>JAKOVI010000124.1 GCA_029782135.1 Bacillota bacterium
CGATTTAAGCTGGCGGCAAGTTTTGAGGCAGATTGTCCGCTCCTCTTTGCCGACGAGCCGACCAGTAATCTTGATCTGGAAGGCATCGAGCTTTTGGAAAGGCGGCTGTCCGAGTACCAGGGGGCGTTTCTCATTATTGCGCATGACCGGAGTTTTCTTGACCAACTCTGTAACAAGATCTTGGAGGTCGAAGACGGCAAAGTCAAGCTGTATAATGGGAACTATAGCGCCTATCGCGCGCAAAAGGCGGAAGAAGATGAAAGAGCCCAATTTGCATATGAACAATATATTAGTGAGAAAAAGCGGCTTGAACAAGTGATCATTGAACGCCGGCAAAAAGCCGGTTCAATTAAGAAAACGCCGCGCCGGATGGGTAATTCGGAAGCGCGACTGCACAAAATGGGAAGCCAAAAGGCGAAGGCGGCAATTGAACGTTCGGTAAAGAGGATTGAGACCCGGATAAAACAGCTGGAGGTCAAAGAGAGACCAAGAAAAGAAGAGACCATTAAACTGGACTTACCAGAGGCCAAGCAGCTTTATAGTAAGGTAGTTATTGAAGGCCGTCATCTCAACAAAAGCTATGGTGACCTGGTCATTTTTGAGGATGCGGAGTTTATTATTACCAATGGCGCCAAGGTTGCCTTGGTCGGTCCGAATGGCTGCGGGAAAACCACTTTGCTAAAAATGATCATGAAGCAGGAGGCCGGGATCAGGATTGCGCCGGGCGCCGCGATCGGTTACTTCAGTCAGGATTTGTGCATTTTGGATGAAAACCTGACGATCCTTGAGAATGTCATGGCCGGGAGCAGGTACGACGAAGCCTTTGCCCGGACCTTGTTGGCGAGGTTGTTGTTGAAAAGGGATGATGTCTTTAAACCGGTGGGGGTCTTAAGCGGCGGTGAGCGCGTGAAGGTCTCCTTCGCCAAAATGCTGTTAAAAGACTTAAATCTGTTGATTCTGGATGAACCGACGAATTACCTTGATTTAAAATCACTGGAGGTGGTGGAGGAAGTACTGCGGGAGTGTGACCAGACCTTATTACTGGTCTCCCACGACCGCCGGCTGATCAGCGCCGTCGCGGACCAGATTATGACGATTGAGCAGCATAAAATAAAAACCTTTCTTGGGACGTATGAAGAATTTTTAGCCCAAAAGCAGGCAGCCTCCTCGCAAAAGGGGGAGGAAGAGATCAAAGCCCAAATTAACCTCCTCGAAAACCGGTTGGCGGAGATCGTGGGGCGCCTGTCAATGCCTTCACCGCAAGATGACCGGCAAGCGCTTGATGAAGAATACCATGCAGTGCTCCGGGAGTTAAAGCAACTTAGGGCAAAAGGTCAAGACAAGTGTTAATTGTCTTAGACGGCGGAGGTTTTTCTGCCGTTTTTGCCTATGATGCGATATCGGATTGGGAGAAAAGGACCGGAGACAAAGCAACTTTGCCGGAAAAAGATTAAAGCCCGACTGGCAACGCCTGTCGGGCTTTTGTGCGACCCTTTAACTTTGATCGTAGTTTTGAGCCGTATATTAAATCTAAACCGCCCCACCCCTTAATTGACTAATCCATAAGTCTGGTCAACATTGAGCACAAAGAGGATCCCCTTTCCGGGTTCTTCGATCTGTAATTGATCTTTAATACTCGTGACGATGGCGTCGGTAAGCTCAGTTTGGGCAAGGATCATCACGATTTCTTTCTCCGGTTCAATCTGCATGGCAAACAGCTTCTTTGTTTCGTGGACTCCTGAGCCTCTGGCATTGATCACGGTTGCGCCCCGCGCGCCGGCGAGTTTCGCCGCATCAATAACTTCTTCCGCTTTCCCGCGATCCACAACCACAAATATCGCCTTATACATCGGTTTACTCACACCTCTTCTCTCCTTTGTTTCGCCCGGCGCTACCGGGTGAACGCCAATCTGGTTTGCAACAGAAATCGAAAACGCGATCCCATGATGCGGTTTATGAAAAGCCATCTGTTGATTGAGGGCTTCGAGTGCCCGGTCAGCGATGGATGGCACAGTGACGCTCAGCACAATTTCTTTACGGATATCGGTTAAATCCAAGATCTCTAACAGGTGGCTCTTAACCGTGCCTTTGCCTAAAAAGATGGTGCCTCCGGTGACTCCTTGTTGCCGAAGAATATTCATCACTTTGCTGCCGGCGCCGAAATTCACAACCGCGCAAAGCAATACCCATTGCTCGTTTTCGGAGTTATTACTCATGTTCAACAACCTCCTTTTGCGATTTGACTTTGTAGATCAGTCCTAAAACCTGTAGGGCAATTAACGGGGTTAAAGCGACCATCGCAATCACGCCAAAACCGTCAATTAAGACATTGGCGCCTTCGGTTGCTTCGGCAACCCCTTGCGCGAAGGCTAGAATAAAGGTGGCAGTCATCGGCCCGGAGGCGACACCCCCGGCGTCAAAGGCAATCCCGACAAAGAGGGAAGGAACCACGTAAGAGATGGCGATCGAGATGATATATCCGGGTAACAGAAAATGCCAGAGTTGAACACCGGGAATGAGAATTCTGACCATGGAAAATATGACCGCACAACCTACACCCAGCGAAAGGGCGAACAAGACAATCCTTCGCTTGACGTAGCCGCTCGTGACGTTCTCAATCTGGGTCGTTAAAACATAAACCGCCGGTTCGGCCAGAATAACCACCAACCCGAGGATAAAACCGACGAGGAGGACAAGCCACGGTTGTCCTAACAAGGCTAGGCGATAGCCGACCACGCTGCCGACATCCATAAAGCCGGCATTTACACCGGTTAAGAAAAAGACCAAACCAATAAAGGTATAGAGCAGACCCTTCATCGTTTTCCGGAAAGCCCGCCGGGAAAGACGGAAGGAGAACGATTGAAAGAGCAGGAAGGTTAGTAATAAAGGAAGGAGGGCCACGATTATATTCCCCGCCATTTTCGGCATTTCTTTCAGAAAAGGAGCAAAAATCGATACCGACTGGGTGACTTCAAAATCCAAGCTGCCACTTAGTTCTCCGGTGGAAAAGAGGCTCATGATAATCACCGCTAAGATCGCGCCGGTCGAAGCCATCCCCACCAGGCCAAAACTGTCTTCCTCCGATGCCGTACCGTTCTTTTTTAACGAAGAAACACCATAAGCAAGGGCGAGCATAAACGGGACGGTCAAGGCGCCGGTCGTGGCGCCGGAAGCATCGAAGGAGATCGCAATAAATCCGGAAGAAGAGAAGATGCCAAAGACCAAGATCAACAGGTAGATCAGGGTCAACATTTTATTTAAAGGAAGGTTGAAAACAATCCGGAAGAGACCGGCGGTTAGTAAGAGGGCGATCCCGACGGAAACAACCG
>JAKOVI010000154.1 GCA_029782135.1 Bacillota bacterium
CAAACGCAGAATTTCATTAGTTTCCAATTCCCCTAAGGACAAGATATCGGTCACCTCGGGCTGGCCTTTCGTGATCGTCCCGGTTTTGTCTAAGACCACCGTATTAATCTTATAGGCCATCTCCAGGTGTTCGCCGCCTTTGATCAGGATCCCGTTTTCCGCCCCTTTCCCGGTACCGACCATGATCGCCGTCGGGGTGGCGAGGCCGAGGGCGCAAGGACAGGCGATCACCAGGACGGAAACGGCGTTGACAATCCCCGCCGTTAAATCACCGGCCACCAGCGACCAAAGGAGAAAGGCAACCGCCGCAATTCCGATCACAACCGGGACAAAGATCCCGGAGACCTGGTCGGCAATCTTCTGGATCGGCGCTTTCGAGCCTTGTGCATCCTCCACCAGCTTGATGATCTGGGCGAGGACCGTATCCTTTCCTACCTTCGTCGCTTCAAACTTAAATGTACCGTATTTATTGAGCGTCGCCCCAACGACCGGATCACCGGCTTTCTTCTCCACCGGGAGACTTTCGCCGGTTAACATCGACTCGTCAATCGCCGAGTTCCCCTCGATAATCTTCCCGTCGACCGGTACTTTTTCCCCCGGGCGGACCACGATGATGTCGCCGACTTCCACCTCGGCGATCGGCAGATCGACTTCCTCCCCGTTCCGGATCACCCGCGCCGTTTTCGCCTGCAACCCTATGAGCTTTTTGATCGCTTCCGAGGTTTTCCCCTTGGCGACGGCTTCCAGGTATTTGCCAAGCAGGATCAGGGTGATAATCACCGCGGCCGCTTCGAAATAGAGCTCTTTCATCATCATCCCCGGCATCGCCGGCGCAAAGAAACCATTATAAATGCTGAAGAAATAGGCGGCCGATGTTCCCATGGCAATCAACACATCCATGTTCGGGCTCTTCGCGCGGAGGGCATGATAGGCATTTTTGTAGAAACGGAAACCAAGCCCGAATTGAACAGGCGTGGCGATAATGAACTGGAAGTATTCGTTATGCAGAAACGGCACGTCAATCCCGACTAAACTCAGGAGCATCGCCAGGAGTAACGGCGAAGTGAGGACAGCGGAGATGGTTAGTTCCTT
>JAKOVI010000158.1 GCA_029782135.1 Bacillota bacterium
GCGGCATAAATAATCCCGGCTTCGTTCGGGTTTTTCCGGATCTGGTTTAAGAGGAAAGCCCGCTTATCAACCTGGCGATAGACCGCAAAATACAGGTTGCTCCGGTCAAAACCGGTGATGTAGATGTTCGGGTCATTCAGCCCCAGTAATTTGAGGATATCGTCTTGCACTTCCTCAGTGGCCGTCGCCGTAAACGCCGCCACCACCGGCCGGCGGTCCAAACTTTTGATAAAAGGTCCGATCCTGCGGTAACTGGGGCGGAAATCATGGCCCCATTGCGAAACACAGTGGGCTTCATCGATCGCCAGGAACGCAAGGGGGAGTTCCCGCACCAGTTCGCGCAGGGGATCGGTCTCCAAACGTTCCGGCGCGAGATACAAGATTTTATATTCACCGGCGGCCGTTTGCGCCAGCCGCCGCCGAATTTCTTTGTCCGATAACGAACTGTTGATGAAGGAGGCGGGAATCCCAAGGTTTTCCAGCGTATCAACCTGATCCTTCATCAGCGAGATCAATGGTGAAATAATCAGGGTCAGGCCGTCAAAGAGCATCGCCGGAATCTGAAAACAGATCGATTTCCCGGCGCCGGTCGGCATGATCGCAAAAGTATCTTTGCCCTCTAGAATGCTTTTGATCACCCGGGCTTGTCCCCCCCGGAACTTCGGGTAACCGTAATACTTTTTCAGTAATCTTTCCGCCTGTTCCAGCATCATTTCCCACCCTGATTTCTTTCCGCTCTCCGCTTCGTGATGACTTAAAAAATTACTTAAAAGCAAACCACCGGAAAATACGACTAATTACTGGTTCACCGGAACAAAGAACACCATTCTGCCCCGGCGGAGATTATTTCGCAAGCCCGGCGGCAACCTTGACAAGCCCCCGGCAAAAGATTATATTTTTAATAAAATAAAAAAGGAGCGTTTTTATGCCAATCGATCTTCACCTGCATACCCAAGCCTCGGACGGCACCCTGACCCCGCAAGCCCTTCTCACTGCGGCCAAAGAGGCCGGCCTTACCGCCGTCGCCATCACCGACCATGATGCCACCACTTCCTTGGCAGAAGCCGGACGCATCGCCGCCGGTTTGGGTTTGACCTTTATCCCCGGGGTGGAGGTCTCCGCCAGTTATACGCCGGATCTGAGCCTCCATATTCTTGGTTACGGGATTGACCCCCAAAACCAGGAACTATGCGAAATTCTCCGCCAAAACCAAAAGGCTTGGGCGCAAAGCGAAGAAGATTCGATTGCCGCTCTGGAAAAGATCAATATTAAAATCGACCGTGAACAATATAACTATTGGTTGACCCACCCGGAGAGAGGGGGATGGCCCCTTCTCAACACCATGATTGCGATGGGGCTGGTCCGCAACTACAAAGAGTATTTCGAGAAGTATTTCGGCTGGGGACAACCGGCTTACATCACGATCACCTTTGCCTCCCCGCCGGCCGTCATCTCCGCCATAAAAGCCGCCGGCGGCGTGCCGGTGCTGGCACATCCCGGGGTTTACCAGGAAGGAGCCACGAAACTAATCTCCCGGCCTGCGTTCCTCGAAACTTTAATCGCCTGGGGAATTGAAGGACTGGAAGCAATCGCGGGCTACCATTCCCCGGAGGAGACCGCTTTTCTTCTCTCCTGTTGCGAGCGTTACAACCTTTTAGTCACCGGCGGCTCCGACTACCATGGAGAGTTCGCCGGACGGAAACTGGGCACGCCGGTCGTGGACGAACGTTACCTTTCGCCACTACTATCCGCAATCGACCGGGCAAAACAGCATAAAAAATAGGCTAGATCTCCTGCCGCCCTTCAAGGGCCTTCCCCAAAGTTACCTCGTCGATATACTCCAAGTCTCCCCCGACCGGGAGCCCCCTGGCCAGGCGGGTCACTTTAACCTCCAGCGGTTTGATGATCCGCGCCAGATATTGCGCGGTCGCTTCCCCCTCCATATTCGGATCACAAGCCAGGATCACTTCACGGATCTTCCCTGTTTGCAACCTTTCAAGCAGTTTGTTGATGGTCAACTCTTCCGGCCCAATCCCTTCCAACGGCGAAAGCGCACCGTGGAGGACATGGTAAACCCCTTTAAATTCCCTGGTTTTCTCCAGCGCAATGACGTCTTTCGGCTCTTCGACCACGCAAAGGAGCGCATGGTCGCGACCCGGGTCCCGGCAAAGCAGACAGGGAGATTCCTCGGTCAAGTGTCCGCAGATCGTACAGAAGGTTAACTGGTCCTTTGTTTCCAACATTGCCGTCGCGAGTTTCTGGACTTCTTCACGGGGAGTGGTAAAAAGGTGGAAGGCTAGCCGCTGGGCAGTTTTCGGCCCGATCCCCGGTAATTTCGCCAATTCGTTGATCAGGGTCCGCATCGGTTTCGGATAATAATTCATCTGCGATCAACCATCAAAACAATCCGCCGGGAAACCCGGGGAGCTTTAAATTACCGGTAACCTTCGCCAGCTCGTTCGCCGACAATTCCTGCGCCTTTTTTACCGCCTCGTTGACCGCTGCCACCAACAGATCTTCCAGCATCTCTTTGTCGTCCATTACTTCCGGAGCGATCTCCACTTTTTTCACCTCTAACGCCCCACTAATCTCAACGGCCACCGCCCCGCCCCCGGCCGTCGCCGTCACGGTCTTTTCCGCCAGTTCATCCTGGACCCGTTTCATCTCGGCTTGCATCTTCTGAATCTGCTTCATAGCCTGTTGCATATTTGCCATCATGTTTCCTCCTCTTTAATTTCCGTAATTTCTCCCCCGAACAACTCCAGGGTCTTCCGGACCAACTCCGGGCGTTCCGCTTCCCCCTTTTCCCCCGCTTCCTTCAGCGTGAAGCAGGGGATAATTTTCTGCCCGGTTACTTCCTGTAAAGCGGCCCGGACCATTTCCGTGCATTCCGGTTGTTTAATCCGCTCCCAGTGGAACTTATGGACAAACTCAATCTCGAGTTTGTCTCCCTTCAGTTCTTTGGGTGTTCCCTCGCGGAGAATCGCTTCCGTGGTCCTTTTCTTTTCTTTCACCGCGGCAAGGACCGCCTCCCACTGCTCGAAAACACCGGCCGGCGCCAGGTTTTCCGCGGGCATGCTCCGGGTGGCCGGTACTGTGGCCGGGAAATCCTGCTGTGGAGATGCCGTTTTAAACTCGATATTGCTCCGGGGTGCTAAAGGCCCGGCGCCAGCGTTCTGTTCCAATCTGGCAAGGCGCGCTTCCAATTGCGCCAAGCGTTTGGTCAACCCTTCCGCCGTGCCGCTTTCTATACCCGTCAGCAACTGAAGCAAGGCCATCTCCAGGGCGAGACTTCCTTCGTTGCTGCGTTTGGCCGTCATCCCGGCCTCTAAGAAGAGCGCCACTCCCCTTTGCAGGCGCGCCGTCCCGATCGCTTGCGCGATCTCCCGCGCGTCCGCTTCTTCCGCGGGGTTGAGGCTCACCGGCACCGCACCGTTCGCCAGTGCTAAAAAGAGCAGATCCCGGAAAAACCGGGTAAGTTGCCGGGCAAAGACAGCCGGATCTTTCCCTTCTTTCCCGGCCTTTTCCAGCACGGCAAGCCCCGCTGCCAGATCCTGATTGGCGATCGCCCGCCCAAAGGCCAAGAGCGCTTCGGTTTCGGCCAGTCCAAGCACGGCACGGACATCAGCGGCGGTCAATTTTCCATCCGCATAAGCAAGCCCCTGTTCCAACAGGCCAATGGCATCACGCATTCCGCCGTCGGTCTCCCGGCCAATCAAAGAGAGTGCCTCCTCCTGGGCTTCCAAACCCTCGGCTTCGACTAGCCGGGAAAGGTGACCCACGATCTCCTCCACGGTCAACCGCTTG
>JAKOVI010000039.1 GCA_029782135.1 Bacillota bacterium
TTTCGCGGTTACCGGTAGACCACTGTCGGTAAGGATCTGGTATACTTCATTTAAGGGATAGGTTGTGACCAGCCCAATTTGCTCCGGGGTGAGATTGGGATCGGCCTTTAATAATCTTTTTATTTCCTCTGCCAGATAAGCTACTTCCCTCCGCCATCCGCCCTTTGCCTTGCAGAGCCGGATACTGGCATCGGGTTCAAAGGAAACCGGTTCCGTGTTGATCTGCCAAAGCGTGTTCTGCAGGACAGTTAAAGAGCAGTCGGGCCCTTCGCGCAAGGCGGCCTGTATCTTTTCTTCCGGGGCTCCTTCCCCGGTAAACTTAGGTGGCATCAAACCCTGCCGTCCAGCCATGCTGTGGTCAAAGACCAAAGTGACCGGGAGAAAGTTGCTGATCGTCTGAAGGAGTTCTGTCTGTTGCCGGGTAAAATCGGTAAAACCGAAGACCATAAGCTGGTCTAACTCCCGCAGCCAAGTTGATTGCGGGGCATCAATCATGGCCAGCCTGATCTTTTCCTCGGCATCGGCCATCTGATGCTCTTCCATGAACTGCTGGTAATGCTCGTACAAGATGGCGAGTTCCTGAAGGGCGCCTGAACCGCCGGTCGCCAATGTGGTAAAGTCCCGCGCTCCGATTCCTGCCCTTTTTAACTGCAAGATCTCTTCACGGAGGGACGCATAGAGATGGGTTGAGTAAACAGCGTTATTCAGATAAGGAAGTTTTCCCCCGGCACCGAGTTCTCCGGCTAGCAGCCCAAGGAGCAATCCACCTTGGCCGGCCGAAAGGTCAAGCAACTGGGGACGGGTCTCCTCAAGGATGCTCCGGACAAGTCCGTCGAATAACAAAAAGCGGGCCCCGCCCCAACTGCCAAAGGCTAGAAGAAATTGCTCTTCCCAGTATTCCAAGACGGTTTGGGTGGGAAAGAGAAAGACCTGTCTCCTTCTGGTCTTTATAGATTGATCCCGGAAAACGGTCTGTAAAAACCCGACCGGATCCTGATATAAATCTTCATGCCGGATGATCTTAACCAAAACTAGCCCCTCCAGAATTTTGCTCCTGCTTCTTGTCTTCGCGAAATTGCAAGTTTATTCCTGCCGGTCGGGAAAAATACCGCTCGCGGCCGGTCACGCGCCATGTTAATCCGTAAAAGCGCATCATGTAAACATTTCGGCCATTTCACATCATTCGTTCCCGGCACTATAAAATTAACTTCCATGAACCAACTATATCTAGCCGGGGTAGAATGGTGTTCTCCGCTGACTTGAATTTCTTGGCCCTGTATTCTTAGCGAAGCGGAAGTTAAAGCGGGTCGAGCGACAGGAGGTCGCGAGCCGCTTTTGGTTCAGGAGGAACCATAAAGCGGTTGCCCGCTTTTAACGGAGCTGAGCATTAGAATACTCCAAGAAATTCACCGGAAGAAGGAAACACCATTCTACCCCGGTCGGGATCAGTTGAGTCCATATAATGGTGTAAAAATGGTTTTCTGAAAAAATAGGAGAGCCATTAACAAATTCCTCAGTTAGAATAGAAGTTGGACAAACCAAAATTCTAAGAGGAGGAATTTGAATGGCTCAATACCAGATTACCGTAGATCAAGAACTTTTGCACCGTCTATTTTTAGGCAATAACAAGGATTCCGGTGTATCAGCGTTATTGGAATCGGTATTGAACCAGATTTTGCAGGCGCAAGCCACCGAACAGCTTCAAGCCGAGCCATACGAACGCACTGATAAAAGG
>JAKOVI010000042.1 GCA_029782135.1 Bacillota bacterium
AAAGTTTACTATTAACAGGTTTTCTATGATAAACTAGGAAGCGAGCCAACTAGAAAATAAAAGGGCAAAGCAATCTATGATCATTGTGGCTCCGATACCGTGCAGGAGACCTTCAAGGAAGCCGTCGTCGAACTGCAGCAGCCTTAGCCCATTATGGAGGGGATGATCATTAACCAAGCGCCGAAAATTCTGGTTGTGGAAGATGAAGTAAAAATCGTTGAGGTTGTCAAATCATACTTGGAAAACAGCGGTTATACGGTTTGCACGGCCTACTCCGGCCGGGAAGCGCTGGACAAATTTGCCGCGGAGGATCCGGCCCTGGTGGTGCTTGACTTGATGCTGCCGGATTTAACAGGTGAGGAGGTTTGTCAGGCCTTACGCCAAAGGTCGCGCGTTCCGATTATTATGCTGACGGCCAAGGTGGAAGAGGAGGATATTTTACGGGGGCTGAAGATTGGCGCGGACGACTATGTCACAAAGCCTTTCAGCCCGCGCCAGTTGGTGGCGCGGATCCAGGCCATCCTCCGGCGGGCGGAGGACAGGACCGCCTTGCTTGCCAGTTTGCTCTCCTTTAACGGGGGTGAGCTGACGATTGACACCATGACCTACGAGGTGAAAAGGGACGGGCAGTTGGTCAATTTGACGCCCAATGAATATAAGTTACTGGTCACACTGGCCAAACATCCCAATAAGACTTTTACCAGGGAAGAATTGATCGAGATCGGGCTGGGGGAGGAGTTCAGCGGTTATGACCGGACGATTGATTCGCATATCAAAAATATCCGGCACAAGATCGAACCCAACCCTAAGAACCCAAAATATATCTTAACCGTTTACGGGATCGGTTACCGGTTCGGCGGTGAAAAGAGGGGTGACCAATGAAGAGGAGATACAGTTTAAGGTCCAAGTTATCCCTCTCTTATGTTTTTGTTGCCCTGATTTCGCTCTTCCTGATCAGTGTCATTACCAACTTGTTGCTGGAAAACCACTTTAAGGATTATGTGATCGAAAAACAGGAACAAGGGAACCGGGAGCTTGTCTCACTCGTCAGCCAGCACTACGGGCCGGATGGCGCCTGGAATACCGATTCCATCGAAAAAATCTGCCTGAATGCCCTGGGCCAGGGGAAAGTAATCAGGGTGGTGGATGCGGCGGGGGAGGTCATTTGGGACGCGCGTCTCCATGACAATACCCTTTGCCAGCAGATTATCGCCCAGATGGCCCGCAACATGAATGAGCGCTATCCGAACTGGCAGGGCGGTTATGTTGAAGAGCGCTACCCGGTGTTCAGCGGGGAGCGGGAAGTCGGCCACGTGGAAATCGGCTACTACGGACCTTATTACTACAACGATCGTGACCTAGCGTTTATCAATTCCATCAACCGCCTGCTGGTCAGTGTGGGGATTTTTGCGCTCTTCTTATCCCTGCTGGTCGGGGCATTTATGGCGAGAAGCCTCAGTACGCCGATTTCCCGGGTGATCACGACCGCCCAAATGATTGCGAAAGGGTATTACCAGGACCGGGTGACTGAAGCGATGAATATTCACGAGATAGCCCAGTTGACAACGGCCATTAACCACCTGGCGGAGACTTTGGAGAAACAGGAAGCATTGCGGAAGCGGCTGACCTCCGATGTGGCGCACGAACTGCGGACACCCCTGTCCACTTTGCAGAGTTATCTCGAAGCAATGCTGGACGGGATCTGGCATCCGGATCCGGAGCGCCTGAAGAGTTGCCATGAAGAAATTTTACGGATCAACCGCTTGGTGGAGGATCTGGCCCAGCTGACGCGGTATGAAAGCGACAACATGATCCTGGTGAAGACCGCTTTTGATCTTTCCACCCTGTGCCGGGGGATCATCAAGAACTTGGAACCGGGTTTCCGGCAGAAAGGAATCACCCTCCGTTTTTCCGGGGAAGAGGAAACGGTTCTCGCTGACAAGGATAAGATCAGTCAGGTCCTGATTAACCTTTTATCCAATGCCGAGAAATATACCCCGCCGGGCGGGGTGGTCGAGGTTAGGGTGAGGGGGAGCGCGGACTTTGCCGAACTGCAGGTGAAAGATACCGGGATTGGGATTGGCCCGGAGGATTTACCCCATATTTTTGAGCGTTTCTACCGGGCGGATCAATCGCGCACCCGCCTCACCGGCGGAGCGGGGATTGGCTTGACGATCACCAAGGGGATCGTGGAAGCGCACGGCGGCAAAATCCAAGTCCAAAGCGAGGTAGGTCAGGGTACGGAGTTCATTGTCCTGCTGCCGAAGAAAAAGAACCCTTGAGGGAGCGGCTCCCTTGAAGTGGACGGAAAATTAGGATACAATAAGGCAATAAGATTAGCAATTTTGCAAAGGAGTGGAATGATGGAAAGATCATTAGTGCTGATCAAACCGGACGGGGTAGAACGACGCTTGGTAGGGCAGATCATTTCCATTTACGAACGAAAAGGACTGAACATTACTGCTTTGAAGCTGGTCAAGCCTTCCCGGGAGATTGCGGAGACCCACTATGTTGAACATAAAGACAAGCCGTTCTTTTCGGAACTGGTCACTTATCTGACACGGGGCATGGTCTGTGCGATGATCATCGAAGGTCCCAATGTCATCGAGACGGTAAGGAAGATCAACGGGGCGACCGATCCGGCCCAGGCGGAGATGGGGACGATTCGTGGTCAATTTGCCCTTTCCAAAGCGGAAAATATTGTCCACGCCTCGGATTCCCCGGAAAGTGCGGAACGGGAGATTAAAATCTGGTTCCCTGAAGCCGAATAAACTTTTAGTGATTAACTAATACACTTTAAGTTCAGTCGGTCATAAGAAAAATCCTTTATTTTTGTCAAAATTACTTATAAATTCACCGAAGGGCTTACTATTTATTTGCCTTTTGGGTATAGAATGCAGATGAATACCGGCCTACCGGATTGATCTGCATTTTTTTGTTCAACTAGCCCGTACGAAAAAGGAGAATGGGAAAAAAATAGATGTTGACAAATATTTCTCTTATTTATACAGTGTTGCTATAAATTATCTGATGGGGGATGAATTACCTGAAGGGGTTGGTCAAACGCGTAAATTTAAACGATTTCGTCTCCGGAAGCTTGATCTTTTTGCTGATCTGTCTCCTGATCAATGGTTATTTGGGGCGGCGTGCTGAACCAACTCCACGTGCGCATGACGGGATTTTGGATTTACGCAGTTGGGACTTGGTGAAGCAGCTGGTTAAACTTGACGGGGAATGGGAGTTTTACTGGCAACAGTTATTAACACCGGCGGATTTTGCCCCAGGCAATGAGCGTGCCAATTTAAGCGGGATGTTCGTGGCGCCCGGTTCATGGAAGGGCTATCGTTGGCAAGACAGGAAGTTAACCAGCGAAGGTTTCGCGACTTTCCGCTTGACCCTGCTCTTACCGGAGACCCGGCAGACGTTAGCGCTTAGTCTTCCACAAATATACACTGCCTATCAACTATGGGCCGACGGCGAACTATTATGCTCTGCCGGCCGCGTTGGGCGTTCGCGTGCGATGATGACCCCCCAATATCTTCAGCGGGTTGTTCCGTTTCAACCCCAGAGTAGCCGGGTGGAATTGGTTATTCAGGTCTCGAACTTTTACCACCGGAGAGGCGGATTATGGCGCCCGCTTCAACTTGGAAGCTTCGAACGGGTAAAAAGGGAATTCGATTTCCAGAATATTTTTGGTTTATTGGTCATGAGCAGTTTTTTGCTGATGGCCCTATATAATCTAACCCTTTACAAATACTTGAAAAGCGATCCGGCCCCCTTGTACTTGGGCCTTTTTTTCCTGATTGGCGCGCTGCGTTCGGTCTTGGTCGGCCGGATTTTTATTACCCAGCTCTACCCCAATTTCCCCTGGGAACTGGCGATGAAACTGGAATACTTTACGTTTTATTTTTGCGGGCCGGTCTTCTTCCGGGTAATGCGGTGCCTTTATCCCAAAGAGATTCCTGCTTTCTTTATGCGCATGATTGATGGAGCAGCCTGGCTTTTCTTGGGATTTACGATCCTGACACCGGCGCGGATCTACTCGCATTTTTCCCCGGTATTTCAGTTCATTCTCTTGCTTAGTGTCGCTTATATCTTCTTCGTGTTAGGGCGAATTGCGATTAAACGCAGGGAATACTTAGTGTTAACGGTTTATATGGTCATCTTTTTATCCCTCTTTAACGATGTACTTTTTTATAATAGCCTGAGTCAGGCCGAATTTCCTTTAATCCAATTTGCCGAAAACATTATCAAACTTCCCTTTTTCCCGCAAGGGATTCCCCTCGGATTTATCTCGATGGTTTGCTTTGTTTTTGCTTTTAATCTGTTAACGCTTATAATGATCCAACGTTACTTTACAGGGATTACTTCCAAAGCGGAGGGCGAAATTTCTGCGACCGCGGTGGCAGAGCATAACTTAACAGCACGGGAAGCCGAGTTGGTCCGCTATGTTGTCCAAGGTTACAGTAACAAAGAGATTGCGGAGAAGCTCTTTATCACCGAGGGAACAGTGAAAAGTCATCTCCACAAAATCTACCAGAAGACCGGAACGAAAAACCGGACCGAACTGAGCCATCTGGTTAAAAGATAGGATAATCCGGGTAATTACTGGCCATTGGCGTTGGACAACGAAAAAGTCCAGTTGAGATGGATAACGATATCGATAAAAGATAGGTACACATTTCAAACGATCGTTGCGGATCTATCTAAAGATAGATAGACTTGTCCGCAGTTTTTTTTATAAATAAAATGATAAAGAATAACATTTAACATCCATAATATTACAGATGCAACAATAAATAGGCAAGAAAGCCTGGCGGGAACGGTCGTGAACAACAGCGGGATTATCCAAGCCCGGAGTATTAAAGAGGTCAACGGAACGATTGTTCTGGAATCCCTGGGTGCATTACCTCAGGAGATGACCGTTCGGGTGTTGGTAAATATGCGATTCGTGCCTCTGGTCTGGTAACCACTAATTATATGATCGAGTGTGTTGACGGGGTTCTGACGGTGGCGCGCTTGGTGGATCCGAAAGACGTTGGGGCGGTAGGGACAATCCCCGGTAATCCTTTCCTTGCGGGGAGGACTTTATGGGGTGATGGTGATATCCGCAGTCTTGCCAACGATCTGTTGATGACAGTCGCCGGCCATGAGCTTAATATGGATGAAACTGAGAATGAAGAGGATTGAAGAATGCGACCCGCAATGAAAGTAAGGGGTACAGAACTAAACGATAAAGAATAGTGATTCGGTAGTGGAATAGCCCGGCTCAGCCGGGCTTTTTTTTGCGAAAAGATCTGTGCCAATTTAGTAATAGTTTGTTACTTTACGCTTAACACCATCCGGAATTTTCTGCATACTACTAGATTGATACCACTGTTCGACCAGGGGGTGAGCAAATGGATAGGAAAACGGCGCCACGGGAGTTTTTTAGTCTGGTCGAAATTGATGAAGAAACCGGTCCCCAAACCATGTCAATCTCTTTTGAAAATCTGAGTGAAGGGACTACGATGTTCCTGGAGAGGATTGCCGCTGGAATATCGTTTACTGATTCGACGATCCCACGGGACTATGAGGAAACTCTCACGCTTAATATTAGTCGTGTTGAGAATTTAACCCCCGGGACATTCGTTCCCGTACGCAATCTTAACCTTGGTTCCCAAGTAAGAAATACAATCAGGGCCGGCTTTCCTGCCGGTTTTAGCGGGTTGTTTCCGCTTTGGGCGAGCAAACACCCGAGCGGGGAATTGGATCTCGATTTTCAGGGACGGATTATCGTCCCGCCCGGAATTAACCTTTTAGTTAGCATTACCGATAACCGTGCACCGCAGAGGGTTGGGAGTGTAGCGGTGACGGTTATATGGTCGGAGGCGCAGGTGCGTGGTCCGGAGAGAGACGGCAACTGTCACCCAAGAGCAAGAAAAATCTACGATGGACAACGCGTCTACATGCCTTCCGCCCGCCGGGAACCTGACCATGCATCTTCGGAAGGGGGGAAGTGAGTTGGATGGGACCAATACTACTCTATCATACCGGCCGGACGACCGGTTCTTAAGCTGCAAGACCGATTGCATCCTCAGTTGCGGGGAAAAACTGAATGGCCGCACCCGTCCGGTCCAATTGGATACGGAAGGCGCGGTCAGCGTTGTCCGGAACGCTTCCGTTTATGCCCAAGCCGGATGGTACTTTTCGGTCACCAATTTTTTTCAAATACCAAATGATGGGTTGTTCTTAGCGTTTGTTTTTGAAAATCCACCAGACAACAACAAGCTTATGTATTTAGATCAGGTGGCCGCCGGATTGTTTGTAAGTGAAGTAACAGGAGAGCGCATCGGTAACGATGAGACGTTAGAACTTTTGATCGCGGATCAGCCTAGGATTGAGTTGATTAGACAGACCTTGATACCGCAAAATAACCTGATCGGATCGCCCGATACCAGCACCTTAATTGTAAGGACGGTGGGCGCCGCTGATTTAAATAGGATCCGGTTCGACGCCCTTTACCCGGACGGAAAGGTTAACCAGGAATTCGAAGGACAAATCATCTTGCCGCCTGGCAATAACCTACTTGTTTTTTTAGATCCTTTTGTGGAAAATATCAGTACGGCAGTACTTGTGGCGACGGTTCGATGGTGGGAGCTGCCGGTCAAAGAAGAGAAAAAGAAGAAAAAGAGCGTTGACGAAAAAGACTCCCAAGCGGGGTGCGCCCAAGGCAAAAGCGACCATTAAATGAACTTACAAAAGCTTGTGATGTCTTACACAAACCCGGCGCGGCCGGGTTTTTTTTTACGAATTACACGCGGATTTTGCCTTTGGCGGAAGGTAACGCTAAAGATCAATGGAATAGATTTTGGGGTGGGTAATTTCAACTGTCGCGGGAAAGATCCCGCCGCGGGGAACGGACGAATGAGGAGCTTTTTGTTTATCCAAAATCATAATCATGGTTAAAGACAGGGTGAATCCGATGAAACCAAAGATCAAAAAGGTGTATAACGAAAATAACGATTTTCAACATGTGGAAGTGTTGAAGCGCAACCGGGAAAAACGCACAAAGTACCAGGAATTTTTTGTCGAAGGCGTCCAGGCGATCAACTTCGCGCTGGCCTACCACTGGCCGGTCAAAACCTTGGTCTATACCAAAGAAAGGCCCCTTTCCGACTGGGCTGAGAATATTTTGCATAACTCGACCGCGGAATTACATTTAGAGCTTCCGGCGGCACTGATGGACAAATTGAGTGACAAAGAAGAAGAAACTTCGGAGATCATTGCCGTGGTGGAGATGGCTGCTCCTGATCTTAGCCGGATCAAAGTGAAAGAAGACCTGTTGGTGGTGGTCTTTGACCGGCCGTCGAGCCATGGTAACTTGGGGACTTTGATCCGTTCCTGTGAGGCGCTGAAAGTTGACGGGTTGATCATCACCGGGCATGCCGTCGACCTTTATGATCCGAAAACAATCCGGGCGAGTATGGGGACGTTTTTTGCCGTCCCGACCATTCGCTTGCCGTCGCATCAGGAGTTAATCCCCTGGTTTGCAAAGCTTAGAGAACGTTTCCCGGACTTTCAGATCGTCGGCTCCACCGCCCATGCCGATCTTTTACTGGAAGAGGTTGATTTCAGCAAGCCAACCGTTTTACTGCTGGGGAACGAAACCCACGGGTTAAGTAAGAATTACAAAGAAATGGCGGATCAGTTATGCCGGATCCCGATGTACGGGCAGATCACCTCGTTTAACGTCGCGTGCGCGGCTTCAATTATGCTTTATGAGATTGACCGGCAGCGCCGGCAGCGGCTTGCCCGGCTTGGCAGCAGCTTTTAGGCATTTTTCGCAAAATGGTCTTTTTTTGAAAAAAGTACGATTTGACCGGCCCCCAAGGAGTGGAAAAAGAAACCTTCGTTTCTTTTTCCACATAAGCTGAAACATGAATGACAGACAGGGGGGCTTCTCAATGGTAACGCTCCAAAAGTATCTGGACCGGTTACCGGTCCCGCCGACCCTCAAACCCAAGTATCGTAACCGGAAAGAGACTTTCTATGAAGTCCGGATGATCCAAGCTTACCAGTCGCTCCATCGCGAACTCCCGCCCACTTTAATCTGGGGCTATGAGGGAATGTACCCCGGGCCGGTAATTGAAGTGCGACGGAACGAGAAAGTCTTAATCAAATGGGAAAATCACCTGCCAAGGAAGCATTTTCTCCCGGTGGACCGTACCTTGCACGGGGTTGAAGGGAACCCGGAGGTCCGGACGGTTGTTCATCTGCATGGTGCGCGGGTCCGTCCGGAGAGTGACGGTTACCCGGAAGCATGGTTTACGCGTGATTTTGCCCAAACCGGCCCGTATTTTCGCCGGAAGGTCTACTGGTACCCCAACCGGCAACCGGCGGCGACCCTTTGGTACCACGACCACGCGCTCGGGATTACCCGGCTGAATGTCTATGCCGGGCTGGCCGGTTTCTACCTGATCCGGGACAGTGTGGAAAGGAGTTTGAACCTCCCGCGGGGGAAATATGAGATTCCCCTCTTAATCCAGGACCGGTCCTTTCATCCCAACGGTTCATTGTTCTATCCCCGCCAGCCCGACCCGCCTATCCCTGGGGTTGATCCCAGCATTACGCCGGGGGTGGACGGTGATAAGATTCTGGTCAATGGGAAGGTCTGGCCATTTTTGGAGGTTGAACCGCGCAAGTACCGTTTCCGGATCTTAAATGGTTCCAACGAACGCTTTTACCGGATGCGCTTCGAGCCCCAGGTGCCGCTTTACCAGATCGGGACGGATGGCGGTTTCTTATCGGCCCCGGTTAAACTTGACGAATTAATCCTCGCCCCGGCGGAACGGGCCGATGTCATTGTCGACTTCTCCGGGCAGAAGGGACGGCACGTGCTTCTCCGGAACGATGCCCCTGTTCCATTCCCCAACGGCGATCCGGTCGATCCGGAGACTACCGGCCAGATTATGCAGTTCAGGGTCATTTTGCCCCTCCGGGAGAAGGACCGGACTTGTCTCCCGGATTGGCTGGTCCCGGTGCCACCCATCGATCCGTGTTCCGCCAAGGTACAGCGGAATCAGCAACTGGGTATCCAGCGGGATCAGTACGGACGATTAAGGTTTCTTTTTAACGGGAAAGGCTGGGTTGATCCGCTCACCGAAGGACCACGCCTGAACGAGGTCGAGATTTGGAATTTCATCAACCCCGGTTTCGTGACGCACCCCATTCATCTGCACCTGGTACAATTCCAGATTTTGAACCGGCAACCTTTTGATACGGCTCTTTTTAACCGGACCCAGGAACTGGTCTTCACCGGGCCGCCGGTTCCACCCGCCCCTAATGAACGGGGATGGAAAGATACGGTCCGCAGCGAAGCGGGGAAAGTGACGCGGATTATAGTCCGTTTTGGACCGTATACCGGGCGGTATGTTTGGCATTGCCATCTGCTGGAACATGAGGATTACGATATGATGCGGCCGCTGGAGGTGTTTTCTAAAAAAGATAAACCGCAACCGGATGAATAGAAGGAAGCCGGGGTTCCTCATGGAATTAGTTTTTTATCCTGATCCGATCCCAGGAGTGGATTTTTCACTTCGATATTATTCCTATTTTGGTATATTACTCTCCTAATGCTGGAGGTTAAACACGGTGCGCTATATAACTCCGCA
This sequence comes from Bacillota bacterium, assembly GCA_029782135.1. Classification (GTDB taxonomy): domain Bacteria; phylum Bacillota; class UBA4882; order UBA10575; family UBA10575; genus JAAYGU01. The sequence goes on from JAKOVI010000042.1 coordinate 9,654, forward strand.
AGAGGCCGCAGTTAAGTGGGGGATCTCCCGACGCCGGGTTAATCTTCTTTGCGCGCAAGGACGAATTGAGGGTGCCGAGCGTCATGGGGGAATCTGGCTTATTCCTGCGCAAGCCACGAAACCAGTCGACCGGCGGTTGAAAAAGGAACGTTACACCAAAAAACAGTCACCGGCCTTTTCCGGTCATGCCGGAAAACTCGAGCCGGCGGGGTCTTTGCCGTTGGCGCGCCCTGTCCAACCGATCCCCCAACCTCCGGAGAATGCAGTCTACCGCCCCCGGCTACTGGCGAAGATTGCCCCGCCGGGGAAAAAGCTTACCTTTATCCATGCCGACGCCGGTTATGGCAAGACTACCCTGCTGGCCCAGTACGCCAAAGGGCGGACCGATCTGTGCTGGCTGTCGATGGAAAGCAACGATGGTGATTTGCCGGCCTTTTTGGGGTATTTAGAGGATACCATCAGGACAAAGCTGCCGCAGGTGGAGTTTCATAGTAGTGAATACCAGGCGTTTGCGGGGAATGAAAAACTAATCCCGCTAGCGCTTTCCGCTTTATTGCGCGCCATTGGCCCCGTACCGCTGACCTTCATTCTGGATGATGTCCATCTAATAACGGATGAGATGGTGATCGCCTTTTTGGTGGAGTGGGTTAAACGTTGTCCGGACAACATCACGCTGGTGATGGCCGGGCGCCACGAACTCTGGAGCGGTCTGTACCGGTTGAAACTCGAAGGTGCCATTGCCGAGGTGACCAAGGAGGACCTCTGCTTTAACAAAGAAGAAGCGGCCGCCCTCTGGGGTTTCTTTGATGAAGAGGCTTATGCGGCGACGGAAGGTTGGGCGCTGGCGATCCGGTCCTACGGGATGACCGCCGCGAGCGGCGGGTCGATCGCGCTGTCCAAAGGAGAAGCGGACCGCGGGCTTTACCGTTACCTGTTGCATGAATTGCTCTTGCGACTGCCTGCGGAGTTGCAATATTTTTTGAAAGCCACCGCCTGGCTGACGGAACTGGACGCCGAATCATGCAATCGGCTGTTGGGAATTGAGAATGCCCAAGCGATTCTGGAAGAACTCATGCACAGGAACCTTTTTACGCTGCGCGTTTCGGCAACGGCCTACCGTTACCATGCACTGTTCCGAGCATTTTTGCGGCAAAACGACGACGGAATCGGCAGGGCGATTTTGCGCAAGGCAATGCAGAACTGTTTTGCCCAGGGCGATTATGAGCGGGCGGCTGATTATGCCTTGTTGCTCGATGACGCCGGTTTTATTCACGACTGCATTAGTGCGGCTTTGGGGCGACCGTTTGGCGGTGGACGTTACCGCAGTCTTAAAAAGTATTTCGACTGTCTTGAGCGGCACCGTACTGAGCTATCGTCCCGCGTCCTCTTGGCGAAGGGGATGTACCTTTCGAGCCAGGGGGATTTTCACCGGGCGGAAGAGTGCCTGCTCGAGGCCTTGCCGCGCCTCGACGGACAGGACAAGCTCGTCTGGCTTTACGCCATGACCCACCGCGCGCGGGTCCTGCGTAACAAGGTCTCCTTGGAAGAGAGCTCCCGCTGCCTTGACGAGGTATTGCCGCATTTGCACGGTGAGCCAATGAACGTCTGGTATACGGTGATCATCGAAAAGATCCACAACCTGACGATGATGTCGCAACTTTCCGCCGCTTATGACTTAACCGTCTCCATGATCGAGCGCTGCGCGGCGAGTGGTGAACTGCGGGTCAAAGCATGGTTTGAACGTTACTTAACGATGATTTATTTCTTTACAGGCGATTACCGGAAGACCCTGCAAGCCTACGAGGCCTCCCTGGCGATCCCTGAGGAGGAGCAGGAATGGTTGCTCCGGCACGGGGTGGGGCTCTATGCGGCGAAAGCATATCAGGCGGTGGGTGAGAACGAAAAAGCGGTGGCGCTCATCGAAGCGGAGCTCGAACGGTTGCACCAGTTGGGACTCCATGAAGAGCTTTGCCTTCATTATATCTTCTATGCCGAGATTCTCTATGCGGCCGAGGCGCAGAAGATCTACCGGGGTGAAACTCCCGGTTTTACTGCTTTTAGCCATTATTTGCACTTGGCGGAGGAGCACGCTGCGATCAACCAGCAGACCAAGGTATATTTGCTGGTCGTCAAAATCCTGAAACTCTGCGTTTATTGTTTTAGTCAACCGGAGAAGGTTGAAAGCGTCTTAACGGAAATTATGCCTATGTTGGACCAGATCCCGCCGTTCTTCCAGACGTTGGCTTATGGGCGGATGGCCGGCGTTCTCAATACCTTGGGTCACGACGCGGAACTATGCAAGGAATACTATGAGCGCTGCATCCGGATTGGCGAGACGATCGGGAGTTTTAACCTGCCGACGGTTGCTTACGGGGAGGCGGCCGCCGTTTACCTGCGTGCAGGGGATGAAAATACGGCGGAGGAGTATACCCGGCGCTTTATGGAACTGGCACAGGCAACCGGAATTCGCTACTGTTTCCGGAACACGCAACTGATCGGGCCGGTTCTCCGACTGGCGCTCAACCGGAACATTACCCCGGAATTCACCCGTCAGATGCTGGCGTATGGTCAAATTAAAATCCCACGGGTCTATATCCATACCTTAGGCCAATTTTATCTGGCGTCGGTCGATGACCGGAAACGGCCGGTGAAAATCCGCATCCGGAAGGCAAAGGAACTCCTGGCCTACCTCTTGGACCACAAAAACGGTGTTCCCCGCGAGCGGATCCTGGCGGACTTGTGGGGGGAAAGCGAGGCTGATGTGGTCAACACCTTCCATACCCGGCGCGGGGAGATCCGGCGGGTTTTCGAACAGCTAGGGGCGGGAAACCCCATATTGCATGAAAATGGGGTTTACCGCCTTTGCCTGGACGAGATTGTCAGCGACCGGGAGAGTTTCGAGGAAGCGGCGGCCGCTTTCCGGCAGGACCCCACACTGGAGAAGGCCTGCCGGGTGGTGGAACTGTATGACGGCAGGTATCTTGATAACTTGGAGGCCCTGTGGGCGGAAGGGGTCAGGCTCCGTTTTGAAGAAGCGTTTATTTCTGCGGCTGAGCTGCTCCTGAAAGAGTATGCGAAGTCAGGAGACCGGGCAAAGACGGTGGAGCTTCTGCGTAAATGTGCCGTTCTCGGCCACCGGGTCGAGCACGGATAAGAGGTGGACTTATAAGTAGTACTAAGGAGGATAAAGCAGGTGTACCAACAAGCGCACGGCCGAATGCAAATGGCCGTGTTTTTTTATTTGCCTACCGTCCCGGCCCGATACTTTTTCTTCTTAGACTGCCAAAAAAAGACTTTTTGGTGGTCATTTTGGTGGTAGTGGACAAGTTATAATATAAAACAATATAAATTGCGGTAATTGTTTTGAAGTGGACAGGAAGATGAAATTATCAAACGGTTTCTTCCGGTTTTAAATCTTCTAGAGACGGGAGTGATTAAAGTTGAAGAAAGTCTTCGCATACCGTTTAATTGTAGTTTTCCTTTTAATCCTAGCCCTTTCTGGCTGCGGGCCAAGAGGCGGTGGTAGAAAAGGCGGAGGGACTACTCCGACGACACCATCTCCCAAGGTCTACATAGGCGGGTACTACCACAATTACGACCATAGCACGACCGGAGTCAATACTGCTTGTTACTGGGATGCCGACGGGAGGCACGATCTGGGCGACGGAAGCTCCGATTCGGAAGTGGTATGGCTCTCCTTTTACAATAATGAACTTTATGCGATCGGGTCCTATTATGATCGCACTGCCGGGAAAACGGTCCCCTGTTACTGGAAAAATAACACCAAGGAAAATCTGGATGATATAAACAGTGTACCGGGGTATGTTAATGTACATTGCGGTTTTGTTTACAACGACCAAGTCTATGCCGGCCGCAGTTATCTGGTCGGGTCGCAACGTATCCCTTGCTATTGAGATCAGAATGGCCGGCACGATCTTGCCATTCCGGAAGGAGAATCGGCGGAGGTAACTACGCTCTTTGTCAACAGTGACGGGGTTTATGCAGGGGGCTTTTTATATCCGTGGACTGCCTGCTACTGGGATGAAAAAGGGGAACTGCACCAATTGAATGGCAAGGATGTTAAAGAGATGAAAATTGTTAACGGTTGTATTTACCTGGGCGGGGCAAACGAAAGCGGGGCCTGTTACTGGGTGATCGACGGTGAACAGGAGAGGATAGTGCAGCTTGAAGGGATTGATACAGAAGTTTATTCAATTTTTGTCCAGGACGATAAGGTCTATGCCGGTGGACGTTTTAATATAAGTTATACTTTCCCACGAAAATTTACGGCTTGTTATTGGGATGAAGATGGGAAGCAGCATTACTTCCAGTCTGAACATGATGAATCGATAGCAGAAGCAATCTTCGTCTATGACAACCAGGTCTACGCGGCCGGGTGGTTCGGGGATGTCTACGGGTATAGTGCATGCTATTGGGATAGCGCCGGGAGGTACGAGCTGGACGACAACGGCAGCGATTTATCTTATGGAAAGTGTATTTTTGTGCGGTAATCATCGAAGCGTACTATTAATCAATGCTTTACTATGAACGGAAATATTAAATTATATAAGACAGGGAGTGATGAAAAATGTTGAAAAAACTCTTACCAATTGGTTTAATGGTAATTCTTCTATTCATGCTGACGGTTTCCGGCTGTGGCCAAAAGAGTAAACCGATCGATCCCGCTTTAGTCGATGATTTATTGAATCGCTTTCAATCCGGCATGGGTAATAAAAATGCTGAACTGGTAGCTTCCTTGTGTGCGTATGAGCTCAATTGGGCTGGCCAAATCTTCAAAAATGAAGTCGATCTGATATCCACTTTAGAATCCATGTTTGCTATGATCGAGCGTTATGAGGTTTATGAATTTAGCAACCGGATTATTAATACTAAGGTTGATAGCGCCACGGTGGACACTTACTGGCGATATGTGAGCGTTTCTAAGGAAGGAACTACTTCTTCCGAAATCATACAACCAGTTAAAATTATAGTGCAAAAAGTTAATAAGAGCTTGAAGATCTCGCGGCTTGAGGTCAGTTACGACATTGAAATATACTTAATTAACGACTTACTTAATCAGTACCAAAAGGCCATGAAAAATATGGATATCGACACCTTGGTCACCTTATGCTCATTTCCATTTTATGATAAAGACACTAATGCCGCCGAGGGTACTTATTACGATGATTCGACTACGATGCAAACCGCTTACCAAACTAAATTTGCCGAGACTGAGAGCATCAGCGCTTATGAGATTAAAGACCGGAATATTGGCGTCATCAACCCGACTACGGGTTCGGTGTTTGCTTCGATCAGGGTAAAGAAAAAGCCGTTAGGCGGTGATTGGCTCGATTTAACGTATCAATATACCATAAGCGTAAAAAAGGTTAACGGGGTGTGGAAGGTTAGCAGTATTTCCCGCCAATCCCAATAA
>JAKOVI010000043.1 GCA_029782135.1 Bacillota bacterium
GCAAGCTGTCCTCGATATCGAACGGATTAAAGCGATCCGCGAGGTCGTCTCGGTCCCGCTGGTCCTCCACGGTGCTTCCGGCGTCCCGGACGAGGCCGTCAAGGCGGCGATTCAAGCCGGGATCTGTAAGATTAATGTCCACACACAACTGGCAAAGACCTTTACGGAGAAGATCCGGGAGATTCTCACGAAGGACCAGAACGTCGTTGATATCCGGAAGTATTTGCACCAGGCCCGTGAAGCCCTGATGGAAGAAGTGCGGTCCAAGATCCGGCTCTTCGGCGCCAATGGTCATGCCGGTGAGATCAGCCTCTTTGCTGAGGCGCTGATCGAACCGGAAGAATACATCAAGCAGGAGATTGTGGAATAAGTGCTTTGTAGTCAATACAAGAAAAGCCCTTTCTGAGATAAGAGAAAGGGCTTATTTTTTGTGAGCGGGGTTACCCGGTTAAGTTACCGTGCAGAAAGGTGTTTCCTTAATTTTAAGTCGCCGGAAACACCATTCTGTCCTGCTGGATGTCGATTCAGAGAAAGCCCTTTTAAAGGAGAGAAAGGGTCTGTTTCATACTACCGGGATGGTCTTGTTTGAGTGAAAGTCTCCCAGTCACCCGGAAAGCAAAAGGACTACACGTAAATTTTTTGTGGCACTTTACAAATCAATATATCATAATATAATAATATAAGGATAAAGCGTTTAGATTAATCAGGTTAGAATTAATTAGGCTATCCCCAATAAAGATTCAATGAAGACTGATAATAAACGACCAATATAAATAAATATCTTAATATAACAGAATAGAGCTTAAAGATTTAATCAGATGCGCGATGGGGAAAACCCGGTGGTCGGGGTTGAATCAGAGAATATGGTTTGGAGGTTGCAGGATGGAAGAAAGCCGGAAGGAACTGGAGGAGTTGAAGACGCTCGCGGAGATCTTGAAGCTGCTGGCGCATCCGGTCCGGTTGTGTATTGTCAAGGGGCTGGTTGGCAAGCAGGAGTGTAATGTCAGTTATATGCAGGAGTGTCTCGGCCTGCCCCAGTCAACCATCTCCCAGCACTTGGCCAAGTTGCGTGCCGGGGGGATTGTTGAAGGGAAAAGAGTGGGCGTTCAGGTTTATTATTCTTTAGCGAACCCGCTCGTGGAAAAGGTGGTTCGTGCCTTAGGAGAATAGATGATCTTAGGGTAAAGGTCTGAGAAGAGGAGCCCAATATGTGATCAAGAGCAGGAGGGGAATGATGAAAAGACGAGTGGTGATTATCGGCGGTGTGGCCGGCGGGGCGAGTACGGCGGCCCGGCTGCGCAGGCTTGACGAAGAAGTAGAGATTATCATCGTCGAAAAAGGAGATTATATCTCTTATGCGAATTGTGGCCTTCCCTACTATATCGGCGGCGTGATCACCGAGCGCGAGGACCTTCTGGTCCAAACACCGGAAGGGATGAAAGCCAAGTATAATATTGAAGTCCGTACCGGCCACGAAGCGCTTAAAATCGACCGGCCGAAGAAAGAGGTGGAGATCGAAGAGAAGAAAACCGGGCGCCGCTACCGCTTGGCCTATGACCAACTCGTGCTCGCGCCCGGCGCCCTGCCGGTCCGGCCCCGGCTTTCCGGAATTGAGGCGCCCCAAGTCTTTACTTTAAGAAGCATTAATGATACGGACCGGATCAAAAACTATCTTCACGAAGCTAAACCCAAATCCGCGGTGGTGGTCGGTGCCGGTTTGATCGGTCTGGAGATGGTGGAGAATTTACACCGGGCCGGACTGAAGGTTTCCCTGGTCGAAATGGCCGGGTGGGTACTGCCCCGGAACCTCGATTTCGAAATGGCGGCGCCCGTGCATAAACACCTCCGCCAGAAGGGGATTGCCTTATATTTCGGCACTTCTGTTCTGGCTCTGGAGCAGCGTTCCGGCCAGGTTATGGTACTGCTGGAAAACGGGGAAAGGCTCCCGGCGGAGATGGTTATTCTCGCGGCCGGTACGGTGCCCGATCAGCGCCTGGCCATGGAGGCCGGCTTGGCAATCGGTCCGACCGGAGGGATTATCGTCAACGAGCGCTTCCAAACATCCGATCCGGAGATTTATGCGGTGGGCGACGCGATTGAACTGAAGAGCACGCTTACCAGGGAACCGTCCCTGGTCCAACTGGCCGGGCCGGCCAACCGGCAGGGGCGGCTGGCCGCTGATGCGCTGGCCGGCCGTGTGGTGGCTTATGAAGGGGCGCTGGGAACGGCGATTGCCAAGGTGTTTGACCTGACCGTTGCCACCGTTGGTTTAAACACGGAGAGCTTGCGTCGGGCCGGGATCGACTTTTTCTCCTCGCTGACTCACTCACCGGACCATGCCGCTTATTACCCGGGTTCTACCATGCTGAGCATCAAATTGAATATTGCCCCCGACGGCCGGATCTTAGGGGCGCAAGCAGTTGGTTATAAAGGTGTGGATAAGCGGCTTGATCTGATTGCGACCGTAATCAAACTGGGCGGAAAGGTAACGGATCTCTCCCAATTGGAGTTGGCCTATGCGCCTCCCTATTCTGCGGCGAAGGATCCGGTCAATGTTGCCGGGTATGTGGCCGGTAACATTTTAGGCGGGGATCTTGAGGTTATCCACTGGGATGAACTGCCGGAGCTTGACTGGAGCCGGAGTCTGTTGCTTGATGTCCGGGAAAAATCGGAGTATGAGGCGGGGCACATTGAAGGCGCTATCCATCTTCCGCTGTCCCAACTGAGGGTACGGGCAGGGGAACTGCCGAAAGATCAGGAGATAATCATCTATTGTCAGATCGGACTCCGGGGTTATGTGGCCTACCGTATGCTGAAACAACTGGGGTATAAAGTGAAGAACCTAAGCGGCGGCTACCGGACCTGGAAGGCGGTGCGGGACGAAATGGCGGTACAGCGTGGTGGGGAAGGTTCGGAAAGGGATTTGCGGGAGCCTTCGTCAGTCCAGGCCGCCGGTGTGGAGAGCGGCGTCAAACTCTTTGCCCAGCAGCAGGAGACAGCCGCCACCACGGAAGAGAATTAGAATGGCAAAAACAGCAGCCGGCACGGAAGCGAAGTTGTGTGGCCGATAAGCGGCTGCCGGGACGGAAGAGATGTAAGCGGCTGTCAGTGGGGGAAGAGGAAAAGGGCAAGTAAAACTCCAGCCCGGAATCTCCGGGCTGGAGTTTAGCGTTGAATAACTGCAATGATTATCGTTTAAGTTGTTGAGGAAGATGAAAGATCTTTTGGCTTAGCGGCGAGGGGGGATAATCTCGATCCAATAACCGTCCGGGTCATTGATAAAATATAAACCCATTTCCTTATTCTCATAACAGATGCAGCCCATTTTTTGGTGATGCGCATAGGCAGCCTCAAAATCATCGACGACAACTGCCAGGTGGCTCTCGTTATCCCCCAAGTCATAGGGTTCGGTCCGGTCCCGCAACCAAGTCAGTTCAATCCGGTGCCCGCTGGTCCCGTCACTGAGAAAGACTAAAATGAAACTACCGTCCTTCGCTTCCTTTCTCCTTACTTCGGTGAAACCGAGGGCTTCCCGGTAAAAGGCCACACTTTTTTCCAGGTCGAGAACGTTAATGTTGTTATGGTCAATCGTAAATTTCATTTTGTTACCTCCTTTGCTTGCGAGCCATAATAGCTGGTTCTACAGACAGATAATGGCTTCAATTTAACTAATATTTCCTCTATTATATCCCAAAAAACTACTTTAACAAAGTAGCCAGGGATAAATACGCCTCCTCCGTTGAAAGTTGATTGGCGAAGATTTCATAACTGCGGCAGAACTATTTCCAGTGGAAATAGGGCCCGGGTTGAAAGCCAGTGAAGATTTTTGTAACGATGGAGGAGATGATAGAGGAAGCGAGAAGAGGAAAAGCACGATGATTACGGCAGGAGGGGGAGAGGAAAGATGGCCAGTAGCGGCGTGAAGATTACTTATCTCTTCAACAGCGGGTTTCTAGTGGAAACGGCGAATCATCTTTTATTGTTCGATTATTACCGGGCGCGGGCCAGGGAAGACGGCCCGCAGCAATTTGACGAAATGAGTCCGGAAGGCTTCTTTCGGACGGCGAAAGCAGTTTGGATTTTCGTTTCCCACCGGCACCGTGATCATTATAACCCGGTGATCTGGCGATGGTTGGACCAGGATCCGCGGATCAAATGTGTATTGAGTAACGATATCAAGCCAAAACGGAAGAACGACCGGGTTATACTGGTGGGGCCCGGAGAAGAACGGACCAGTGGCGCCCTCAAGTTCAAAACCTTTGGTTCAACGGATGAAGGGGTCTCTTTCCTGGTCGAGGTAGACGGCGTTACCCTCTTTCATGCCGGCGATCTCAACTGGTGGTACTGGTGGGACGATTCGCCAGCCGAGATTGCAGAGGCGGAACGGTGGTTTAAAACAGTGATCGCCGGCCTGAAAGGGGAAAAAATTGAGATTGCCTTTTTCCCGGTCGATCCGCGCCTGGAACAGAATTTTTACCGGGGTGGCGAGTATTTTATTGCCCAGCTCCAACCGGAAATCTTTGTCCCGATGCACTTTGGGGAGGAATACACGACGATTGACCGGTTTGCCGAATATGTCGGCAGCACCAAAACCAGAATCGTGCGGTTCAACCACAGCCCGCAGGTGATTATGCTCTAAAGCCTAAAGGAAGCTTTTAGCTGTTGGTTGGTTGCGTGGTAGCGAGTTTAAACCGGTTGACGATCTGGTAAAGCTCTTCCGCTTTCTTGCTCAGCAACTCACTGGTGGATGAGACCTCTTCGACCGTGGCGGCATTTTGCTGGGTTACCTGGTTGAGTTGTTCGATCGATTGTTTGATCTGCTCTGTCGCGTAGGCCTGTTCACCCACGGTAGTAGTGACTTCCTGGAATAATTCAGAGGTGCGTTTGGTATTGGCCACAATCTTTTCCATGAGCTGCGAAGAGTTTTGAACCAGCTTGTTACCTTGTTCGGTGCGTTGCACGGAAGCGACAATCAATTCCTCAATTTCGGTCGCAGCTTCTGCTGCTCTTCTGGCCAGATTGCGGACTTCGTCAGCGACGACCGCAAAGCCTTTTCCCTGCGCTCCGGCTCTTGCCGCTTCAACAGCGGCATTGAGGGCGAGCAAGTGGGTTTGGAAGGCAATATCATCCACTACTTTAATGATCTCGGCAATCTGCCGGTTGCTGTCGGCGATTGCCTTTATTGTTTCAAAAGTCTCTTTAAAGTAAGCTTCGCCGTTTTGCACTGCAGTAAGGGTTGTTTGTGAAAAAGCATTGACTTCACCGGCATTGTTTTTGATCCGTTGGATCGAGGAGTTCATCTCTTCGATCGTCGCGGAGATCTCCTCAAGGGCGGCGGCTTCTTCGTATGTCCGCTGTGAAAGGTCGGTATTGGCCGTGGCGATCTCCTGCGCCGCCGTATTGACCTCGGCGGAGTTTTTCCGGATCGTCCAAATGATATTCGCTAATTCTTCCGTGGTTTTATTTAATTCACCGGCCATCTCGCCGAGTTCGTCTTGGCGCTCGGTGTTGAATTTTACACGGAGATCCCCCTGGGCGATGACTTTCAGGGAAGCGCGAATCTCTTTCAACAAAAAGGAAGCGATATCTTTAATGATGATAAAACCGATCAATAAAGAGAGGAAGAGATTAAACGCGTTGAAAAAGACGATCCTCATCCGGTATTGCTTAATCTCTGTTTGTCTTTCCTGAATAACATTTTCCGCATAAATTACCATTAATTCGCCAATTTGGTTAAGGGCTTCCCGTGCATAGTCAAACTCCAGTTCCATACCGGCCAGCTCATAGGGTTCAGGGGCTAACCGTTCTTGGAGCCATCGTTCGCTCAGGAAGCGTAATGCTGTATGCCAACGCGTATAAGCACCGGAAAACACCTGGAAATTTTCGGCGACTGTTCTCCCTGATTCAGGGTGACGGATGGAGTTGATCTTCTCCCAGTTCCCTTTGAGCGTTTTCTCCGCCTCTGCGAGGCGCTCGTCGATCCCTTGTAAATTCTCATTGAGCGTGGTCGTGATGCTCTGTACTTTGTCTGTTGATTCTGCGTTCATCAGTTGGTAGAAAGCATTTATTACCTGGTAGAGATCGCGGTCGGCGTTGAGGATTAAAACCGATGATTGATAGCATTCGTCATAAAGCGAGCGAACGTAACTGGTGGAAACGGTTTGCAGGATGTTAATCGAGGAAAGCAGTGAGAAAGCCAATGCGGTGATGGGTATGATTAAAATTACCAACATCTTAGCGCGGAGTTTGAGCTTTTTAAACAAGGAAATTCCCCTCCATAATTTAGATTAGCTATAATGTTAGCTTTATTTACTTGCCAATCCGAAGAAAGGCAAAGAGAGTTCAATGCAGTTTCGCTAAAAAGTAACATTGGTATATTAAATATCGACAAAAACCGCAAAAACTTAACAGAAACAATAAGAAGACCACCGTCCAGCACGGTGGTCAAAAGTTAACTACGGATTGGTTTATTCAATAGCCAGGTCGAAACGGGCGGAGAGTAGATCTGTACAATCAGCGAAAACAGCACAGATACAGTTGCAAGCGATAAAGACAATCCGGCGGTCGGTCGAGGCGATCACAATCTCATCGACCACGGCTAAGATTTTTACCTCTAAACGATCACCCGACTCAAGGAGGAGGACTACTTTCTGCTTTTCTAATTCTCTTAGAATCCCGCATAAATTCTCAGGAATCCGGGGCGCATCCATATCATTACCCCCCTTTCTGCAATTATTCTATGTGGATTCTTTACGGCAGTGCTAATACAAATGTAATTAAAAATAAGGTTTTGTTACTAAGTAAAGAATAACACTAATCGCATAACAAAAATCACAATCACGGTCGGCCGGGTAGAACTTTCATTAAGAACGGCCTGAACCACTGGTAAGGATCCGAAAAAAATTTACATATTCAATTAAAGAACGCGAAAAAAAAAACCAAAGTACCTATTCGACAGCGACCGAGAATGAAATACCGGGGCAAGGTAAAATATTTTACCGGTCGGCAGGAGAGTGGCAAACCCTTGTTAAATAAGAGTAATAAAGTGTGTTAACTTCATAATAATTATAGGTTAGAGGAACAAATAATGACTTCCATGAAAATTTTATTCAAACAAGGAAGGAATTTTCCGGCGTACGGAGAATCAAATTTTATCAGTTAATAAAACTTTACTATTCATAGGGGGTGAGCAATGTAGGTAAGGGTTAGCACTTTACGTGTCAAGAATGATCAAGTCCAGATTAGTGTGTAAATTCCTCAGTTATCAATAAGCTTATCTGATATACGCAATATTGCTTTGATCATTGATTTGTTTTTGCTCTTCTTGCCACTGAAGGTATTCACTCATATCCAGATACTTTTTGCCGGCTATCCACTTGTCGTCAATTTCCATAAGTAAGGTTCCAATTAGGCGAATTGCCGATTCCCGGTTCGGGAAAATACGGATAACTCGTTCCCTGCGCCTAATCTCTTCGATAAGACGCTCGACAGCGTTTGTAGTACGCAGACGCCGGCGATATTTTTCCGGCAGCATAAGGACCGCGGTAGCATCATCAAAGCCCATTTCAAGTATTTGCATGGCCTTGGGTGCTTTTTTCTCAAATGTCTCC
>JAKOVI010000044.1 GCA_029782135.1 Bacillota bacterium
AATACGCAGATACATCTTCCGGTATCAGTGACTTCTGATACCTCGATAAGTTTTGGTTTCCCGGCCTTGGTCTTGCCGACCTTTGCGGCGGTAATAACGACCTCGCCTTTCTCCTGCCACTCCTTGCAACTGTCTGGCAGGAGTTGTACTGGGAGTAATCCGAGCTTACGGCCCCGGCCCTCCTCTCCCACCAGGATGGCAGGGATGGTTACCTCCGCACCTGACAGTTGAAATGTCTCGACTTTCGCCCCTGGGGAAACCTCCCCGCTACGAATGGTGAATGCCTTCATTTTTTCCTCCTTTCTGGGCTTCCGGCCTTTCTGGCCTCCCGCCCTTGCGGCTGTTTCTCCCCGCCGCCGGGATAGTAGCCCCCTCACACCACCCCGCCGGGTCGGGCGCTGGTCGCTGTCGGCGGTTTGGGGGTTTTGGCCCGGTCAAGCCCGGATTAGTTCCGGGCTATGCTTGATATGCAGCTCTGCACATATTACATCATAGCTTTTTCAAAATTCCACCCCTTATTTTTTAATGCGTCCTGCACCACAAACAGTGCAGGGGTTTCTGTCTGGGCGGCGTTAATTCTATCTATGAAGAGTTCTAGGTCTTCATCTTTTCCCTCATATTCATTTTCGGCAATGAAGGTCAAGACTTTTTCCGTCCGTGCGTCCAGGTCCGAGTCCGCCCAATTTTCTTCAATCATTTCGCGGATAATTTCAAGAAGTTTTTCCTGAGTCATTTTCTTTCCCCCTTTTTATTCTGCCGGGATTATCGGCTCCCGGCGGGCCGAATTTTCTACTTTACCATGCTAGGTGCGACGGTGACCGCGATGTAGTCCTCACCACCGCTTACGCTGACGTACTCGTTGCAGCCGCCTTGGTCGTCGGGTATCACGGTGTAACCTCTGGCTTCAACTTCTGCGATGGCTTCTTCGATAGCCCGAGACTCATCAGCTGACACTTCCAGTTCAAAACTCTCCAATCTGTCCATGTAGTCAACTCCAGCTTCAATGACAACAACTTCAATCTTCCTCATCGTAGTCCCCTCCTTCGCTTCCATGAACATCTCCAACGCCTCTCTGATAACTTCGGCCTGCGCCACCCTGTTCTCGAAGCAATATCGGCGCAGCCACTCGTACTGTTTCTTGGTTATTCTTACATGGATTGGTTCGTACATGGTACTCCCTCCTAGCTATCAGACAAGACTTTGCGCGCCCATTCCAACTGTTCTACTGTCACCATTTCCGGTACGTAACCCTCGCCGCCTTCGTTCATGATGTTGTTGTACCGTTCGACCCATTGAGCATACTCGGCCTGGGTCATAATCTTGGGTTGTTTGCTGGCTTTCTCGATGATTTCCATGGCCTTGGCTTTTTCGGCGTCTTTCCTTGCCTTCCGCTCGGCTTCATCGGCGGCCTTAACGGATTCATTTTTGCCTTCTTCGATTACGCTTCTCAGGAATTGG
>JAKOVI010000078.1 GCA_029782135.1 Bacillota bacterium
GGTGATCCCGGTGGTCATCTTTATCTCACGAGGAGGTGTAAAGACCGAAGCCATGGAGCCGACAGTATTGGTCATCGCTACCTTAGATACAAAAGAACCCGAGACCGCCTATTTGCAGGAGCTGATTGAAGCGCAGGGCATTCGAACCTTGCTGATGGATACAGGGATTCTGGCCGCGCCCAAAAAGGTAAAGCCTGCGGTGACGCAGGAAGAAGTGGCGCAGGCCGGGGGAATGGAACTGAAAGCGTTGCTAGCGACAGGGGATAAAGGGAAATGTATTGCCACCATGCTCAATGGCGCCCGGAACGTCGCCTTGCGGTTGTATGCCGAGGGAAAATTTAACGGGGTGATTGGCCTCGGCGGCGCCCAGGGGACAAACATCGCAACTGCCGTTATGCAAGCTTTGCCATTCGGGGTCCCCAAACTGATGGTTTCGACGATTGCGTGCGGGACCGCGACCTTTGGTCCGTTTGTCGGAACGAAGGACGTCACGATGATGCATTCAGTGGTCGACGTGCAAGGATTAAATACCCTTTCGACCAGGGTATTGCAGAATGCCGCCGCCGCAATCTGCGGTATGGTTAAAAGTTTTTTGGGTGAGGCTAAAAGAGAAAAGCGTGGTCGGACGATTGCTATGTCGATGCTGGGAACGACCACACCTGGCGCCTTACGGGCAAAAGCACTTTTAGAGGCTGAAGGTTATGAAGTTGTGCCCTTCCACCAGAACGGGACCGGTGGGATCGCGATGGAAGACCTCATTCGCGAAGGATTTTTCCACGGGGTCTTAGATATCAACCTGCATGAGATCGCCGACCGGGTGGTGGGCGGCTTACATGGAGCGATGCGGAGTTACCGGCTGGAGTCAGCCGGCCAGGCCGGAATCCCGCAGGTGATCGCCCCCGGGAGCATCGGTTATTCCGTGCAAGGACCGGTAGAGACGTTAAGCCCGGAAATGAAGAAACGGAAATACATTGTGCATAATCCCACCTTGACGTTGGTCCGGCTCACCCCCGACGAACTGCGGGTCGTGGCCGAAGCGATCGCCAGTAAAATCAACCAGGCGCAAGGACCGGTACAAGTCTTGCTTCCCCTCCAAGGGTTTTCGTATCCCAACCGGGAGGGAGAAAAGTTGTGGGATCCGGAAGGAAACGCGGTATTCATTAAAACGTTGAAAGAAAAGCTTGCTCCGGCGATCCCGGTGGAGGAGGTGAATGCTCACATTAACGACGCGGCCTTTATTGACCGGGTAGTCGCAAGCTTTCTTAAAATAGCACAAATCTAGGAGGTGTTAAATTATGGATATGACTACTGTGAAAGAGAAATTGTCGGGAGTCTTTACCCCGATGGTCACTCCGTTCCAAAATGATCAGATCCTCTATGAGGGAATTGTTTCGAACGTCAAAAAGATGAACGAAACAGGGCTCCGGGGCTATTTCGTCCTCGGGACGAACGGTGAATTTAAATCCCTCAGCGTCGAGGAGCGGATGGAAGTCTTAAAGACGGTCATCAAAAATGCCGCCCCGGACAAAGTGGTCATGGCCGGGACATCCGCGGAGAGCACGAAAGAAACGATTGATATTACCAAGGAAGCGGCCAAACTTGGCGCAGAAATGGCCAGCCTACTCATGCCGAACTTTTTCCGGAAGTATATGGATGACGACGCCATGACCGACTATGTGGTCAAAGTGGCGGACGCTTCGCCGATCCCGGTGCTCCTGTACAACAACCCGGCAGTCGCCGGTGATCTCCTGATCAGTCCGGAGGTGATCAGACGGGTGTCCGAGCATCCGAATGTGGTCGGGATGAAAGACAGTTCCCACGGGAATTACCTGAAATACTTGGAGGCAGCCCGGGGGAAGGAGTTTTACCTGTTGGCCGGATCTGCCGGATTCTTCTTCGATTTACTGGAGGCCGGCGGGGTCGGCGGTGTCCTGTCGCTGGCTAACTGTTTCCCGGTAGAATGCAGTAAACTTTATGCCGCTTATCTGGCGGGGAATATGGAGGAAGCCAAGGCGCTGAACGCCCGGATCGTTGAGTTGAATAAGAAAGTATCCGGTTTCGGTGGCGTGGCGGCCGTTAAAGCAGCGATGGATCTGGCCGGCTATACCGGTGGCGATCCCCGTCATCCGTTACGCCCGTTAACGGCGGAACAAAAGGAGACCTTGGTCAAGAGCATCAAGGAATTGGGTTTCATTGCTTAAGAGAATTGCATAACGGCGCGGATCTCCTGCTTGTGCGGTAAATCCAAAAGCCAATTATGCAATTCTAAAAATAAAAGGAGGTAAGCCAATGGCAAGAAAAGAGACTTGGAACATTTTGGCAAAAAGTTATGACGAAGTAGCTGAGTACTTAAAGGGTAACGACGTGATCATGATCCCGATGGGATCCTGCGAAAAGCACGGCGCCCATTGTCCGCTCGGGACGGACAGCTATACCACCATGGGTGTGGTTGAAGCAGCGGCACCGATTGCCAAAACCTGCTACGCCCCGTTAATTCCGGTTGGGTATTCGCCGCACCACATGGGTGAAGTGAAACAGGGAACCGGAACCCTCACTTTCTCCGGGGATACCTACCGCCGCGTGGTCTATGATCTGGCAATGAGCATGATTTATCACGGGTTCAACAAGATCGTCTTCGTCAGCCACCACGGGAGCAACTCGAAGGTGATCGACGATGTTCTGCGGAGAATCCGTTATGAGACCGGCTGTTTCACCTGCTGGTACAAGACCCCGACCGAACGGGCTTACTCCCTGGTCGGCCATATCTTCGAGGGGCCGCCGGAAGAGACGCCGGGCTGGCATGCGGGTGAAGTTGAGACCAGTACCGCCTGGGCTTACAACCCCGATTCCATTGATATGAGCAAGGCAGTCCAAGACCGCACCCATGCACCGCGGTGGATGGGGCCGGCCTTCAGCAAGCATGACGGTTCCGGCATGGTTACCTTCATGGGCGCCGAGAACATCTGGGTCCCGATGGAACACCACGAGTATTCCGACACCGCCACGATCGGTAACCCCTTCCGGGCCACCAAGGAGAAGGGCGAGAAGTACTTCCAGGCTGCCGGTGAAGCATTGGCCAAGTTCCTTGAGGAAGTTAAGAAGTTTGACATTAAGGTTCCGGATGAGAAACGGCTCTTTACCAACCGGGCTTAAGAAAGTCAAGCATTTCGAAGAAACCAGTAGCATATTCCGCTTAGGGCCGGCCAAGCAATAATCCAGGCAAAACCTAGAGCAACGAGAGAACCACCAGCAAGCGCGGTATAAACCGGAGTAACGATGCGCGTGGCATAACAACGAAGCAATGCTCAAGCAGAGAATCACTTCCGCCGGAGTGAAGAACAGACAGGTTCTTCACTCCGGTAACCGCCGGCCGGATGATGCGATAAGTTGTTCGTGTTCGAACAAGGAAACAGAAGACCGGCTTTGCAGAGGGAAAAAAACTGGAAGGGAGGTAGGCAGGATGGGGATTGATCTAAAAAGCAACCTTTCGATGAGGGATGCCTTCAGCACAGCGATCACGGAGTTTGGCTTAAAAAATAACCG
>JAKOVI010000163.1 GCA_029782135.1 Bacillota bacterium
GCTTTGGATCACGCGCGCCTCCGCATAGTCCATGGTCCTGCAATCGAAACGGCGGTAGGAAAAGCTCTCTTTCTTCTTGAGATACGGAAGCACTTCGGAGCAGAAACGTTCATAATGGATATTCCCGCCGCTTTGCGCCAACCGCTCGGCTGTTCTCAGTTCCGCGGGGAGGAAGAAATCATCCATCCGGACCACATCGGCCGCCAACACCCGCGCCAGCAAGTCGGCGAGAGTCGTCTTCCCGGCGGCGGCCCGGCCATCGATCGCGATGATTTTCAGCTCCGTATCCTCCGGTAAGGCGGCCAGTTTCTGGAAGACCGGCAGCAACCGTTCATACTCCCTTTTGACGATCCGGTAAGCCGGTTCTTCCCGGCGCCGGTATACCTCACTGTGGTGAACGGGGCGGATCCCGCCGGCCAGATAGCTGTCTAGAAATCTTTCCCATTCTTCACGGTGAAAAGGGAGGACGCCTTCCCCGGCACAGGCGGAAACAATCCGGAGATACTCCAGAAAAAGGGGCTCACCCCCGTCCCTTTTTTCCGCGGCGGAATGCCAAAAGATTTGGAATAACCATTCCGGCGGCAGCCGGTCCTTCCAGGCCGCCAGGTTACACCGGCTGTATTCGTCAGAGATGGGCTCGAACACCACGAGCGGCCGGGGTGAAACCTGCGCAAACTCGGCCAAAAGCGCAGACCGGGTGGCTGCCGGATCCGTCAACAGATGTTCAGCACCAAACGCCGCTTGAAAGCATAACTTGACGGCATCCTGCACGGTCATGCTTGGGTGCAGCAAAGCCTGTTGTTTTAGGTAACCGGCAAAAGTTGCGTCCTTCATGCTTCAGTCCCGAGCCGGATACCGCTCCGGGATCAGCTTTGCTTTCATCAGGGCAACGATCAGGGCCGGGATGAGCGTCAACTGGATGACCATTGCCGGCCAGGTCTTGACAAAGTAACCGGTGAACCAGGCGGCGAAAGTGTACTTTCCGGGCGCGAAAATCAACGCTCTGGCAAGCCCGGCGACAATCCGTCCGGCAAGAAGCGCCACCACCAAACTGATATAGAGATCGGCTGAGAGCTTTTTCGTGCGGACCAGCCTGAACATGAGCCCGTTCACCAGTCCGTATGCTGCCAGTTCAATCATCATCGACGGCAAATAGGCAAGCGGCGGCATACCCGTAATCAGGCTGGAGACCAAGGGACCGGCCAACCCGCAAAGGAGTCCATACGACCAGCCGCATAACAGTCCCGCCAGCAGAGCGGGGAGGTGCATCGGGCTGAAAAGGGTACCCCCATTCGGAATCGCGTGGAACGCCATCGGCAACACTACGCATAAAGCAATACAGACGGCAGTAATGATCGCGCATTTGACAGTAGACATTTTTTGCATCGGATAATACCTCCTAAATAATAATTAGTAATCTATCATAAGGCCAGGGGCCGGTTACCGCATTACCGCATTACCATGAATTGCAGCAGGCAGACGAAAGCACAGACCGTTAGGGCGCCGTAATCGCACAGCGCCAGGGGTTCTTTCTTGCGCTTGGTCCGGTTCTTGGCATTCCGGTAGCCGCGCGCCTCCATCGCCAAGGCCAACTCCTCCGCCCGCCGGAAAGCGGCAATAAATATCGGCACGATCAACGGGAGAAAACTGGCCGCCCGCTCCGACAGCTTCTTGCTCTCAAACCTGGCGCCCCGGGCAATCTGGGCCATTTTGATTAACTCCGTTTCCTCCATTAAAACCGGGATAAATTGGATCGCCACACTGATAATCATGGCCACCTCTTCGGTCGGAACTCCAAGGAGTTTGAACGGTTTAATCAGGCTCTCCAACGCCGAGGTAACCTGGGTGGGCAATGTCGTCACCGTCAGCAGATTGCCAAGGAGGAGAATAAGGACCACATTGCCGACCACGCGAAAGCCTTGCCTCATCCCTGCGCGCGAGAGTTGAAAGATCCACCAGGAAGCCAGGATGCCCTCCCCGGCAAAGAACAGCGCATTCATCAGCCAAATTACCAGCAAGAACCAACCGATACGCCGGACGGGAGCGACCGCA
>JAKOVI010000092.1 GCA_029782135.1 Bacillota bacterium
TTATTACCAGAACATCAAGACTGGCGCCGCCCATGATATAACTTCCCTTGTGTCTTCGGCGAAATGGTCAACGAAGCGGATCGGTTCCCCCGCTTCCCTTGAATTGACAGTTATTGCACATGAAGACATTGTCTGGGACCACGGCGGGATAGTCACACTTAAAGACGGAAAAACCGGCATTTTTTACGGCTATGTCTTCAAATTGTCCCAGTCTCATAAAGGCGAAATATCGGTCACCGCCTACGACCAGACAAGATACCTGAAAAATAAAGATACCTATGTCTTTGAAGGCAAGCGGGCAGATGAAATTGCGGCCAAAATTGCGGCAGACTACCAGATTAAAACCGGCGTTCTGGCGAATACCGGTTATGTCATTCCGTCCCTGGTAGAAGATAACCAGACCCTTTTTGACATCATTCTGAAGGCCCTGGACCTGACGCTAATCAATACCGGCAAAATGTTCTATCTTTGGGACGACTTCGGGAGCCTTCGAATATCAGATGTCGCGGAATCGAAGCTGGACCTTTATATCGGGGATTCAAGCCTGGCGACAGGTTACACTTATTCGTCGGATATTGATTCCGAAACCTATAACAAAATTAAGCTGGTCAGAGATAATAAAGAAACTGGCAAGCGCGACGTTTATATCTTCCAGGATTCTAACAATATGAAATTCTGGGGTATCCTCCAAAACTTCGAAATCGTGGACGAAAACCTTAACGAAGCGCAGATCAAAGAACGTGGCGACAAGATGATTGAACTTTATAACCGGCCAAAAAGGACATTTGAAGTCAACGCCATTTCTGATCTTTCGGTCCGCGCCGGCCGTGCCGTGTTTATCGGTATTTCCGAAATCGGCGTTAAACAGTTCTTTATTATCGACGAAGCCAGCCACGATCTACTAAAGGGGACCATGTCCCTTAAATTAAAGGTGGTGTGATATGGGACTTTTGGAGACTATGAAGAAAGTCGCGGAGCAGACCGGCCAGGCCGGAGTTCCGACGGCTTTTTTATTTGGGACGGTTACTTCAACCAGCCCGCTTGTGATCCGTGTCGATAACCGGTTCAATATCGGCGAAAAACAGATTGTCCTGATGAAACAATTCAGAACCGGTTC
>JAKOVI010000099.1 GCA_029782135.1 Bacillota bacterium
GAGGCTGTCCACTGGAGACATTTTCAAACCCGCGAGGAAGCTCGTCAGGCTATTTTTGCATATACGGAAGGATTTTATAACACGCGTCGCATCCAAAAACGTTTGGGTTATCTTAGCCCCATCGAATGGCTTAATTGCTATCATGAACTGGTTTCAGAAAGTGTCGCTTAATGAAATGTCCGGAAAAGTGTTGACTTCCCCAGTTTATTTATTTATATAAAAAAACTACAGGTATGTACATATATCTTTAGATAGATCCGCAACGCAAAATAACGTGAAGACCTGGTTCGAAAGCCCTCCTCCACCTTAACAGCCAATCATTTCCAAACAACGCCAAATCTTCGCTGATGCCAAACGTTTTATTTATAAAACGGCCGGCGCGCCAATGGTCAAGAGGAAGAAAAAGGAAAAAAGGACAATCCGTTTTAAACGGATTGTCCTTTTTGGTTTGTAATGAGTTAGAGCAGGCGTTTTTAACAAGCGCTACGCAAACTGCCTCTTTTATTATTCAGGTGTCTATCTGGCTGCGGGGTCGTTACCCAGCCCCGCTTGCCGGGCGTAAGCAATGGCTTGGGCGCGGTTTTGAAGGTGGAGTTCTTTTATAATCTGAGCCATCTGGTATTTCACCATTCGTTCCGTCATATCCAGTTTGGCCGCCACTTCCTTATAGGTGTCGCCAAGGGCCACCAACCGTAAAATTTCAACCTGCTTAGGGGAGAGAATCCTTTCCGGTTCGAGCTGTACAGACTGTCCAGACTCCTGCCCAGTGTTTTCGCCCCGTTCTTGGTGGCTTATCTCTTCCAAGACTTGAGCGGCCATTTCGCTTGAGATCGTCGTCAAACCGGAGGCCAGCGCGATAAGTTCTTCAAGCAGATCCTCCGGCCTTAGCCCTTTCAGCAGGTAACCGTTCGCTCCGTTTTTAATCGCAGCCAATAGATCTTGATCTTGATCGGACATCGACAGGATGACGATTTTTACCTCCGGCATCTCCGCTTTTATCAACCGCGTAGCAGTCAAACCGTTACAGCGGGGCATTGTCAGATCCATCAAAATCAGTTCAGGCTGAAGCAACCGTGCTTTTAACAAAGCCTCCAGCCCGTCCCTGGCGGTACCTACAACCTCGAACCCATGGGAACTGATCAGATTGCGGAGCCCTTCAATAAACAAGGCGTGATCGTCCACCAGCAAAACCCGGATCTTCTTCCGGCCGGCTGTTGTCTCTCCCCCCGCCTCCTGCTCCGGGCGGTTTTCTTCCCGGGCGATTCGGGGAAGTTTGATCTTGACCGTTGTTCCCCGGCCGGGGGCAGCCTCGATCCGGATCTTTCCCCCGACTTGGAAGGCGCGTTCCCGCATTACCTCCAATCCGAATGATAACCGGTCGGGAGTCAGGCTTTGCGGATCAAAACCGATGCCGTTGTCAGTGACTTCCACCTCGATTTGCTGCGCAGTCTTCCGGAAGATAATGCGCACTTGGTCCGCCCGGGCATGCTTGCGCACATTGGTGAGGGCCTCCTGGATAATCCGGAACAGTTGGACCCCGACGGCGAGATCGATCTCTTCGTCGGTCAACCGGTCCGGGTTCTCGGTTTCGATCTTGATTTTAAAATTGCGTGCAAACCGGTCAAGATACGGTTTGAGCGTGCCGAAAAACCCGTTTTTAAACAACAGGCTTGATTTGACCTCATATATAAACTCGCGGATCTCGGTATTGGCTTCGAGGATTACCTGTGCTAAACGGGCCAGGCTGTCTTCGGCCACCTCGATTTCCCCGTTTTTCATTTTTTCCCGTATGTCTTTGATTTGCATTTGGGTATACCCCAAGACCTGGCCCAAACTATCATGAAGCTCCCGGGCCAGCCGCTCCCGTTCCCGTAAGATCCCCAACGCCTGCTGTTGTTCGGCCAACTGCGCTTCGGCCTTTTTCGCCGCGGTAACATCCTGCACGACCAGCATCCGCCCGACGTTTTTATACCCGTCGTTCATGACCGAAAAACGGGCTTCAAAATAGCGGCCGTCCCTGGTAAAATCCCAGATGGCATCGGTTTTATCCCGACCGGCGGCGGCGATCTCCGGCCAACCGGTTAAAGCTTCGGTAAAGTTCAGGCCGGCAACTTGGGAGATTTTTATGCCAAAAAACGCTTCCGCCGCCGGATTCAGATCCATAACCCGGTCCCGGTTGTCAAGGATCAATGCCGCATCGACCATCTTCTCCAAGATCATGTTACGCGGAACCGGCACCGCCTCCTGGATCCGGAAACGGGAGACGATACTGGATAAAACCACTGCAAAACTGATTACCACCGGAGTAGGATCATATGGCCAAAAAGCGGGTATTGTTAAGGACAACACAATCTGAATTAAAACCGCCGCCGTCGCGACAGCAGTAAATAACCCTTGCTTCCAGTATAAGAACTCGCGGTTGAAAGCTGCTCTGAGCTGAACGGCAATTACCGCGAGCAGGATAACGCCACAGTAAATAGTGACCACCCAGTACCAAAGACCGGGCTTAAACTCTAAACTGGGATAGCGGCCGGTGAGATTGAGGTTCCAGTGCTGGTACATCAGGCCATGCCACCGGTTGGTCAGATTCAAAAGATCCGTACAGAGCGGGATCGCCAGGAGCCACAAGACTCTGGTCTTGGTGAGCCATTTCCGGCGGCCGGCAACTACCAAAGACCAGAAGAACCAGATGACCGGAATTTTAAAACCGACAAAATCATTGGCCAAGAGATACCAAAAGACCGACGTCTTTAGATCGGTGGCCGAAATTTGGACGGCAAACCCGAGCCCCCAGATGATCGTCATGACCTGAACCAAAGTCAATAAGCGGTCGACCACCCGTTTATACTCTGCATAAACCATTATGCCAAGGACAAACAGTGCTGCGAAGAGATAATGCCAAAGATACGGGTTGTACTGCAAAGACAAGAAGCTCACTCCTATGTAGCGATTGTTTTATGTGTGTTTTAAGATCCTATTCGGTTTAAAGGGAAAGACTCTAAAGGCATAAACCTTTTCCTAAATTTTATTTCTGTAGAACTTTTTGTTCTCCTGCCTGCTGCCTGAATTATCGGCTTTGCAACAAACTTCCGCACAAAAAGGTTTGATCATGACCTTCACTTA
>JAKOVI010000001.1 GCA_029782135.1 Bacillota bacterium
TCATCTATTCTTTGCTCCTGCTAGTCATGGCACGCATGCTTTTTTCTTTTTTGGGGCGTGTTTTGGACCGCAATACCAAACACCTGCAGGAACTGCTCATCTTGACGAAAGGAAGCTCCAATCAGCAGCAACGGCTGGAGAAAACCGCCAGTGATTTGGAGCAGGTTTTAGCAGAGACGGGAAGCATCATCTCCGCGTTGCTTGGCGCCTTCGAAAAAATTGGCCAAGGAGATTCTTCTTCCAATACACCGAGCGGGGAGGAAGTGTTGGCCACCTTTCAGGCCAAAGTCGATGCCTTAGTAGCCGGGACAAAGAAGCTCGCCGGCACCGTGACGGCAACGGAGGATAAGATCCGGCAAAGGGTGGGCCAAGTCAAAGAAGAGTTGGCCGCAGCGATCAGCGGGGCGGCACAAGTTACCGACCAACTCCAGAAGGTAATGGGGGTTTCCGAACAAATTAATCTGCTGGAAAATGAACTTAACCGGATTAATCAGGTCTTGGATACCATTTTGCGGATTAACGAACAGACTAACCTCCTCTCTTTAAATGCGGCGATAGAAGCGGCCCGGGCGGGTGAACACGGGAAGACTTTCGCGGTGGTGGCTCAACGGGTGCGCAGACTTGCGCACGCCAGTGGCGAAGCGGCGGAACAGATTAACGAACTCACCGGATCACTCCGCGAAGCGGTTACCTATTTACATGACAGTTTCCTTAAAATTTCAGGCGAAGCTGGAATCCTGGAACAAACCGTAAAGACGAATGAACTATTGAACAATATGCAAATAAATTGCAACGGCGTGGAAGAAACGGCGGTAGGGATGGCGAAACTCACCGGCCAACAAGCCGAGGAGATCGCGAAATTCTCCGCGGAACTTTCCTTGCTGACCGATCATTCGTTTGGGCCCCAGACGGGTATGGATGAAAAAGCTGAACATTTTGCGCTGCTCTGCCGTCAGTTATCTTTGGTTTTAAACACCAACGAGAAACTTTTGGCCGAGGTGCGTTTGCTCAATAAACAGTTTGAGCGCTACCGGGAGAATACGAACCACAAAATTGAACAGCTTTTGATCTTAAGTTAATTAGGGGGAAAACTTGATGACCATTTCGAACCTGTTATCCTTAAGCCGTTTGCTTTTATCCCCGTTTATTATGGTCTTTTTTTCGCGGAGAAACATTTATGGCGTCTTTGCGCTCTGGGCGTTGGCGGCTTTAACGGACTTTCTCGATGGTCGGCTGGCCAGAAGACGCGGGGAGATCAGTGAACTGGGAAAGATTCTGGACCCAATCGCCGATAAAATGACCCTGGTTTTTTCCTTTCTCTCGCTGATGATCTGGTATAAGCTGCCCCGTTGGTTTGGAGCGATCTATATTACGAAGGAACTGCTCCAACTCACCGGCGGTTTCGTCTTAATCAAGCGGAAACGGAAGATTGTTCCGAGTAACTATTGGGGGAAAACCAGCACTTTTCTCTTTTTTGTCGGCCTGTTCCTCTTTAGTTTGGATTTGGAAGGGGCGAGGATTAATCATTGGGGCCTGATCATCCTCTCCCTGGGTCTCGTCCTTTCCTTGATTGCGTTTTTTACCTATTCCCGGAATATCCTCAAAAAGTAAGAAGGCAGCAGCCGTGAAGCGGCTGCCGGTTCATAACACTTGTGCAAAGAGAATGGTCTGACCGGCCATTTTCTTTTTTTTTGGGAATAATAAACCTATGTTTGCAAAGAGGGAGGACGAGCGATGTCAGTTGCTTTACTCATTGTCTCAATAATTCCGGGCTTGCTCTGGCTGGCCTATTTTTACCGGCGTGATCAATTCGAACCGGAACCGAAGAAACTGATCGCCAAAACCTTTTTTGGGGGCATGCTGATGGTGATTCCGGCCGGCAGTCTTGAGCTCTTCGGGAAGGAAGGGCTGATGGCCGCGCGGAGCGGAGGGAATCTTTTCGCGCTCTTGTTTTACTCCTTCTTGTTTGTCGGGTTGATTGAAGAGGGATTAAAGTTCCTTCTTTTAGCCTTTCTGGTTTACCCGAAAAAAGAAATGAATGAGCCGGTGGACGGGATCGTTTACGGTGTGACGGTTGGGTTGGGTTTTTCGGTTTTAGAAAACCTCTTTTATACGGAAGCATTAGGCTTTGAAGTCGGGATTTGGCGGGCGGTTGTTGCTTGTTTGGCCCATGCTGCCTTCTCCGGCTGGGGAGGATTCTATTTGACCGGCGGTTTAGCGGGGATGAAGGGGGGAGCAGGGCGCTTTTTAATCGCCGCCGGGGTTGCCGTCTTCTGGCATGGCCTTTATGACTTTCTGTTATTTTTAGAGGAACCGGTGCTGGCCCTCCTCGCTTACTTGATGATTGGTCTTTTGGTCTACCTGCTGTTGAAGAAAATGGCTAGGCTTGCGGCTTCCTCGCCCTTCCGGCACTAGAGAAGGGAGAGGCATCGAAAACGTGCTTTTCATTCGGCATGACTCCTGATATAATAAATAATGGATTTTTTCGAGGAATGGAACCGGGAACGCAACAAACTGTTTCCTCTTTCGATTTCGCCGGAGAGAAGAACGGTTCCTTATAGGATGAGGTAGACAATGTTTTGAGGTGAAGAAGATGTCTGGACATTCGAAATGGGCGAATATTAAACGAAAGAAAGAAAAGTCTGATGCGCAGAAGGCAAAGGCGTTCACGAAGGTGACGCGGGAGATCATCGTCGCGACCAAAGCCGGGGGTGGAGACCCCGATCTGAATTTCCGGCTGCGGCTGGCGATCCAAAAGGCAAAAGAGGTCAACATGCCAAATGACAATATCATGCGGGCGATTAAACGCGGCCTGGGCGCCAGTGACGGGGAACAATACGAAGAGATTATCTATGAAGGTTACGGCGCCGGCGGAGTGGCGGTGTTAGTACAGACCCTGACGGACAACCGGAACCGGACAGCCAGTGAAATGAGGTATATCTTTTCCCGGAACAATGGTAACCTAGGGGAAACCGGGTGTGTGGCGTGGCTTTTTGAGCAAAAAGGCCTGATTACCGTCCAGAAAGAGGCCGTCGAGCTGGATGAGGAGCAGATGTTGGAGTTGGCCCTCGAAGCCGGGGCCGAAGATTTAAGCATCGAAGAAGATTATTACGAAATCATTACCGGCCCGGCAGAACTGGAGAAGGTCAGGAATTACCTGGACGGCCGGCTGAAGATGGAGGATGCCGAACTGGTTTATCTTCCGAAAAACACGGTGGAAGTCAGTGGCGAAACGGCCGACAGTCTCCTGAAACTGATCGAGACCCTCGAAGAACATGATGATGTGCAAAATGTTTATGCCAACTTTGAAATCGTTGAAACGTGATCCCGGTCATCATCTGAGCTTTTGTTCGTGATGAGAAGTCGTAATGATTTATTTGTCATCATCGCGAAGCAAGTAATTTCAACGGAAAAAGCAAAATGACACGAAAGCCATTTTGCTTTTTTTTTCGGACGAAACGTCCGCGCCGGGTAATAGTGCATAAGAAAAGGGGAAGATGGGTAATTTAACATAAAATGGGAAGAAGGGAGGATTAACCATGAAAAGGCTGTGGTTGATACTCCTGCTCGGATTCATCCTGAGCGCCGTTTATGTTTTGTATGATTCCGGAAGAAAGTTGTTCCTTCCGTTGTTTGTAATGGGTAAAGCATCTTATAACATGCAACTTACTACTTTTTATGCCAGTTGCCGGCATGAAGAGACCACCGAAGAAGCGATCGCCTCTGAGCAATGGGAAGGACGGCTTAATACTTTAGAAGAAGACGGATGGGAATTAAAAAGAATCTCTCCGGTCAAGGTCGAACTAAGGAAGGAACTGTTTGCCCTCTGCCCCGACTGCCGGGAAAAGGAGTTTATCGGTATTTACGGTGATGAAATCGGTGTCTATGCCGGAAGCCCGGAGCGGCCGGGCCCGCTAAAACAGATAATTCCGGTCAAAATTGAACGGTTGCCGGCAGAAGAAGTTGAGGATCTGCGGGCAGGGATCGTTTATCAGGAAACAAAGGAGAAATTCCTAATCCTGGAGAGTTACCAAAATTGACCCGGAGGCGAACCTCCGGGTCCCAAGGGTGATGAAGCCGACCTTAACGCCGGCTAACCAGGATCCCTACCGGACCGTCGAGAAAGCGATCCATTTTAGCTTTCAGAACCCGGGTTAACCTTTGCCCGAACCATGTTTCTACTTGTTCGGACCAGGACCGTACTACCGCAGACTTCTTCTGATCCTCGAAGCAAAAACAGGGTTCTTGACTCAGCCCGAACGACTCAACCTTACAACACGTGTGCATCATAAGGCCAAACCGTTAAGACCTTCGCGCCGACCGGTTACGGACCAGGTTAAACCAAAACCAGAGCCGCCACCGCTCTTTGCCCGACCTCGTTTTACCGGCACCAGTCGAAAGACGGGCGGGGGTAAAAGTCAGTCTTCGTTCGGCCGGTCATCTACCATTAATATTTTATCCAAAGTTTGTTCAGAATATCCCTGTCCTTCTCTTTAGAACTGTGGTCAAGTTACCTTTAATTAGCTATTTTTTCGGCGGTTGACTGTCAAGGTAAAACTATTCAAAGAAGGATAAAAAATTTATCCTTGGGAGGAAATAATTAAAGATGGTAGAATAAAAGTTAGAGTATGTGATTTTGTGTAAATCGAGGAGGGCTTGTTTGTGAAGAATTATAGTGTGGACAAAATTCGCAACATCGTACTTGTCGGTCATGGCGGGTGCGGGAAAACAATGCTAGCGGAAGCAATGCTTTATAATACCAAAGCGATTGACCGTTTTGGGAAAGTCGATGATGGTACCGCTTTTCTTGACCATGATCCGGAGGAGATAAAAAGAAAAATTTCAATCAATACAGCTTTAGCCCCGGTGGAGTTTAACGGACATAAAATTAATCTGATCGATACGCCCGGGTTTTTTGATTTTGTCGGTGAAGTAAAAAGCGGAATCAGAGTGGCGGATGCGGGGATCGTGGTCATCTGCGCCGCCAGCGGCCTGGAAGTTGGAACGGAAAAAGTCTGGAATTATTTAGATGAACGCGACCTGCCCCGGATCGTCTTCGTCAATAAAATGGACCGCGAGAACGCTGATTTCAACCAGGTCCTGCAAAGTCTGAGAGCGAAATATGGACAACGGGTCATCCCGATCCAGCTCCCGATTGGAGCGGCGGACAGTTTTAAAGGGATTGTCGATATTATTGACGGCAAAGCCTATCTCGACGGGAAAGAAGCGGAAATTCCGGCCGATTTAAAAGATCAAGTGGAAGAGCATTATCAAGAACTGATCGAGGCAGCCGCCGAGACGGATGATGACTTGTTGACCAAGTACCTTGAAGGGGAAGAACTGAGCAAAGAAGAAGTGATTACCGGTTTCCGCCGTGGAACAGTCGGGAACAGGATCATCCCGGTCCTTTGCGGTTCGGCCCTAAAGAATAACGGAATTACGCAATTACTGGAGAAGATTGTGAGCAGTCTGCCTTCGCCGGCCGAAGCCCAACCGGAAAAAGCGGTTAACCCGAAGACCGAGGAAGAGGTCACCCTTGCAGCCGACCCGAACGGGCCAACAGGTGCTTTAGTCTTCAAGACCATGGCTGACCCCTTTGTCGGAAAACTTACTTTGTTCCGGGTCATTTCCGGAACGGTCAAATCCGACTCGACGATCTGGAACGCCGTCCAGAATCAAGAAGAGCGGGTCGGACAGCTGTTTTTAATTAAAGGGAAGAACCAGGTCGCCGTTTCCGCTTTAAGCGCCGGTGATATCGGGGCGGTTGCCAAGCTCCAGGTGACAGTGACCGGTGATACCCTGTGCGCAAAAGATAAACCGCTGCTCCTGCAGAAAGTCGCTTTCCCCAAACCCAAACTGACGATGGCGGTCTTGCCGAAGAGCAAAGGCGACGAGGAGAAGATTAGCAGCGGGTTGAACCGTCTTCTCGATGAAGATCCGACGATTAAGGTTGAGAAAGACAACGTTACCAATGAATTGCTCCTTTCCGGTCTGGGAGATCTCCATCTGGAAGTGATCATCAGTAAGCTACAGAAGAAATTCGGGACCGAGGTTGAACTGAAAGACCCGAAGGTTCCCTATAAAGAAACGATCAAAGGAACGGTCAAAGTCGAAGGGAAGCACAAAAAGCAATCCGGCGGGCGCGGCCAGTACGGACACGTCTGGTTGGAGCTCGAGCCGTTGCCGCCCGGCGGTGGATTTGAGTTTGTTGATAAGATCTTCGGTGGCGCGGTGCCCAGGCAGTTTATCCCGGCGGTCGAAAAAGGGGTGCGGGAAACGATGGAAGAAGGAGTCCTGGCCGGGTATCCGGTTGTCGATGTCCGGGTCACCCTCTTCGACGGTTCCTACCACAGCGTCGACTCTTCGGAAATGGCCTTCAAAATCGCCTCGTCCATGGCCTTCAAAAAAGGGTTTATGGATGCGAAACCGATTCTGCTTGAACCGATCATGAATGTGACCGTGACCGTCCCGGAAGAGTATATGGGTGATATCATGGGCGACCTGAATAAAAAGCGGGGCCGGATTTTGGGAATGGACCCGCAAGACGGCAATCAGGTGATCAAAGCCTATGTGCCGCTCAGCGAGATGTTCAAGTATTCGATTGATCTCCGGTCGATCACCCAAGGCCGCGGTGATTTCACGATGGAATTTGATCATTACGAAGAAGTTCCGGCCAACCAGGTCGAGCAGATCATTGCCGCCAATAAAGAGAACAAAGAATAACGGGAAACACCGTGAACGAAAAAGCCCTGTACTCTGTACAGGGCTTTTTATTTTCCCTAAAAGCTGTTACTGTAGAGGGTCGATTCGACCAAAGTACAGATAATATGCCCCAGCATCAGGAATAACTCTTTTAAGCGGGGACGAGTAAGCGCCGGTAAATAGAAAAGGATCTCCGGGTGCTCGGTTTTGAGCGGAGGATAGCCACAAAAAGCCATGGTGAAAAGTTTCAGGGCCTTTGCTTCTTTAATAATATTTTGCGCGAGTTGGGTGTGCTCCCCGGCGACAATTAACAGGCCGCCCCCTTCGGTTGCCTGATCACCCAACACGGAAGGAAGAGCATCCTGCCCGGTAAGATTCTCAATAAAATGGACCGGTAAAGCCGGCCGGTTCATAATGAGACCGGTCGAAAAACCCTCCGCCAAATCCCTGGCGATATTCTGGTAATTTTTCAGCCCGCAAATATAAAGTTTTTTTTGCGCTTGAAAGAGCTCGACGATTTTTTGGGCGATCTGGAGAGCGGTCTCTAGACCTTCGGTGCTGAGAAGAATGGGCAGCGCCGAGAGGTCGAGAAGCTGGGAGAGGATGAATTCGCGATTAAAGTTTTGGGCCAACATCATTAGTCCTCCTTGAAAATTATTTCTAAAACCGAAGCACCAGACATATTTTATGAACATAGTATGTTTTAAGTGCATATCATTGATGGACCCGGAAGAGGTGAATCAGATGGATGATCAACGCTTCGGACCGGAATATAATGAGCATGAAGAAAGTGAATTAGAGCGTTATTTAAATTATACGGCACACTTCCAAACGGTTAATTATCCCCAGCAATTCAATACGAATGATCCATGGGCCGGCTGGTATAATTCATCGATCGATCTGGGCGAGAAGTGGGAAGAGTATTACGCCTACTTAGAAAAACTAAATTTGCCGGAGTTTTACGGTACCAACTACCCGGTTTACGAGGAACCGCCTCCGGAGTTTGATCCTGCCCAGTTCATGCCGGATAAACCGCCGGAGGAAGAAACTTACCCTTATACCCCCGCTCCGGAAGAGCTTCCCTCCGCTTATCCAACCGATATATCTCCACCGGGGGAAGAAGAAGCGCCGGTTCAACCTACTTTTGCCGAAGCGCCTTCTGCGCTGGAACCGGAGATAAAAGTCGAAGTGACAGAAGAAGAAACGGAGGACGAATTAACAACGCCCCAAGCATTTGAAGAGGAATCAAAGGAAGAACAGGTAACCGGGGAAGAAAAACAAGGACAGCCGGACCTCACCGAAGAGAACACAAAACCGGCGGCGGAAGCGGAAAAAGAAGAACCGGTAACAACTTCCCAGTCAGTCATCGTTTGGAAGAACTTCCCGCCCAAATGATGATTGATGGTTTGCGTTGTTTCTATGGCGGCGGGTGGGTCAATCTCGATCATGAACAGAACGAAGCCGGCGCTCCTTGAAGCGGTTAACGTAATTGTCGAGCAGCCGCTTTTTTATATATAATATAATAAGAAGCAAATTACTATTTTATCACCGACCGCCAAAAAATATTATTTTTTTTTAAAAGAGAGGTAGACAAGAATAAAAACATGTGGTATTATATATTTTGCGTTCCGGGTTAAGCCAAGAACCTGGGAAGGCAAGAAAAAATTGTTTGAACCCTGAAAACTGAACAGCCAGACAGGTAAGGAGCAAGCTTCCGGTGAAGCGGGAGTTTGCGAAAAGTGCGGACTTGCCATTGAAGTGGCAAGTTGAACGCGTCAAGAAGTTAAAGATGAGCTAAAAATCGAGCTCTTCAGATTTTTACGGAGAGTTTGATCCTGGCTCAGGACGAACGCTGGCGGCGTGCTTAATACATGCAAGTCGAACGGAGCCTAGCCGGTAGTTTACTACAGGCGAAAGCTTAGTG
>JAKOVI010000015.1 GCA_029782135.1 Bacillota bacterium
GCCACCGGTAAAGAGATCGGAACCCTCTACCGGGAGTTGGAGCGGAAATACGGCCCTTATCATTACGAGCGGGAAGATCAACCCGCCCGTCCGGAGCAGAAGGAACGGTTGGCCCGGCTCGCCGCCGACCCCAATCAGGTCAAGACGCTCCTGGCCGGGAAAAAGATCGCCGGCCGGACGATTGAGCGCCTGGTGATCGGCGACGGGATTAAAGTAGTCTTATCCGGCGGCGTGTGGGTCCTGAAACGGGCCTCCGGGACCGAGAACATCATTAAGGATTACCGGGAGGAGCAAGGGGAGTCCCTGGCGACCGCGCGGAAAGCTTCGGAGGAGATCGACGCTTATCTGGGGTTGAATTAGTTTAAAGTATACGCAGGCGAAGAGGGAGGTAACCTGGCGGCTTCCGGCGCTGAATGGACAAGAAGCGCAGGATCATTCCTTACCAAGCTCGGAAATGATTACACGGGAACACGGTCTTTGTTGAACGGGAAGGAAAGGAGTTCGAAGCGCTGAAAACTGAAAACGGAGGAAGAATAAGCCGACAGGAGGGGCGAGGAATGATGCCAGAGGAGATTGGGGGAAGGATTGAAATCCGGCAAGGTGATATTACCAAGGTTGAAGTGGATGCCATCGTCAATGCCGCGAACAGCAGTCTCTTGGGAGGCGGCGGGGTTGACGGGGCGATTCACCGGGCCGGGGGGCCGGCGATCCTGGAAGAATGCAAAAAGATCCGGGCGCGGCAAGGGGGCTGTCCCACCGGGGAGGCGGTGATGACCACCGCAGGACGCCTGCCAGCGAAGTATGTGATCCATACGGTGGGGCCGGTTTGGCAGGGCGGCCAGAAGGATGAAGCACGCCTGCTGGCGAACTGCTACCGGAACAGTTTGGCGCTGGCCGTCGACAACGCCGTGACGACCATTGCTTTTCCCAATATCAGTACCGGTGTTTACCGATTCCCCAAAGAACAGGCTGCCGAGATTGCCTTGCAAACTGTGGCTGCATTCTTGAAAGAGCATCAGCAGATCAAAAAAGTTTTCTTCGTCTGTTACGACGAGGAGAATTATGAGCTTTACCAGAAAAAAGTCAACGAACTTAAGATGAGTGGCGATTAAGCAAGTACCAGGAGAAACAAAGGTACTGGAGATATGGTTTTATCGGTCGCAATGCATGTTCTTCAATTCTTAATAGATATTAATTAAGCAAGACCAAAGAAGGAGGAGTACTAATGATTCGGCGAAGTGAAGAAAGGGTAGTAACATTCAAGGAGAACTTCTTCCAAGGGGAAGGCGGGGTTACCATCCGCAACCTGCTTAACGGGGCGGACGAGATGTACGGGAAGGGGCGGGTCTTTTCCCACAACACGCTGGAGCCCGGCTGCTCGATTGGGTATCATGTCCACGAGAACGAAGGCGAAGCCTACTATATTTTTAGGGGGACGGGCGAGTTTAACGACAACGGGACGATTACCGCCGTGAAGGCCGGCGATGTCACTTTTACCGGCGCCGGGGAAGGCCATGGCCTAAAGAATACCGGTTCCGAACCTTTGGAGTTCATTGC
>JAKOVI010000018.1 GCA_029782135.1 Bacillota bacterium
TCCATTTACATTAGAAAGGAGTGGAAATATGGAAATCAAGGTAACAGTGGAAGCAGCTCCAGAGCTAATGACCGCGATTGATGTGCTGACGGCCACGCTGGTGGAACTGGTTGGGACAAAAGAAAAGACCAAACCCGCCGACAGCGCGAAACCCGCGGACAAACCTGCAGACCAACCAACCCTCACCCTGGAAACCGTCCGGGCAAAGTTGGCCAATTTGTCCCAGGGCGGAAAACAGAAGGAGGTCAAAGCAATCATCGAGAGCTTCGGGGCGAAAAAGCTCACCGATATTCCAGCTGAAAAGTATCCGGAAGTGATGCGAAAAGCTGCAGAACTGGAGGCGGAATCATGACTGAAAGAAAACACGCTGTTCTTTCCGCCTCCAGCGCCTACCGGTGGCTGGCCTGTCCGCCCAGCGCCCGGCTGGAAGAGCAATTCGAGGAAACGACCAGCACATACGCGGAAGAAGGAACACTGGCCCACGCTTTGGCAGAACTAAAACTACGTTTATGTTTGAAACAAATCACTACAAAAGAATTTGCTAAGAAGCTGCGAGAATTAGAAAAAAATGAGCACTACTCAGCCTCAATGCTAGATTACATAGAAAGCTACGCCTCAATCGTAATGGAAAAAGTCAACGAAGCAAAAGCCCGGTCAGCGGATGCGGTAGTGCTTTTGGAACAGAAACTGGACTTCTCCGACTGGGTGCCGGAAGGTTTTGGAACCGGCGACGTAGTGATTATTTCTGACGGTGTACTTGAAACCATTGATCTTAAATACGGAAAAGGCGTGCCGGTCAGCGCCGAAGACAACGCCCAAATGAGGTTATACGCACTGGGCGCGTTGGCTACCTTTGACGCATTATATGGCATCAAAATTGTCCGGATGACTATCGTCCAACCCCGCCTAGATAATGTTTCAAGCGATGAGATCACAGCTGAGATGCTCTACTGGTGGGCTGATACAGAGCTGATCAAAAGGGCACAGTTGGCCTGGGAAGGGAAAGGCGAGTTCCAGGCCGGAGAGCACTGTCGATTTTGCCGGGCGCGGTTTAACTGCCGGGCAAGAGCGGAGGCCAACCTGGAGCTGGCGAAGATGGAATTCAAAAAACCGGAATTGCTTACTGACGAGGAAATCAGCGAGGTGCTGAAGCAAGCGGACGAACTCAGGGCCTGGGTGTCGGATGTATTTGACTACGCCCTGGTCCAGGCCAGGGACCACGGGAAGAAGTTCAAAGGCTGGAAACTGGTCGAAGGCCGGAGTGTCCGGCAATATGCGGACGAAGGAAAAGTGGCAGAAACCCTTCTCAAGGCCGGATATGAAGAAGAACAAATCTACGAGAAAAAGCTCTGGGGCATCACCGCCATGGAGAAACTGCTTGGAAAAACGCTGTTTAATGAACTCTTAGGTGGCCTAGTCATTAAACCGGCCGGGAAGCCGACGCTGGTCCCGGAATCGGACAAGCGGCCGGAAATCAACTCTATCACCGCCGCGGTGGCGGACTTCAAAAACTAGGAATAAAGGAGAAGTGGAGTCATGGCAAAG
>JAKOVI010000021.1 GCA_029782135.1 Bacillota bacterium
GATTTGGTCAGATCAGCGATGGTTTTGGTGTCAAACAAATTAATCACTCCCCCGGGGGAAACCCGCTTTACCGAAATCCCCGCAAGCTTACTCTCTATTAGAAGATATCGGCCGTTTTTTCTCAAAGTTTAGAGGGATTTCCCATTTTTCGGGGGAACATCTTGTACTTTCCCTGGACGGGAAAGGAAGAAGGTATTTTAATCCAGGTCTTTACTATAATTTAAAAAAAACTGTTGAAAAAGTCAACAGTTTTTAATATTGAGGGGAATCATCACAGTTTGTTTCTCTTTTTTAACTCCGCCAGAAAGTAGGGGTTGTTAACCTTCATATAAGTCCCTTTCATCCCAAGGGAACGTGATTCAACCACCCCGGCGCTTTCCAGCTTACGCATCGCATTGACAATCACTGATCTGGTGATCCCAATCCGGTCGGCGATCCGGCTCGCCACCAGGAAACCTTCTTCCCCGCCCAACTCATTAAAGACATTGGCAATCGCTTCCAACTCCGAGTACGAGAGCGAATCAAGAGCAATTTTGACATTGGCTTTTAATTGTTGATCGGCATCTTGTTGGCCGGCTGTAATCCGGTGGAGCAAGACCGCAACCACCATCGCTGCCGTCTCCACTAAGAAAAGTTCTTCTTCGGTAAACGGTGCTTCCCGTCTGGTCAACAAGAGGTTTCCTAACCGCTCACCGTTGACCTGTAAAGGATAGATGGTCATCAGGACTTTTTCGGCGTAACAATCCTCATCCTTAAAGAGGCAGGTTTCCAACGGCAAATCAATGGCTGGCTGGAAAATGAAAGCCATTCTCTGCTGGAACTGAGGGTTCAAGGTCATAACCTTCTCTTTTGCCGTGCAATCATCCCCTTGCCCGCAATAGGGTGCAAGAACGGCGCCGTCATTCTCAACGACATAAACATTGCTCTTCAGGATCTCGCCGATCGTCCGCGTGGCCTTCTCCAACTCCTCGGCTGCTCCCTTCTTCTCCACCAGTGCTCTTAATTGGCGAACTGCTTCCAATTTACTCATTCTCTTTACTCTCCTTATCTTTTCTTTTAAACTTCTCCTCTTGGTGTTGCTCTTCGCCTTACAGCCCCGGGGCCGGTCGTAACTTTTTCTACGGGTTTCACTGCGCACAACACCAATAGGGTTACATGTAAAAGAGTTACTTATAATAGGATTAATTTAT
>JAKOVI010000024.1 GCA_029782135.1 Bacillota bacterium
GGCCGTTCTCGACCGAGTGGAAAGGCTCCTCCGCGAAGCGTTAACCGTGATTGAGGAAGCACGGGAAAAAGCCACCACAACACCCGCGCACGGAACGGATCCGGAATAAGAAAACCGGGTAAGTTCTTCATCCGGACCGCCGTTTGCAGTTTCCACCGTTTGCTCGGGACTTTGTCAAATTACAATGCCAATCCAGGTTTATAGTGCACAAGAAAACAACCGGGGGAAATCCCCCGGTTGCTTTATTTTTAAGGCGGGATTTGGGGCAGCCCGGTTAATCCAAAAATTCTTCCCGCAGCTTAATGTGAAAAGCGGCGGCAATTTCCCGCAGATTCTCGGTGGAAAGGGTCTGCCGGAGCCCCTGGCCGCAGCTCATAACGCGGAGATAAATATCGGCGGCTTTTTCGACGGTATGCATCAAGCCGAACGTCAAATCAAAATTGGGACCGGCGCAAAACATCCCATGATGAGCCCAGATGGCGACATCATATTTTTCCATCAATTCAGAGGTGGCCAGGGCGATTTCCTTACTCCCCGGCACCATCCACGGAAGGACCCCCACCCCGTCGGGAAAAACGAGCGGGCACTCGGTGGCCATTGTCCATAACAGGCGGCTAAAATCTTTGTCCGTTAAGGGGAGGAGATAGGTAAGGGCAATGATGCTTGGGGGGTGCGCGTGATAGATCACCCGGTATGCACCGTTCGTGGCGGCTTTTTTGACACTGTGGTTCAGGAAATGGGAGGGAAACTCGCTCGTCGGAACACCGCCGTTTTCCAGGCCCCACACAACCCGGTACCCCTCCCCTTGTTGATCAACCTCAACGATGCCCAGATTTTCTTGGGGCGCCGCCGCGATATTCCGGAAAAAATTGCCGCTTCTTGTCACCAAAAAATACTCGCCGGCCAAGTTTTCTGCTTTAACCCCAATCCGGACAAAAGGGTTTTCGGTTGAAAAGTTTTGCTTAATGGCGTCTACTTCTTCCGGTTTAATCCGGTAGCTAAGATTACCGCCATTCCGTTCATGCCAGCCCTGACGGTAACCATCATCCGCCATGCGGATAAAACCCTTGATAAATTCTGCGGCCAAGACCTGCAATCGCCTGCCCCACCTTTCTGCTTTATTCTCTTTTCACCATACTTTTATCGGGAATGAGTTGAAAACGGCACGCCGGGCCTCTTCCAGAGTTGTAAAATCCCCTGCTTTCAGCATTTGCGCGAGAATATTGCCCAGGGCGGTTGCTTCAACCGGCCCGGTTAAGACCCGCTTTCCCGTATATTTGGCCGTTAATGCGTTCAGGTAATCCGCCTGCGCTCCTCCGCCGACAATGTGGATCGTCTTCAACTCCAGACCAAGCAATGCCTCGAGTTCTTTTACTGCATTACGGTAGCTTTGGGCCAAACTATGGTAAACACAGGAAACAATTTCACCGGCGGTCGCGGGGATCGGCTGTCTTGTCTCCTGGCAAACTTCCCGGATGGCTGCAATCATGTTCGCCGGTGACAAAAAACGTTGATCATTGACATCAATGACGGCAGGAAACGGTTCTTCCCCGGCCGCCAGCGCGCAGAGTTCAGCAAAGGAATAGCGGTCGTCCAACTCCTTTTTCACCCGTTGAATAATCCATAACCCCATAATATTTTTTAAATAGCGGAAGCGGTAATCATACCCGCCTTCGTTGGTGAAGTTCGCCCGGCGGCTGGCCTCGCTGCAATCGGGCGCCCTTCTTTCCACCCCGATCAACGACCAGGTGCCGGAGCTGATATAAACAGATCCTTCCTCCAGAATTGGGGTAGCGAGCACCGCCGAAGCCGTATCATGGGTTGGCGGCAGGACAACCTCACAGTTAAAACCAACCCGTTCCGCAAGGGCCGGGCGTAAATAGCCAACGGAAGTCTTTGGCAAAGAAAGTTCACCAAAGAGCGACGGTTTAAGCCCTAAACGTTCAATCAATCCGCGATGCCAGGTCCTGGCCTCCGCGTCCACCAGACCGGTCGTCGTGGCATTGGTATACTCATTGAGCTTCACGCCGGTCAACAAAAAGTTGAAGTAATCCGGGATCATCAGGAAATACTCCGCCCGTTCCAACAGTTCCTTTTCCTGTATTTGCAAGGCTTTCAATTGATAAATCGTATTAAAGATCTGTTTTTGGATCCCCGTTGCGTAGTACAGCTCTTCTTCGCTAACGACTTTGCTAACTTCCTGGTCCATCCCGGAGGTCCGGCGGTCACGATAAGCTATGGTCTCGCCCAGTTTTTGCTCCTGCCCATCAAGGAGGACGAAATCCACACCCCAACTATCAATCCCCAAAGAAACCGGTATTTTCCCCTGTTCCTTGCATTTTTTCAAGCCGGCAAGGATTTTGGAGAACAGATAGCCGGTATCCCAGCATAAATGGTCATTAATTAATCTCATTTCATTCGGGAAACGAAAGATCTCTTCTAAAACAATCCGGTCTTCTTTGAGCGTCCCTAGGATATGCCTCCCACTGGAAGCGCCAAGATCGATCGCGAGATAATAGTTCCCCATCCCGATCACCCTTCGTAACCATGTCAAAATATTCCTCTGGTTTTGTATTTTATTCTTCAATTCCTGAAGATCCCCTGCCAACGCTTGCCATAGTGAATTATGAAACCAAAAAGGAATCTTCGCCTCAA
>JAKOVI010000031.1 GCA_029782135.1 Bacillota bacterium
TTAATCCAACGGGACGAGGTGATCGCATGATTCTGGAGATCCTACGGATGGCGTTCGAAAGTCTAACCGCCAGCAAAATGCGCTCTTTCCTTTCCATGCTCGGCATTATTATCGGGGTGGCGGCGGTGATTGCCATCGTTTCGGTCGGCTCCGGCGCGCAGTCCCAAGTGACCAGCCAAATTTCCGCGCTCGGTTCGAATATTATCACGATTGGCCCGGGGATCACCCGGGGACAGAGCGGCCGGATCAGTTTTACCGCCACCGATGTTTTTACCATGGAATTGGCCGAGCAGATCCTGCGGAATTGCCCCTCGATCGTGAGGATCACTCCCAATGTCCAGACTTCCGGGCTTCTGATTACCGGGGAGACCAACTACCAAACGACAGTGGCCGGGGTTACCCCGGCTTACCAAGAGATCGCCGGTTATTATCCGGCCCGCGGCCAGTTTATCAATGCCGAACATGAAGCGAATGCGGCGAATGTGATGGTGTTGGGCGCGAAACTGGCGGAGGAGCTTTTCCCGGGGCAGGATCCGGTTGGCCAGCGGGTAAAGTTCTTTGTCCGGAACCGGAAGCTTCTCTTTGTCGTGATCGGGGTGATGGAAGCGAAGGGGACCGGTGCGATCGGCAATCTTGATAACCAGGCGTTGATCCCGGCTTCCGTCCTCCTCAAAAAGATTAACAACCGGAAATATGTCTCCGGTTATACCGCGCAGGCGCGCTCCAGCGAGGTCGCGAAGGCGGCGGTGGCAGAAGTGGAGTATTTTCTCACCCGCTATCTCCAGGACAGCAACAAATTTAATATCAACAGCCAGGAACAGATCCTCGAGACCATCTCGGAAGTGACTGCCACCTTAAGCCTGATGCTGGGGGGAATTGCCGGGATCTCCCTCCTGGTCGGGGGGATTGGCATTATGAATATTATGCTCGTTTCCGTGACGGAAAGAACCCGCGAAATCGGGATCCGGAAAGCCTTAGGGGCGAAACGGAAACATATCATGGCGCAGTTTCTGATCGAGTCATTGACGATGAGCGGTTTGGGTGGTTTGCTTGGGATTCTTTTCGGGTGGTTGGGCGCCCTGGCGGTGGCGAAAATTGGCGGATGGCCGCTGGTGGTCACCCATACATCCGTCCTGATCGCCTTTTCCTTCTCCTTGCTGGTCGGTTTATTCTTCGGACTCTACCCCGCACGGAAAGCCGCCAAGCTTGATCCGGTTATTGCGCTGAGTTACGAATGATTCCTTTAGGCTTTCCCTAAGGATAAGAAAGAGTTAAGAGCAAGGTAAAGGTTATCCGCGGACTGGATAACCTTTTATTTTCAGTAAACAATGCACCGGGTGGATCCCAAGGGCAGGAAATAGGGGAATATTTATGGAATAACTTAAAAGGGTTTAAGATAATGAAAAGGATTGAGCGAACGGGGTGAGAAAGATGGATGTCATGCAGGCGATTAAAGAAAGAAGGAGTATCCGCCGCTACCAGCAGCGGCCGGTGGACGATGAAATCCTGACCACGCTTATGGAAGCCGTGCGGTTAGCCCCTTCGGCCAGTAACCGGCAGGAATGGCGGTTTATTGTGGTTAAAGACCGTGCGCAGATTGAAAAGCTTGCTACCATTACCGGGCAGCTTTTCCTCGCTACGGCGCCGGTGATCGTCGCCGGGGTGGCCCTCAACCCGGAGCGGGTGATGCGCTGCGAAGTACCGGCGTATGCGGTCGATCTTTCGATCGCATTAACCCATCTGATGTTGGCTGCGGTAGAGCACGGCCTCGGTACCTGTTGGATTGGCTGGTTTGACCAGAATGAAGTGAAAAGGACTTTACGCATCCCTGATGAATAT
>JAKOVI010000046.1 GCA_029782135.1 Bacillota bacterium
CTCCATGGCGGTGATGCCCCAGAGCTTTTTCTCGTAGATTTGTTCTTCTTTATATCCGGCCTTGAGAAGGGTTTCTGCCACTTTTCCTTCGTCCGCATATTGCCGGACACTCCGGCCTTCGACCAGTTTCCAACCTTTGAACTTCTTCCCGTGGTCCCTGGCCTGGACCAGGGCGTAGTC
Source organism: Bacillota bacterium (assembly GCA_029782135.1). GTDB lineage: Bacteria > Bacillota > UBA4882 > UBA10575 > UBA10575 > JAAYGU01. The sequence continues at coordinate 181 of JAKOVI010000046.1, forward strand.
AAATACATCTGACACCCAGGCTTTTAGTTCGTCCGCCCGCTTAAGTACCTCGCCGATCTCCTCGTCCGTCAGAAGCTCAGGCTTCCGAAAATCCATCTTTGCCAGCTCCAGGTTTGCCTCCGCTCTTGCCCGGCAGTTGAACCGCGCCCGGCAAAATCGACAGTGCTCTCCGGCCTGGAACTCGCCTTTCCCTTCCCAGGCCAACTGTGCCCGTTTGATTAGCTCTGTATCTGCCCACCAGTAGAGCATTTCAGCGATGATCTCATCGCTTGAAACACTGTCCAGGCGGGGTTGGACAATGGTCATCCGAATGATTTTGATGTCATAAAGCGAATCAAACGCGGCCAACGCGCCCAGAGCATAGAGTCTCATTTGTGCGTTGTCTTCCGCTGCAACCGGGACACCTTTTCCATATTTGAGATCGATGATTTCAAGTACACCATCGGAGATAATGACCACGTCGCCGGTTCCATAACCTTCCGGTACCCAGTCGCTAAAATCCAGTTTCTGTTCTAAAAGCACTACCGCATCCGCTGACCGGGCTTTTGCTTCGTTGACTTTTTCCATTACAATCGCCGCGTAGGTTTCTATGTAATCTAGCATCGACGCCGAGTAGAATTCGTTCTTTTCAAAAATTTGCAAGGCTTGAGCATAATCTTGAGCCGATATTTGTTTTAACAAAAACCGCAGCTTTTGTTCGGCTATGCTGTGGGCCAGTGTTCCTTCTTCCGCGTATGTGCTGGTCGTTTCTTCGAATTGCTCTTCCAGCCGGGCGCTAGGCGGACAGGCCAGCCACCGGTAAGCGCTGGAGGCGGAAAGAACAGCGTGTTTTCTTTCAGTCATGATTCCGC
>JAKOVI010000060.1 GCA_029782135.1 Bacillota bacterium
GAACCGGCCTGCGCCAGTCCGACCCTTTTGACCAAAATTTTGCGAGAAGATTGGGGCTTTGAAGGTCATGTCGTCTCCGACTGTGGCGCGATCCGGGATTTTCACCGGCACCATAAGATCACCGCAACGCCGGAAGAGTCGGCCGCCCTGGCGGTGAATAACGGATGCGATTTAAACTGCGGAGAGGTCTTCTGGCATCTGGTCAAAGCCGTCGAAGATGGCCTGATCAATGAAGAAACGATCGACCAATCGCTGGCCCGCTTACTGAAGACCCGGATGAAACTGGGAATGTTTGACCCGCCGGAGATGGTACCCTATACATCCATCCCTTATGAACGGAATGATTGTGAGGAACACCGTGTCCTGGCTTTAGAAGCAGCCCGGAAATCGATCGTGTTATTAAAAAATCAGGATGCTTTGCTCCCGCTGAACAAGGACGAACTCAGGACGATCGCCGTGATCGGACCGAATGCCGACCATCAGCCGTCATTATTAGGCAATTATCACGGCCTTCCTTCCCGCGCGGTCACGCCCCTGGCCGGAATCCGTGCGGCGGTGGGAGATAAAGTGAAAGTCCTGTATGCAGAGGGCTGCAAACTGAACGAAACACAAAAAAGGCACTATGGCGAATACCCCACCAGCGGGTTTGCCGAGGCGATGGCCGCCGCGGAGCGGGCTGATGTTGTCATCTTGTGTCTGGGCCTTTCCCCCGAGTTGGAGGGGGAAGAAGGCGCCGCCGCCAATTCCGACGCCGGTGGGGACCGGAGCACGTTAAACTTACCCGGCGTCCAGGAAGAACTATGCCAAGCGCTGCTGGCAACCGGTAAGCCGGTGGTGTTGGTCCTGCTGAACGGTAGTCCCCTGACGATTAACCAGGCACAGGAGAAGGTGCCGGCGATTCTTGAGGTCTGGTACCCCGGGGAAGAAGGCGGGACCGCCCTTGCGGAAGTGCTCTTTGGGGATTATAACCCGGCCGGCCGCTTACCGGTCACCTTTGTCCAATCCGTCGACCAGTTGCCGCCGTTCACCGATTACCGGATGGCGGGGCGCACCTATCGCTACATGACGGCGGAACCGCTTTATCCCTTCGGTTACGGCCTGAGTTATACGGAGTTCGCTTACCGGAATCTGCGTCTAACTCCTTGGAAAGTCGACACTGCCGACTGGGAAGATCTTACCGTCGCGGTCGAAGTGGAAAACCGCGGAGCACGTGCCGGCGAAGAGGTAGTGCAGGTCTATGTCAAAGCTGAGGAAGCTTCGGTTCCAGGACCGCGGTGGGCGCTGAAGGGCTTTCGACGGATCCGGCTTGAAGCAGGCGCTACGGCGGAGGTGAAGTTTACCCTGGACCGCCGGGCGCTGGCGATCTTCGATCAGGAAGGGAAATGCTGGCTGGGGCCTGGGAAGTTTATCATCTATGTTGGCGGCCAACAACCGGATGCGCGGAGCAGGGAACTGACAGGGAAAGAAGTGCTTGCCGCCGAGTTGGAAGTGACCGGTACGGCCGTGCGCCTGGAGGATTAGATAGGCGGGAGAAGACAAAAACTGCCAGGATGCACCCGGATCAAGACGGGAAAAAGGTTCGGAATGGTGTACAGCCACCAGTGAACGGGAGGTTGGTGTTTTTGCAGAGCAGTGCGATCCAGATTCGTGATCCCTTTATCCTACCGGTCGAGGATGAGGGTTTATATTACCTGTACGGAACGACCGACCCCAACTGCTGGGGGGAGCAGGCCGTGGGATTTGATGCTTATACCAGCAAGGATCTCGAGGAATGGGAGGGCCCCTTTCCGGTCTTCCGGCCGGAACCCGGTTTTTGGGCGGACCGGAACTTCTGGGCGCCGGAGGTCTACCACTATAACGGAAGATACTTTATGTTCGCCAGCTTTAAAGCGGCGGGGGTCTGCCGGGGGACGCAGATCCTGGTGGCCGCGACCCCGCTGGGCCCCTTTCAACCCTACAGTGCCGGGCCGGTGACGCCCCGGGACTGGGAATGCCTGGACGGAACCTTGTACCTGGACCGCCAAGGCGACCCTTGGATCGTCTTTTGTCACGAATGGGTCCAGGTTGTTGACGGGGAGATCTGGGCCCAGCGTTTGGACCGGAATTTACAAAGGACGGTTGGCGACCCGGTCTTGCTCTTTAAAGCTTCCACCGCACCCTGGACCCGGCCGCACCGCCGGAAGTTTGGCGGGGTGGAAAAGGATGGTTTCGTCACGGATGGTCCTTTCCTCTACCAAACTGCCGGGCGGGCGCTCCTCATGCTCTGGTCAAGCCGGGGAGAAGCAGGTTATGCCCTCGGGATCGCGCGCAGTGAGGACGGGAACATCCGCGGGCCATGGCAGCACGAGGCGGAGCCCTTATACAAACAAGACGGCGGGCACGGGATGGTCTTTACGGCCTTTGATGGCCGCTTAATGCTGACCCTGCATGCCCCGAACAAGACCCCTGCGGAGCGTCCCCGGTTTTTCCCCTTAAGGGAGATTAACGGCCGGCTGAGGATCAGTTAAAAATTGGCTGGATTTGCTGTTAGTGAAGTTTCTATAAAAAACGGGAAAGACCCGATACGGGTCTTTCTTCATACTTCTTCTTGCTGCCGTTTCCGTTTTTTAATTCTTATAACTTGCGGTCATTGACCCCGGCGAGCCATTCTTCGACGACGGGGAGGACGGCTTCGAGACAACCGGCGGCGAACGGGTTCTTCAGGCCGGCGAGGGCGACCAGTTCAAGAAAGGGACGGCTGCCGCCGGCCTGACAGAGCCGCAGATAATCCTGCCAGGCCGTTTCCCGGCAGCGCTGGGCTTTTACCCAGAACTGCAGGGCGCAGACCTGAGCCAGGGTGTAGTCGATGTAATAGAACGGATCGGTGAAGATGTGACCCTGGCGGAACCAGAAACCGCCCCGCTCGAGAAATGCATTGTCCTCATAATCACGGTGGACAAGGTACTGGCGCTCAATTTCCCGCCAGGTTTGTTTCCGGTCGGCGGGGGAAGCCGCCGGGTGCTCGTAGACCCAGTGCTGAAACTCGTCAACCGTCGCGCCGTAAGGGATAAAGAGAATCGCCCCGCTCAAATGGGCGAATTTGTACTTGGTCTCTTCGTCCAGGAAGAAGAGCTTCATCCACGGCCAGGTTAAGAACTCCATGCTCATCGAGTGGATTTCACAAGCCTCGAGCGTCGGCCAGCGGTACTCGGGTACCTCAAAATGACGGCTGCTGTAGACCTGAAAGGCATGGCCCACTTCGTGGGTGAGGACATCGATATCACCCGAGGTCCCATTGAAATTGGCGAAGATAAAGGGTGCCTGATACTTACTGATGTAAGTGGCATACCCGCCGCCGGCTTTTCCCTTTTTCGCGAGTAAATCGAGGAGTTCGCTTTGGACCATGAAAGAGAAGAAGGCCCCGGTTTCCGGCGAGAGTTCGTTATACATCTGTTGGCCGCGCGCGAGGATCCATTCCGGGCCGCCCTGCGGAACGGCGTTGCCGGTCAAAAAGTTTAAAGGCTCATCATAGTATTTGAGCGCGGGCAGTTGCAACCTTTCCGCCTGCCGCCAGCGCAACTCGGTGGCCAGGGGGACCAGTTTCTCCCGGATCTGCCGGCGGTAGCCGGCCACCATTTCGGCATTGTAATCCGAACGGCCAAGGCGGGCATAGCCGACTTCGATAAAGTTTTTAAACCCAAGCTTCCGGGCGATTTGATCCCGGACATTGACCAACTGGTTGTAAATCCGGTCGAACTCTTCCTCGTTCGCCAGGAAAAACCCGGTATATGCTTCCTGGGCACTTTTCCGCCGGTCGCGCTCCTTTGCTTCCAGGAAGGGTTCCATCTGGGCGAGGTTGCGTTCTTCGCCTTCAAACCAGATCCGGGCGGACGCCCGCAGCCGGGTGTATTCACTGACCAGTTTGTTTTCTGTCTGTAAATCCCCGATAATTTCCGGGGAGAAGGTTTTCAGTTGCAGTTCGGCCAGGCGGAACAGTTGCTTACCCAACTTCGCTTCGAGGGCCGGGCGGTAGGGAGAGCCAACTAGCGCTTGATAATACCGGTGGATTAAGCCTTCGTAAACCGGGGCCACCTCGTCAAAAAAGTCGTTCTCCGCCCGGTAATAGGGATCCGTGGTATCGAGCGAGTGCCGGATCCGGGCGAGGGTGGACATTGATTCAAACTCGCTCCGCAGGGCATTGATCTCCTTCATCGCCGCTTCCTGCCCGGCGCCGGAAGCGGCCTGCGAAAAAGCGTTGAGAAGGCGGTTAAACTCCGCTTCCAGTTCTTCCATCGCCGGCCGTTCGTAACGGTATTCCTTAAAGGTTAGCAACAGGCAGACCTCCTTTTGAGGGTGGAGAGTATTCACTCCGGGGCGGTTGTCAGTCCCGTTCTTGCGCGTCGAGCAGTCGCCGCAAGGCGCAAAACCAGTTCAATTTCTCCGTCTCCGGGAGGCGATTCAGGCCGCTGGTGGAGGGGAGGACAAAATCCATTACCCCGTCGACGACCGGGCAATCCTGGAGGCCGTGGCAGACCCGGGAACGGCCGGAGAAATTTTTATAGACCCCGATCCCTACATAGGCGGCGATCAGCGGCCGGTACTGTTCGATTTTCTCCCGGAGGATGACCGCCCCTTCCCGGTAGTCCTCGCGGGTGAGGTCTTTGATGCCAGCCGTGGGACGGGCGACCAGGTTGGTCAGGCCATAGCGGTAAAGGGGGAGGAGCTTGTGGTCATCCTGGAATGTGAGCGGTTGATCGATCAGTCCGGATTGGTATAAGAGCGGGAAAAAACGGTTACTGCGCCCAGCGTAGTGGTGACCGAGCATAGCTGAGCGTAACCCCGGATTATAACCGATAAAGAGAATTTTTAAGTCGTCGTCCAGATAATCGGGGAGGAGATTCATCAAACCCCTTCTTTTTTTTGTCTAGTTTTTGCCTAAACCTCGATCCCCATGAAGGTCCGGATTAGGTAGCCAATGAAAAAGCTCAGCGCGGCAACGCCGAGGCTGATCGCGGTCATTTCCAGAAAACGCTGGCGGAAAGAGAGATCCTTGGCGACAGCAAGATAAAAATTGAAGACCATGATAATCAGGACGGCGGCCACTAAGGTGAGGATCAAAGCAGAAAAGAAGTTGCCGGTCAAAAGGTAGGGCAGGATCAAACAGATTACGGTCAGGACATAAGCAGCCCAGGTGTAAAGGGCGGACTTAAAAGACTCCTGGGAGTCGTTCCCTTCAGCCTTCGTGGACAAATACTCGGAAGCTCCCATGGAAAAGGAGGCCGCAACGCCGGTGATTAAACCGGTCAGCGCAATCAACTTTGTATTCTGGAGGGCAAAGGTCAGCCCGGCGAGGGTTCCGGTGAGTTCCACCAAGGCATCGTTCAGTCCCAGGACAATCGAGCTGACATAATTGAGGCGCTCTTCGGCGATGAGATTGAGCAGTTGATGTTCGTGTTCTTCTTCCTCGGACGCAAACTGTTTCAATTCCGGGATCTCGACTTTCATACCGAGTTTCTCGTATGCTTGGTGGGCCCGCTCTTCTCCCCGTTCCATCAATTTGAGGCCAAAGGTTAACCCGAAGAGACGGGCGATCCAGTAATATTTGAAGATCCGCCATTGCCGCGGCTTTACCTTCTGTCCGGTATATTTCTGGTAAATGTCATGATGGCGGAGCTCATCCGTGGCGATTTGTTGCAGCACCTTCCGGTTATGTTCATCCTTCGCCTGCCGGGCCAGTCGTTGGTAGAGGTAGTATTCGGTCAGTTCGTTCTGCTGGAAGATTAGCAGTTGTTCTAATGTCTCCGGTGCCATGCGTTTCACTCCAATCTGTGTTGAAATTTATATCCCCGAATTTTTATCGTAACATAATATCCAGCCATATGCAATTTTAAAAGATTTAACCTTTGAAGATGCTGCGCACGGTTTACCGCAAAAGTCGATCCCACAGCCCTCTTGCCGATCGTTTGTTGGATAGAAAGACGGAAACCCGGATAAATTATTAACTTGACAGTGATAATACATTGTAATACCATAACAGTAATACATAGTAATACATGACTTTTCGACGGCGACTTTTCAACTTCAGAAAGCGGTGGCGAAAAAGTCAGTGCCAGGTCGTTGGGGGAGGCCGGAAAATGAAAGAGAAAAAGAAACAGGAAGTTATCACTTTTAAAGTCGAAGCGGAACTCGGCAAGGCGATGGAGGGGATTCCCAACCGTTCCGAGTTTATCCGGAATGCAATCTTAGCAGCCTTGAGAAACACTTGCCCTTTGTGCCGGGGAACAGGGATCCTCACCCCCGAACAACAAAAACACTGGAATAATTTTGCCGAAAAGCACACGATCAAAAAATGTGACGAATGCCACTCATTTCACCTGGTTTGCGAATTGGAGAACAAATAGCGGGCGTTTATGGGAGGAAGAAAAATGGTCAATAACGACAAGAAACGGCGTTGGATCTTTCTGCTGCCGGTGCTTGTGGCGATTATAGCGGTGATCGTCAGTTCGGGGCGGCAAAACGGAACCCGCAGGTCTCAGGAAGAAAACGGGTCCTTGAAGGTGTTTGTTAGTATTCTCCCGCAAAAATACTTTGTGGAAAAAATCGGTGGCAAGCTGGTCAAGGTGGGGGTACTGGTTGGTCCGGGACAGAACCACGACAGTTATGAACCATTACCGAAACAGATGGCGGCCTTGGCCGAAGCGGACCTTTTCTTCCGGATCGGCGTCCCTTTTGAAGCGGTCTTAATCGACCGGATTCAGGAGCTCAACCCAAGCCTGAAGGTGGTCGACACCAGGGAAGGGATCACCTTGCGTCCGATTGAAGGGGCGCACCGGCACGGGGCGGCGGAGGAGGGAAGCGATACGGCGGTCCCGGAACCCGTTGACCGCGATGAGGTGAAGGACCCACATATCTGGCTCGACCCGCTGCTCGTTAAGATCCAGGCGGAAACGATCTGCCGGGCCCTCATCACCCTTGATCCGGATCATCAGGCTTTCTATGAAGAGAACCTCCGCCGCTTTCAAGCCGAGCTTGACGGGTTGGACCGGGAGTTGGCGGAGGTTTTCCGGGCGGCGAAGGTCGACAAGATCATGGTCTATCATCCGGCTTGGGGTTATCTCACCGACCGTTACGGGCTGGAACAAATCCCGATTGAGGTGGAAGGGAAGGAACCGGGCCCCCAACAGTTAGCCCAGGTTATTGAACGGGCCAAACGGGAAGGGATTCGGGTTGTCTTTGTGCAAAGCCAGTTTGACACCAGGGCGGCCGAGTCTGTTGCCCGGGCGGTCAATGCGCAAGTTGTGACGCTCGATCCGTTGGCCGAAGATTATCTGACGAACTTGCGCCAGATGGCCGAGGCGCTTGCCCGGGGGTTGTCGCAATGACAAAGGTATTGGAGATAAATGAGGTCAGTTTTGCCTATGAACGCCGTTTAATCCTGGACCGGATCGATTTAATGGTTGAAGCGGGCGATTTTTTTGCGGTGATTGGACCGAACGGCGGGGGGAAGACGACGCTGCTCCGCCTAATCCTGGGCAGTATCGAACCGGTGCGCGGAACAGTCCGGCTTTTTGGGCAATCTCCGCAGAAAACGAGCCGGTTAGCCGGGTATGTCCCGCAGTCCGTTGATCTGGAAAAAGATTTTCCGGTATCGGTCTTGGAAGTGGTCCTGATGGGCCGGATGTTAACGGGAAAGATCTTTCCCCGTTATTCGGCGGCGGATCACGCAGCCGCGGAAGCAGCCCTGAAAGCGGTTGGCCTTCATGAACTGGGTGGGGCCAAGTTTGGTGAACTGTCGGGCGGGCAAAAACAACGAACGTTGATTGCCCGTGCTTTGGTTTCCGACCCGCAACTCCTGATCTTGGATGAGCCGACCGCCAACCTTGACCACCGGGTCAAACTGGAGATTTATTCGCTGCTGAAAGAATTAAATCAGAAAGTGACCATTATTGTTGTCTCGCATGATCTTGGTTTAATCGCGTCCTATGTTAATAAAGTGGCTTACCTCAACCGGCGCCTGGTGCCGCACCCGCCCGGCAAGATCTCGCCGGCGAGCATTGCCGATTTATACCAACGGGCGGCGGCACCGCCCGGTGTCGTAGAGTGAATTCATTCTGCCCCGGGATGAAGAAAGGTTTACGAAGGAAGTTTCGATACGAGTCACGAGCAATATGACATCAAGATATAGTGGACAACTTGGAGATTAACAAACAAACGGCGAATCTAGCGTCAAGAACGGAAATGGTGTGATAAACCAATGATGGAGTTTCTGGCGGCCTTCTTCAAATATCAATTTATCCAAAATGCAGTCTGGGCGGCTTTCCTCTCCAGTCTGGCCTGCGGCATCACCGGCGCCTATGTGATCGTCAAACGGATCACTTTTATTAGCGGCGGGATTGCCCATGCGGTGCTGGGCGGGATGGGTATTGCTTATTATTGCGGGGCGGACCCTTTGGCCGGGGCGGTGATTGCCGCCTTGTTCTCAGCTCTTCTGCTTGGGCTGGTTAATTTAAGGGCAAAACAACACGAAGATACGATCATTAGCGCCCTTTGGGCGGTCGGGATGGCAGTCGGGATTATTTTTATCGCGAAGACGCCCGGCTACAATGTTGATTTGATGAGTTTTCTCTTTGGAAATATTCTGATGGTAACCAGTCCCGTCCTGAAGGTGCTTTTGGTTTTGGACCTGATCATTCTGCTGATTGTTACGGTCTTTTACCGCCATTTTCTTCTGATCTGCTTTGATGAGGAATACGCCCGCCTGCGCGGTTTGCCGGTTGAGCTGCTTTATATTGTTCTTCTTTGCCTGATTGCCTTAACAGTTGTCATCCTGAGCAAGGTGGTCGGTTTAATCCTCGTCATCGCGCTCCTCACACTACCTGCCGCGGTGGCCGGTTTATTGACCGCCAATTTTGCGCGGATGATCGGGCTGGCGACGTTGTTAAGCCTCTTCTTTACCCTGGCGGGCTTGGTCGTCTCTTATCACCTTGACTTGCCCGCCGGGGCAGTCATCGTCCTGATCGCCGGCCTCTGTTATCTGGCGGTGATGGGTGGACAACGGTTTTACCTGCGCCGGCAGCGCCGGAGCGAACTGTAAAAAGAGCTTGTTATTGTTTCAGGACGGCGGTAGTGTTATAATGACTAAGATCGGGAAACCTTTTGCTTGTTCTTGCGTTATGTTAATTTGAAATGTTCCATTGGTTGCCGGCCGGAAGATTGCCGGCCAGCTAATTACGGGATATGGAAGAGTGGCACCTCTTTAAACTGGAGATGCGGAAGTGAGGAATGATCGGATGCTGAGTTTCCTGAAGAATATGTGGGATACCAACCAGCGGGAACTGAACCGGATCGCACCACTGGTGGAGAAGATCAATGCCTTGGAACCGGAGATGGTTAAGCTCAGCGATGAGGAGTTACGCGGAAAAACCGCCGAATTTAAAGCCCGGCTGGCCAAGGGAGAAACGCTGGAGGAGTTGTTGCCGGAGGCTTTTGCCACCGTCCGGGAGGCTGCCAAAAGAACCCTTGGGCAAAGGCATTACGATGTGCAGTTGATCGGCGGGGTTGTGTTGCATGAAGGCAAGATCGCCGAGATGAAAACGGGCGAAGGAAAAACTTTGGCGGCGACCCTTCCGGCTTACCTGAACGCCCTCACCGGCCAGGGGGTGCACGTGGTGACGGTCAATGATTACCTGGCCAAACGGGACAGCGAATGGATGGGCCGCATCTACCGTTTTCTCGGTTTATCGGTCGGCGTGATTTTACACCATATGACACCCGAAGAAAGGCGGGCCGCTTACAACTCCGATATCACTTACGGAACGAACAATGAATTTGGCTTCGATTACCTCCGTGACAACATGGCGATCGACCGGTCGGAGCTGGTCCAGCGGAAGCTGCACTATGCGATCGTTGACGAAGTCGACAGTATTTTGATCGATGAAGCCCGGACCCCGTTGATTATTTCCGGACAAGCCGAGGAATCAACCGGCTTGTATGCCACCTTTAACCGCATCGCGAAACTTTTGCGCCGGGACGAAGATTATACGGTGGATGAAAAGGCGCGGACGGTGGCTGTCACCGAAGAAGGGGTGGCGAAGGCCGAAAAGATGCTGGGGGTCGAAAACCTCTATGCGCCGGAACACACCAATCTGGTCCATCATTTAATCCAGGCTTTAAAGGCGAAAGAATTGATGAAGCGTGACCGGGATTATGTGGTGAAGGACGGTCAGGTCCTGATTGTCGACGAATTCACCGGCCGGATCATGTTTGGTCGCCGTTACAGCGAAGGTTTGCACCAGGCGATCGAAGCGAAGGAAAACGTGAAGATTGAACGGGAAAGCCAGACCCTGGCGACGATCACGTTTCAGAACTACTTCCGGATGTATGAAAAGCTGGCGGGGATGACGGGGACGGCCGAGACGGAAGAACTGGAGTTCCGGAAGATCTATGGCTTGGAAGTGGTGGTCATCCCGACCAACCTGCCGATGATCCGGATCGATTATCCCGATGTGGTTTACAAAACCGCCGCGGCGAAATTCCGGGCGGTGCTCGACGAGATCGAAGAGGTGCATAAAACCGGCCGTCCGGTCCTGGTCGGGACGATCTCGATTGAAAAATCGGAAGCCCTGTCGGCGGCCTTAAAAAAGAAAAATATTCCCCATCAGGTTTTAAACGCCAAATACCATGAGAAAGAGGCGGAGATTATTGCCCAGGCCGGACGGTTGGGTGCGGTGACAATCGCGACCAATATGGCCGGGCGGGGAACGGATATTCTCTTGGGCGGCAATCCGGAGATGTTAGCCCAGCAGATTTTGAAGGCCAAAGGCAATCCGGAAGAGGCGACCCCTGAAGAGATCGAAGCAGCCAAACGGGAGGCGTTGGCGATTACCACTAAGGAACACGAAGAGGTGGTCCGCCTCGGCGGGCTGCATATCATTGGTACGGAACGTCATGAGAGCCGGCGGATCGACAACCAGCTGCGCGGCCGGGCCGGCCGCCAGGGGGATCCCGGTTCCTCCCGGTTTTTCGTGGCGATGGATGATGAACTGATGCGGTTGTTTGGCGGCCAGATGATTGTTCAATGGATGGAACGGTTGGGCTGGCAGGAGGATATGCCGATTGAACATCCGCGGATTGCCAAGGCGATTGAGAATGCACAACGGCGGGTGGAAGGGCGGAACTTTGAGCTCCGCAAACAGGTTCTGGAATATGATGATGTTTTAAATAAACAGAGAGAGACGATTTACGGCTTGCGGCAAAAGCTGCTGATGGGCGCCGATCTGAAAGATCAGGTGATGGAAGCCCTCCGGGCGGTGATCGACCGCTTGGTGCTGGCGCATACCGATGCCCGCCTCCCTGATGAATGGGATTACCAGTCGATTTTAAGCTCGGCGGAGCAGCTCTTCCTACCGGCAAAAATGTTGACCGGTAAGAAACTGGAAGCGGCCGCCGGTGGTGACCCTGAACAACTGAAAGAGTATTTATGGAATGCCGCTACTGATTTTTACGCGGAGAAAGAAGTACGGACGGGCGCTGAAAGGCTCCGTGCCTTCGAGCGCTATGTGATGCTGCGGACGATCGACCGCTTATGGATTGAGCACCTGCAAAACATGGATGATCTGCGTGACGGGATTGGCCTCCGGGCTTATGGGCAGCAGGATCCCCTAACCGTCTATAAGATCGAGTCTTACCAGATGTTCCAGGATCTGCTCGATGCGATCGAAGAAGATGTCGTCCGCTACGTCTTCAAGATCGAGTTAACCCAAGAAGGGCTGCCGGCACAGCAGCGGGTGCGGAATATCGTTACCAACCGGGGGGAGGATGGCGAACCGCAGGTCGTCCAGCGGAAGACCGGGAAGAAAGTGGGGCGGAACGATCCCTGCCCGTGCGGCAGCGGGAAGAAATATAAAAAATGTTGCGGGGCATAAGCCCGGCATTCAGGCAGGAACAGACAAGATTTGCGAACCAGCCGGCCCAGGTTGGATAAATGTTGGTAAGGAGTGAGTGCGATGATTGAGCCGACTGAATTAAGGAAACAGATCAGTGACGCCTTACAGAGAGTTAAGAAATTGAGGGAGTATCTTTGACCTCGATACTAAAACTGAACGGGTGAAAGTCTTGGAGGCGGAGACGGTGCGCCCGGATTTCTGGGCAGATCAGGATAAAGCCCAGCGTGTTTTACAGGAATTAAATTCGATGCGTTCCGAGATCGAGGCTGTCACCGGGTTGGAAGGGAAATTCCAGGAAGCCGCGGATCTCCTGGAGTTGGCTTTGGCCGAGAATGAGGAAGATGTAATTGGCGAGGTTGAAGAAGCGGTCAAAGCTGCGCTTGCCAAACTGGACCAGATGGAACTGCGTACACTCTTCAAGGGTGAGTTTGACCGGAGTAATGCCTATCTGACGATTCATCCCGGCGCGGGCGGCACGGAGTCACAGGACTGGGCAAGCATGCTTTTACGCATGTATACGCGCTGGGGGGAACGGAATAACTATCAGGTGGAACTGATCGATTTATTGCCCGGAGATGAAGCCGGGATTAAAAGCGCCACCATTTTGCTGCGGGGCGAAAATGCTTATGGTAATTTACGCGGGGAAAAAGGGGTCCACCGTTTGGTACGGATCTCCCCGTTTGATGCTTCCGGGCGGCGCCATACCTCCTTCTCTTCGGTAGAGGTGATGCCGGAGATCAATGATGAGGTTGAGATTGAGATCAGACCGGAAGAGATTAAAGTAGATACCTACCGCTCGGGCGGCGCCGGGGGGCAACATGTTAACAAGACCGATTCCGCCGTCCGGATCACCCATTTACCGACCGGGATCGTGGTCGCCTGTCAGAATGAGCGGTCGCAGTTTCAAAACAAAGAGACGGCAATGAAACTGTTAAAAGCGAAACTGGCCGAACGGCAACGCCAGGAACAACAGGAGAAGCTTAACCAACTGAAAGGGGAACAAAGGGAGATTGCCTGGGGCAGCCAGATCCGTTCTTATGTGTTTTGTCCATATACCCTGGTGAAGGACCACCGCACTGAAGTAGAAACCGGTAATCTGCAGGCGGTGATGGATGGGGAGATTGATCTCTTTATCGAAGCTTTCTTGCGCTCCAAGTACAATGTGGGATAGGATAACGCGGGTAGGCCCGGAAGCCGCCGGCCTGCGGTGTCTTCGCAAGCGGTGAAGAACGACCAAGGGGCGATCCCGGGAAAAAGGGGTTAAAAAGTGGATAAACGGCTGATCGGGATTGGCATTTTTCTTTTGCTCACCGGTCTGACCAGCGGCGCGCTATTAACGCGGGCGCTGGAACAGAAGATTAAGGGCGCCATCGAGCAACAGGCGCCGGTCGTTGAAGACCTTGCGGTGGAACTCGCTCCGCTTTCGGTAGGCGATTTTCTTAAAGGGCGGATCAGCGAATTTACTGTCTCTGCAAAACGCTTGGGTTTTGACGAGGGACCGGTCTTTGAGGCATTCTCCCTTCGCAGCAAAGGGATGCAGATCGAGCCCGGGGCGTTGCTTTTTCAGCAGCGGGTCGAGATCAAGAAACTGGAGGAGACTTATCTGGCCTTCAACCTTTCGGAGAGTGAACTTACCGCCCGCATCCGCCGGGACCTTCCTGCTTTTGAACCGGTTGTTTTTATCAAAGAAGGGGCGGTTGAGCTGGAGGGGACGCTGGATCTCTTCGGTCAAGGCAGATTGCCTTTCCGGGCGACGGCTGCCCTGGAGAAAGCCTCGGACTATAGTCTGCGCCTGACCCCGCATGGTTTGAAAGTCGGAGGGATAACGCTCTGGCCGGAGCTTTTTTCCAAATATGCGCAGCAACTGACCTGGGAGTTTCCGTTGACTGTCCCCTGGCCACTGCGGCTGGTTAATTTTGAAGTGAAGCCGGGGGTAATAAAGGTAGAATGGCGTGAGGAAAAGGGGGATCAAGAGTGAAATACTTTTTTTCGGCCGGAGAACACTCCGGTGATCTGCATGCCGCCGCTCTGATCCGGGAGGTCCGGCGGCTGGATCCGGCGGCGGAGATCTGGGGGATGGGCGGTCCCTTGATGGCCGAAGCCGGGGCGGAGATCGTTATTGACCCGACACGGGAAAGTACCTTTGGTTACCTGGAAGCGGCCAAAAAGTATTTTGTCTTCAAAAAATATTTCAAGCAGTTAACCCGCCTATTAAAAGAACGGCGACCGGATGTGATGGTCTGGGTTGATTTTGGCGGTTTCAATGTCTTGCTGGCCGAACAAGCAGCCGCGCTCTCGATTCCGGTTGTTTGCCTCTTCCCCCCTTCCGCGTGGGCTTACAGCAAAGGGCGGGCGGCGCGGGTCGCCGGGTGTGTGACACATATCGCTTCCGTCCTGCCGTTCGAAGCTGATTTCTACCGGGAATATGGGCTGAAAGTTACTTATGTCGGTCATCCCCTCATCGACCGGGTTAAACCGGCGGTTGAACCGGAGCGTTGGCGGCAATCGTACTACGTGAAAGCAGAGGAAAAAGTGATCCTGCTCATGCCGGGCAGCCGGCGGCAGGAAGTCCAGCAATTGTTGCCGGTGATGCTCGAAGCGATTGCCCAAATTGCCGCCGGAGAGGAGAAGCTCCGTTTTTTCCTGCCGGTGGCGCCGACGATTGGACGGGAACTGATCGGTTCTTATCTCGCGGCCTACCCCGGGTTGGTTTCATTGGTGGACAGCGCGGATGCTTATAATGTTATGGCTGCCGCCGACCTGGGGATACTCGCCTCCGGAACCGCGACTTTGGAAGCGGCTCTCCTGGGCCTGCCGATGGTGGTGGTTTACCGATTGAGCGGAGTTTCGGCTTTCCTCTTTAAAATCTTGATGAATGAGGAGAAAAAGAAGGAGCCGCTGATGGTTGCCCTCCCCAATTTAATAAAAAGACGGCGCGTGATCCCTGAACTGATCCAGCACGATCTGACCCCGGAGAATCTTGTCGCCCAGTTTAGGCTGTTATTGGAGACCGAAGGGCTCCGGGCGGAGATCCGGAAGGAATTGTCTGAACTTTCGGCGTTGCTGGGTCCGCCGGGGGTGATGGAGCGCGTGGCCACCATTGTGGTGGGGGAGGCTTCCCAAAAAAGATAGTTGAGCATAAACAGATCCGTTCCGGATCTGTTTTTTTCGGTTCTACCTCGCACTTTCCGATCATAATTTTTATCGATCAAGATAAAGAGGGATCGGCAAGTGCGAATTTTTGTGCTTTCTCGCTTTAAAGCCATAGTGCTGTTTCTTCTGGCGGCTTTTCTTTTCTGGTTTTCTTCGCATCCGGTGGTGCTGCGCCGGGCGGCGCGGCAAGTCTCTGTCTTGCTGGGGAACCGGATCATCCCGATCTATTCGGTTGAGACCGAGGAGCCGAAGGTGGCCATTACTTTTGATGCGACCTGGGGCGCCGACCAAACGGAAGAGTTACTCCGGATTTTACGGGATAACCAGGTCCGCTGCACTTTTTTCCTTTGTGGCCTCTGGCTGGAAAAATACCCGGAGATGGTGAAGAAGATTGCAGCCGGCGGGCATGAGATCGGAAACCATTCCTACACCCACCCGCATATGAACAATCTTTCCGCCCAGCAAATTACGGAAGAATTAATGCGGACCCATCGCTTAATCAAGGAGTTGACCGGACAGGAGGCGACGATGTTCCGGCCGCCCTTCGGCGAGTATAATAACCTGCTGATCGAAACCGCGAAGGCTTGTAATTACACCACAATCATCTGGGATGTGGACTCCCTGGACTGGCAAAATCTTAGCGCCGAGGCGATGCTGAACCGGGTGCTGAGCAGGGTGCAAAAGGGTTCGATTATTCTTTTCCATAATGCCGGCAAAAATACTCCCCAAACCATTGCCCGCTTAATACCGGCTTTGCGGCAGAGGGGGTATTCCTTGGTGCCGGTCTCTGAGCTTGTGTTGACCGGCGAGACATATACCGATCATACGGGACGACAGCACCGGAAAAAAACCGCGGTGCGGAAAAGAAGGCCCGGGGTGGAAATGGCGCCGTCCTTCATTAACCTTAATCCGGAGTGGGGGGAGCGGTTATGAGACTGATTGTCCTTGAAAGGAAAAAAATAGTGCTCTTTACCTGCTGGTTGCTGTTGGTGTTGTTGGGGGCCGGGCTGGCAACCTACTGGTCACAGGCCAAACGGCAGTGGTTTGGGGTTAAAGACGGGGTCACTTTGGAAGGGCATTCCATGGCCCGGCTTTTACCGGAGGAAGTAAGAAAAGTCGTCACCGAAATGGCCAAGTTTTACACGATCGAACCGCGGAATGCCGGTTATTTTGCGGAAACCGGCGAAATCATCCCCGAAAAGGACGGACTGGGTGTTGATATTGAAGCCACCATCAACAATGTTTTATCGGCGGCGCCGGGTGAAAGCCTGAGCCTGGTCACCTATGCCCTCCCGGCGACCGTCAGTAAAGACTATTTTTCCCCTGTCTTTCAGGGACCGGCGACGAAGCAGCAGGTGAGCCTGGCCATCAATGTGGCCTGGGGGGAAGAGGAACTCCCGGCTTTGCTATCGATCTTAAAGCAGTATGGGGTAAAAGCAACTTTCTTTTTTGACGGGGCGTGGGTGAAAAAATTCCCGGAGATGGTCCGCTGGATTGCCGCGGACGGGCACGAAATAGCCAACCATGGATTATACCATGGCCATCCGACGCGGATGAGCAAAGAAGAACTACGCCGTCTGGTACTGGAGAATGACCGGCTCTTGGCGGAGGTGATTGGTGGCGAGCCGGCGAAACTCTTTGCCCCTCCTTACGGGGAGTTCAATGACCAGGTGGTGGCGGTGGCCGCTGAATTGGGGTTCCGGACGATCATGTGGACGATTGACACAATTGACTGGCAACGGCCGGCGCCGGAGGTGATCATCCGGCGGGTGGTGGAAAAATTGAAGCCCGGGGCGATTATTCTCATGCACCCCACGGTACCGACTGTCCAAGCACTTGAGTCAATCCTTACCCAGTTGCGGGAGGAAGGCTATGCGGCGGTGACGGTTTCCACGCTTTTAAGGAGTGATTGACGAAAAGTTCTTTTTTTTTACTGGAAATGCTGAGGAAAAAAAGAGGGAAAACAGAAAGAAACACGAATCATAATAGTAAGAATTGTTCTATATCTACTTAACAATATTGACTCGCAGATTGATGAGTGATTGAAGATAATTCAGCTTTATTTGGGGTGATATCATGAAGCAGAGGAAATTCGTCGAAGTGATCATTAAACCTCTTGATTTAATCCTCGGTAAAGTTATGCAAAATCTTTCGATCCGCAAAAAGTTGACCGTTTTTTTCCTCCTGATCTCCCTGGGGCCAATCCTCATCATTGGACCGATCGTCTTTTTTAGCTCGCGCGACGCGATTACGAATAAAATCAAATATTACTCGATTGACAGTTTAACCAAGAGCAAGCAGCATATGGAGATGATTGTGACAAAGTATGAGGATCTCTCCTATGGGATGCTGGCCAATCCGGAGGTTAACAAGCTCTTTAATGACTTTACCTTTTCGCAAGGATACGAACGTTTTGTCAGCAGACAAAACTTGGAGAGGTATTTGCATGCCCTGATCGGTTCCGACTCCGACCTTCATACCATCAGATTTTTGAGTGCCAACGGCGTCCTGGTTGATCTGGGAGTGGCCGTTTCGACGACTTTTGAAGCTGAATTTAAAGGATCGTCGATGAATGAGATGGTGACGATCGCCGACGGAGCTCCGGTTTGGTTCCCGCCAATTACGGAGGAGGTAGGGATCAATTACCATCTCGTGATGGGGAGGATGATCAAGAACCCATCGACCGGAGCAGTTTTGGGTAATATCTTTTTCTTCATCAAGGAAAAGAGTATTGATAACACCCTGAACCAATATTACTATGACATTGGCAGTATGTCCGAAGAGGAGATCACCGGCAGCTTTACGATCCTGGTCGATAAACGGGGCCGGATTATTTCCAGTCCGCTCAAAAATCAAATTAACACCAATATCCTTGACCTGATGGCAAAGAAAGATCATCTCCGGATGTTGCTTGACGGCGAGTCCCTCGAGATGACTTTCCGCGATGTCTTTGATAAACAAGCAGTCCAAATTGCCTTTATGAAGGTTAACGATAACTGGTCATTGCTGGGGATTACCCCGACGGCCTATATTTACCGGGAGACCAGACATCTGGCCTGGATTACCTGGCTCCTGGTTTTCTTGAGTGCCATCGTTGCCCTGTTGGGCTCTTTATATCTCTCCTTTAACATTACCAGCTCTTTGGACCATGTGGTCCAGGCAATTAAGGAAGCGGAATCCGGAGATTTTACCGTCCGGGTTCAGATCAAGAGCAAAGATGAGCTTAGTGTCCTGGGGAACAGTTTTAACCGGATGTTGGAACAGATCTCGGAGTTAATCCAGGATACCAAAGAAGCGGTCGAAGCGGTCCGTGGGCGCAGTGTCGACATGGAGCACAATTCTGAACTGTCGGCTCAGGCTGCGGTGACCGTGGCAGCGGCGATGGAGCAGATTAGTAAAGGAACATTGGAACAATCGTCGGAAGCGGAACGCACCTCACGCTTCATGGCTGAACTGGCGAAGTTGATCGATGATTCAGTTGCGAAAGCGAGAGAGGTTGAAGGGATTACCAGCTCGACCAAGGCCTTGAGTGTCAATGCCCAGGAAGCGGTAGAGCTGTTGATTGAAAAAACCAAAATGGCTGAGAATATTACCCGGGATATTGTCAGCGATATTGAGGAGTTAAATGAGAGCGCCGAGCAGATTAGCCGGATCACCGAAGCGATCGGGACGATTGCCGAGCAGACCAACCTCCTGGCGCTTAACGCGGCGATTGAAGCGGCCCGGGCCGGGGAGGCCGGGCGGGGGTTTGCCGTGGTCGCGGATGAGGTTAATAAGTTGGCCGCCGAAACCCAAGAATCAGCCCGGGTAATCAACAACATTCTGAAGAATATCGCGAACCGCACGCATCTGACCAAGGAGACGGCGGAACAGGCTTCCCAGGTCGTTGAGGAGCAAAACAACGCGGTGTTATTGACGAGAAAAGCTTTTGAGCAGATTGTGACGGCCATGGACAATGCGGTGCAACGGGTCAGTGCGATGACCGGGAATATCGGGACGATTAATCAGTTTAAAGACCAAACGATCAGTTCGATCATCAATATCAGCGCGATCTCCGAAGAGGCGGCGGCTTCGGCGGAGGAGGTCTCCGCTTCAGCCCAGGAACAATCGGGGATTGCGGAAACCGTTAAGCAGATTGCCGCTGATCTGCGCACCAGGGCTGAAAAATTAGTGGGGGCGATCACCCGCTTTACGATTGACAACCAGGACCGAACATAAGAAAACCTTGGTTACCAGAAGTTTACATGGGAGACTTGTCCCTGATCAATGAGCGTGTTATAATTAGGGCAGATATAAGGCTGGTATCCGGCGAATGAACCAGACCTACGAAATAATATATTTGTCCCAACCTGTTCGGAACCTGATGGTCCGAAAGCGGGTTAATTGTGTCATGTAGGGAGAGAGCCTTCGCCGGAAGGCTTTTTCTGTTTTCTAAGGAGGGAAAAGCGGTGAAAAGAAGGTTTTCCCCTTATTATCTGTTATTCTTGGTTGGAATCATCCTGATTGCGGCGGTCTTTCTGAAGGGAGGAAAGGAGGAGCGGGAAAATAAAGTGGTTGTGGTTGTTCCCCAGGATCCCGACTACTTGGATCCACATTTGGCAGCCGCCGCCGGGACCTATGAAATGATGTTCAATGTCTATGAAGGGCTGTTGAAACCGGCTCCGGACGGCTCTCTTCTGCCGGCCCTTGCCGAACGGTACAGCGTGTCGGAGGATGGACTTACTTACACTTTTTCTTTACGTCCGGGCGTAAAGTTTCATAACGGGAAGCCGGTCACGGCTGCAGATGTCAAATACTCACTGGAACGTTTGATGGGGACGGCGACCGGACAGCCGCTTTCCCCGTTCTTCACTAAGGTCCAGGCAGTTGAGACGGCCGGGACTCCCGGGGCCCAAAAGGTTATCCTAAGGCTGAAAGCCCCTGATGCCGCCCTCCTGAGTAACCTGACGACCGCAATGATCATTCCTGAGGATTATCAAGAGCTGAATACCAGGCCGGTCGGGACCGGACCGTTCCGCTTTGTTGAATACCGGCCCGGGCAGTGGGTCGTGTTGGAGAAGTTCGCCGATTATTGGCAGGAGGGGCTGCCTTTACTGGATAAAGTGGAGTTCCGGATCATCCCGGACCGCGAGGCAGCGCTCATTGCCTTGAAAAACGGAACAGTCGATATCTATCCGCGAATTGAGCCGGGCCGGATTACGGAGTTGAGCGAGGAATTCTATACTCTTCAAGAAAAACAGAATCTGGTACAGGTCCTGGCACTGAACCTTAAACGGGCGCCGTTTAACGATCTACGGGTCCGGCAAGCAATCAACTATGCGATTGACAAGGATGAACTGATTGAACTGGCGGCCTTTGGCTTTGGGACCAAACTCGGTTCCGGCTTTAGCCCGGCGATGGTTGAATTTTACGAAACCGGGCTCGAGGATCTTTATCCGCACAATATTGAGAAAGCCAGGCAATTATTGGCGGAAGCCGGCTATCCGCAGGGATTCCGCGCGGTCTTGTCCGTCCCGTCCAATTATGCTTTTCATGTCGATACGGCCCAAATCATCGTCGAGCAATTAAAAAAGGTTGGGATTGAGGCCGGGATTGAACTGGTCGAGTGGGCGGTCTGGTTGCAACGGATTTACCAGGGACGGGATTATGAGATGACGATTACCGGCCTCTCCGGAAAACTTGATCCCCTCCCGGTCTTGATCAGATACACTTCGGATTATGCCAATAACTTCTTCAATTACGAAAATGCCGAGTATGACCGGTTGAACCAGCTGGCGGCGGCCGAAAGTGACCGGGGAAAACGGGCTGTTCTTTACAAAAAGGCCCAGCGGCTCCTGGCGGAAGAGGCGGCGGCGGTCTTTCTCATGGACCCACATTATTTGGTGGCCTTGAAAAAGACAATTGCCGGCTACCGGCTCTATCCGATCTACGTTCAGGACATGTCAACCGTCTACCTTACTAATCGCGGCACACGGTGAGCAAGATGAGTACAGTCCAAGGGAGAATCGTTACATTCCTGCTGACGCTGTGGTTGGTATCCCTCCTCACCTTTGTGGTCTTTCAAGTGATCCCCGGCAATCCGGCGCAGGTCATTCTGGGCGCCGACGCCTTGCCGGAGCAAGTGGCGGCCCTGGAAAAGGAGTTGGGTTTGGATCAACCGTTACCCCAGCGCTATTTGCACTGGGTGGGTGGTGTCTTGCGGGGAGAATTCGGCCACTCCCTCCGCTACCGCCAACCGGTCCGGGGCCTTATGGTTGCCAGTCTGAAGGTAACGCTGCCGGTCGCGGGGCTGGCTTTCGTCTTTATTGTGCTGTTGGGGATCCCCCTTGGGCTGACCGTCGGGAAGTACCATCTGCAAAAACGGGGGGTTATGTTCTCGGTGGTCACGCAACTCGGGACCGCCGTTCCTTCTTTTTGGATGGGGATCTTGATGATGCTCGCCTTTGCCAAACTGTTCCGTTTTTTTACCCCAGGTGCATTTGTCCCCTGGGAGGAGGACTGGTTGGCGGCGCTGGCCTCTTTAATCCCTCCCGCGCTGGCGGTTGCCCTGCCGAAAGTAGCTGTTCTGACGCGCTATGTCAGTACCGCCTATGTCGAGGAGAAACAAGCCGAATATATCCGGACCGCCTACGGGAAAGGCTTAGCGGAAAAGGAGGTGCTTTATACGCACCTTCTCAAAAACATCCTCATCCCGGTTGTGACGGTCCTTGGCTTGATGACCGGCGATATTTTAGGCGGGAGCATCATCGTGGAAAAGGTCTTTGCCCTTCCGGGGATCGGCCGGTTGTTGGTTGAAGCGATCAGTTTCCGGGATTTCCCGTTAATTCAAGGCATTACGCTTTATCTGGCCGGCGTGGTCGTCTTCCTCAATCTACTGGTTGACTTTTTATACCGCATGTTTGATCCGAGGATCCGTTGGAGTAGGTGAGCGATGAAAACAAAAGTCAGTCTCAGTCTGGTGATCGGTGCTGCGCTCGTGGGATGCTTCCTGCTCATGCTGGTGGTCAGTTTTTTTTATACCCCGTTTGCGGTCAATGAGATGCGGAGTGCGGAGCGGTTTCTCCCTCCCGGCAGACCGTATCTTTTAGGGACGGACAATTTTGGCCGGGATATCTTCAGCCGGATCATGAAAGGGACCCAGACCGCCTTTTTCGTTGGTACGCTCTCCGTGTTGTTCGGGATGGCACTCGGGATCAGTCTGGGGGCGCTCGGCGGTTACTTCGGCGGGTGGACGGACCGCATCCTGACGCAGCTTGGTACAACCATTCAGGCCTTTCCCGGCGTGTTGTTTGCTTTAATGATCGTGGCGGTTTGGGGGCCGGGGACTTTCAATACGATTGTGGCCTTGAGTATTACCGCGTTTCCCGGGTTTATGCGCATCACCCGGAGTGGATTTATACAGATCAAAGAGTACAGTTTTGTTGAAGCGGCGCAGACAATTGGGGTCAGTCCGCTCAAGATCATGCTCCGGCATATTCTACCCAATCTTCTCCCTTCGCTTCTGGTGGCTGCTTCCAACGGGTTTGCCGGGGCTTTATTGGCGGAGGCGGGTTTGAGCTACTTGGGGTTGGGAGTCCAACCACCCGAACCGAGTTGGGGCCGGATGTTAAATGAAGCCCAGGGCTATCTGCTGCGGGCACCGTGGTACAGCCTTGCTCCCGGGATTGTGCTTGTTTTGGCGGTATTGGGGTTTAACCTGCTCAGCGATGGCCTCCGGGATTTGCTGGACCCAAAACAGTAGTGGTCCGGGTTTGCTTGGCTTGCTGCCAGCGCCGTAAATCAATTCATCGAAGCCGGTTGCCAAACTCCGCCGGGGCAGAATGGTGTTTCCTTGTTCCGGTGTAAGAAATTCAAGTCACCGGAGTACAGCCATTCTGCCCCGGCAAGGTAGAGGCTTATGATGCAATTTTGGATATATGCCGAAGTTGATAACTGTCGATAATTATGATAACGAGAGAAGAAGAGCGGGAAGTATTTTTTTAGAATTGGATAGAGGGGCAATAAAGTCCCTTTTATTTTACACCCGAAAGGAAAAATATGTTAATTATAGAATAATATCCATAAAAACATTGGGGAGGGAGAACATTGCGCCAGCCGTCCACAATGTTTCTTCCTGTCTGTTTGCTCCTCTGCTTCTTCTTGGCGGTTCCGGCCGGCGCCCGGGGCGAATGGCGGCTTGATCCGGTCCATTTCAAGTATAAAATTAAGGATGATGAAAGCTTTTCCGCCCTCGGGGGAGGGTGGGGGTTTTATGCGCCACATTACCGGTGGACGAATGATTGGAAATGGCGGAGCCAGCCGACGACGACCGAACCGCTCACTTTTCAAACCGAACTCCGGCGCCGGGTCTTTGCGGACTGGTGGCTGACCGCCGGTGGGAAATATGCCTACGCTCCGGCTTGTGATTTTCGCTGGTTCGAACTTGAAGTGAAAAAGAGCCAAGCCCGGCCTCTAGCCTTTCGGACCTGGGGAAACGGGGAATGGCGGAGAGTCTTCCCAGGTGCGGGAATCGAAGATTACGACCGGCAAATCATCGGTCTTAGCCTGCGCTGGCGTCCGGCGCCGGCGCTCAGGTGGCAGGGGGAGTTTATGATTGAGGATAAGACTTATCCCACCCCGACCCGTTCCTCCCGGAAATTAGCCCTCCGCCATGAGTTAACCTCCCGCTTCTCTCACCATCGCTTGACCGGCATTTATGCGAACAGCACACGCGATTATCCGAAAAACCCCTGGATTAACTATAGTTACCGTTCTTTTCGCCTGGAATGGACCTGGGCGGCCAGTGACCGGAGCACGCTTACGGCGAAAAGCGGATTAAATTACCGGCGCTCCGGTAATGGTAAAGAAGGAGGGAAACTTGATCTAACTGGGATCTATGAGTATAACCATTCACCCACCCGGAGGTTGAGCGGGCTGCTTGGCGCCTCCAAGGTGATTGCTTCCTACGATCCGCTCCGTGAGGATGAGGAGGAGGATTCCGGGGCGGAGACTTTTCCCTTTAGTAATATGCGTTGGGGGCTGCGGTGGCGGGAAAGCGTATCTCCTTTCTCCGTCCAATCGGAAGTGTTTGTTGTCTTTAAAGAGGAGGGTTTTGACTGGGGAGGGATGCTCAATCTGCAGGTGGAGTTGGAAAAGGTACGGATCCGTTTGGGGTTGGCGCCCAAAGGAGGATTCTACCAAACAGCGGAGAAAGGGTATTGGGTAGAAGCAAGGTATTATTTTGACTAGAAAACTTCCCTATTGTTGAGAGGGAGGAAGAAACGGATGTTAACCTACGGTGCATTTGTTCCCCACCCGGCAATTATCCTGGAAGAGGTGGGCGGGGAGGAGACCAAAAAGGTTGCGCAGACCGTACAAGCGATGAAGAGCCTGCGGGCGCGAATCGAGGTGACGCGTCCGGAGACGATCTTAATTTTTTCACCCCATGGTCCGGTTTTCCAGGATGGCTTGGCGATCAGGGGTGGCAGGAGACTCCAGGGAAGTTTGGGCAACTTTGGTTTTCATCGGCGATGGGAATGGGAGAAAGATCAGGAGTTGGTCCAGGCGATCACCGAGGAAGTCGCCGCCGAGGGGTTAAACTGTATGGAATTAAACGAGGAGTTCCTGTTCCGCTACCGGTTCTCACGGGAACTGGACCACGGGGTCTTGGTCCCCCTGGCCTTCTTGGCACCGGAAAACGTGCGTCTGGTGGCGACCGGGATGTCGCTCCTCCCCTGGTTGGAGCAGTACCAATTGGGGACGGCAATCGGCCGGGCTGTCCGGAATTCGTCTCGGCGGATCGCCGTTGTGGCCAGCGGGGATCTCTCCCATTGTTTGCTTCCGGGCGCGCCGGTGGCTTTTGACCCGCATGGCGAGGAGTTCGACCGGACCCTCGTCAATCTCCTGAAGGAGAAGAAGATAAAAGAGATCTTCAGCCTCCCGCCGGTACTGGTCGAAAAGGCAGCCGAGTGTGGTTTCCGGACGCTCTTAATGCTCCTTGGGGTCTTTGACGGTCTGGAGTTTAACCTTGAGGTGTTGAGCTACGAGGGGCCGTTCGGCGTCGGTTATCTGGTCAGCGCTTTCGCGCCGCAGTCCGGTTTCGATCCGGAACGCAGTATCTATGCGAGCCTGGTTGAACAGCGGAAGGCTGTCGTGAGAGACCGCCGCCGGGAGGAGTCTCCCCTTGTTCGACTGGCCAGGCGGACGGTGGAGAACTATCTGTTGGGGACGGAAGAAGAAATTGAACTTCCGCTCCCGCCCGAAGCGCAGAAACCGGCCGGGGTCTTTGTCTCGATCAAAAAGCACGGGAACCTCCGTGGGTGTATCGGGACGATTTTCCCGACCCAACCAAACGCCGCCGAGGAGATCAGGCATAACGCAATTGCCGCGGCTTTTCATGATCCACGGTTTGATCCGGTACAGGCCGAGGAGCTTGATGAGCTGGTTTATTCGGTCGATCTCTTAAAAGCGCCTGAACCGGTCTCCGGACCGGAAGAATTGGATCCGAAACGTTACGGGGTGATCGTCCGCCGGGGAAGCCGGACCGGTCTTCTCCTCCCCGATCTGGAAGGTGTGGATACCGTCGAAAAACAAATCGCGATTGCCAAACAGAAAGCCGGGATCAGCCCGAAAGAAGAAGTGGAATTGAAGAGATTTGAAGTGATCAGGTACTTTTAAACGCCGAATAACAGTCAGTTGCGAATGCTGAGAAGAAAAAGCCCGGGAGATCCGGGCTTCATTTGTCAAGGAATGCGTTGAAGAGAAAGAGGGATTTTGCCAACGAAGATAGGGGGAAACCCCTATGTCGTCTTGTTGACAATAAACCGATATAAAACTAAAGAGGTTTCTGCCGGAGCGCTTACCGTTCAACAAAGGGGTGGAAGGAGGAGATGGCAGACAATGCTGGACCGGCCGCATCAGGAAAAAAACAAGCAACAAGCAATGGAGGCTTCCTTACAGACTTACGAAGCAATCTTCAACCATTCGCGGGTTGGTTTAGCGATTAGTGCCGCCAATACCGAAACCCTCGATTTGGTCAACCCCTATTTTGCCTGGATGCATGGTTA
Source organism: Bacillota bacterium (assembly GCA_029782135.1). Classification (GTDB taxonomy): domain Bacteria; phylum Bacillota; class UBA4882; order UBA10575; family UBA10575; genus JAAYGU01. Next base: position 26,123 of record JAKOVI010000060.1, read on the forward strand.
TACAGTGGAAGATCTCACCGGCCGTCCGTTTGCGGAAATCCTCGCGCCGGAAGAGCGTCCGCAATTAGCCCGACTGTCGGCTTTACTCCATGAAACAGGGAATCACTCTTATGAAGCAAAGCATCTCAAAAAGGATGGTACAGTCTTCCCGGTTTTAGTCAATGCCTACATGGTTTATGGCAGGAAGAACGAACCCCTTTACCGGATCGCCAATGTTGTTGACTTGACGGAGTTGAAAAAAAACGAGCAACGTTTTCAACAGCTTTACAATCAGGCCAATACTCTGGTGCGGACGGCCTTGCGGATCAATGCCGATTTAAACTTCAAAGAGGTTTTGAAAACGATCTGCCGGGAAGTTGCTACTTTGCTGAAAGCAAGTTGCGCCACTGTCCGCCTGCTGGAGAAGAAAACCCAGTCTTTGCGGCTCTTCTTTGCGCATGGTGGGAAGCGGAGGTGGTTTACGCCGAAGATTCCCGTAGCTTTGTTTAACCAATACTTTGGCGGTGCGGAGCGGGTGGTGGTGCTCCCGGATCTCCAGGCCATTAATGATCCAGCTTTTCTTAATCTCTTTCAATATCTTGATTTAAGAACCATTATCGCGATTAAACTGTACGATGAGGATGAGTTTAGCGGGGTGATCATGCTTTTCCGTTATGGGCAGGTCTGGACGGTGACCGATGAAGAGTTGTTACTGATGCGGGGGCTGGGTGCCCAGGCCTCCCTCGCGATCCGGAACGCCCGCCTTTATCAGGAATTGCGGGAGAAGCAACAGAAACTCCAGGAACTTCATCATCAGGTCTTGCAAGCCCAAGAGGCGGAGCGGCGCCGGATCTCCCGCGAACTCCATGATGAGATTGGACAGGCTTTAACCGCTTTAAAAATGAAGTTGGAGTTGATGGCCGATATTTCCTGTCCGGATTGCCGGTTGCGCGCTGATCTGGAACCGGTGATTGCGCTGGCGGACGAAACCCTGGAGAAAACAAGATACATTGCATATGATCTGCGCCCGCCGGGGCTGGAGACCGTCGGCTTGACGGCGGTCCTCTACGATTATTGCCGGACCTTCTCCCAACGCGTGGGAATCCCGGTGACCTTTGATTGTTCGGCGGCCGAGCCGTTCGAACTCTCCGACGCAGCCGCGATCTCCCTTTACCGGATTCTGCAGGAAGCGTTAACCAACGTGGCCAAACATGCCAAAGCTTCTTGGGTAATTGTTTACTTGCAGACGGATGAAGAATTTTTATCAATGATTGTACAGGATAATGGGGTAGGCTTGGGGAACAGCCAGCAAACCCCGGACACTCTGGCCGGAGGGATCGGAATCATGGGGATGCGGGAACGCCTGGCTTTAATCGGCGGGAAACTGACTGTTAATTTTTCCCCCGGAGAAGGATGGCGCCTGATTGCCCAGGTGCCGTGGGAGCGATTGACATGATTCGTGTCGTTATTGCCGAAGATCACCATATCGTGCGGGAAGGACTACGCGTCCTGCTGGAAAGGACCGGCGAGGTTGAAGTCGTCGGCGAAGCGTCCGATGGCGCGCAGGTCTTGGAGTTGATCCGGGAACTCCGGCCGGATGTGGCAATTATTGATTTCGCCATGCCGGTACTCAACGGGAACCAGGTGTTATTGCGGTTAAAAGAGGGCCGGTATTCCACGATTCCCCTTGTCTTATCCATGTATTCCGAGCCGGGAATTGTCCGTGAGGCCTTAAAAAACGGCGCAAAAGGTTACCTCCTTAAACGCTCTGTTTTTCAGGAGCTGATGTTGGCGATCCGGGCTTGCCTGAATAATGAGACCTATTTAAGTCCGGCGATCTCCCAGGTTTTGTTCGAAGAGCAAACCAATGAGGTGGATGAGGCGAATATGAAACTGACTCCCCGGGAAATCGAACTCCTCAACCTGATTGTCAAAGGTTATAAGAACCGCGAGATTGCCAAAGAACTGATGATTGCGGTCAAGACAGGGGAAAACCACCGGGCCAATATCATGAAAAAGCTGAAGGTCAACAATTTAGCAGAGTTAATTGCCAGCGCGGTGCGGCTGGGGCTTGCCAAGTTGGATGGCCAATAAAATGGAACGGGTGGGATCTTAATGAAGAAGATTCTCATTGCCGATGATGAACCGGCGATCCGCTTTCTGATCCGCGCCACCCTTGAAGATCAGGGTTATCTCTTGCTGGAAGCGGCCGATGGCCTTGAAGCTTATGATTTGGCCCGTACCGAACTCCCTGCTTTAATTGTCCTGGATGCGATGATGCCGCAGATGAGCGGGTATGATCTCTGTGCCCGGCTCAAAGCGGACCCGGTTTACCGCCGGATTATTGTCTTAATGCTGACGGCCAAAGCACAGGAGGAGGACAGAAAAGTGGCCGAAATGGCCGGGGTTGACTATTATCTACCCAAACCCTTCAGCCCCAATGAACTGACAAACATCATCCGCTCCTTACTTACGCAAAAGGCCTGAGTTTGACAGTTGCTTTATCATTAAAAGTGTATTATTGACGAGGTCTTCTCCAACAAGAGGTTAACGGTTGGCTTGTTTGTGACGCAGAAAATCACCCTAGAAACGGTTAGAGGAGGAACAGCACATGAGATTCGGGATTCAAAAGAAAATTGCCGGCGGTTATGTGCTGATCGTTTTTCTAATCGTGATGAGCACTACGGTTATCCAGATCAAAACTAACCAACAGATGTTGGCCTATACGATGACGGCCCACCAGTATCACCAGGCGGAGAGGGCCACCTTTGAACTGTTTATTGCGATCCGTAATGAGGAAACGGCCATCCGCCGCTATTTTCTGACTAAGGATCCCCAATTTGTCGCGGCCTTTCGTAATGCGCAGCAACAGATCGCCCGGGAGAAAGAGGTTTTAGAGGAACTGCTGGCCGATGATGAGGAGGCGTTAAGCTGCCTCCAGGAACGGATCCTGCCGACCGCCGTCTACCTTGATGCCCTTTTGGAAGATGCACTGGCCAATGGCCAAACGGAGGTAACCTCATACTGGTTGAGTTTTCCCGGGCTGACCGAGGATTTTATTCGCGCGGAGAAAGATCTGTATTTTCTGCTTAACCAGCGGCATAATAAGGCGATGTTTGCCCAGCACGCGTACTTGCAACAATCTTACCGGCTCTGGGCTTTCATCCTCATTTTACCGGCGATCCTGGCAAGCGTCCTCGGACTGATCATTGCCAGGGGGATCACCGGCCCCCTCCGGAAATTAATGCAGGGGATTGAAGGGCTGAAAAGCGGGGCTTATCGCCAAATCGACGGGGTACGGAGCAAAGATGAACTCGGCGCTCTGGTCAACGCCTTCAATCAGATGGCGGATACGATTGAGCGCAACAGGCTTGAATTGCAGCAGTCTCACCAGACCGTCCAGCAGGCTTTGGAGAAAATGAAGGAGATCGATAAGCTAAAAACGGAGGTGCTGAATACGGTCAGTCACGAACTGCGCACCCCGCTCACCAGTATCCTGGGGTTTTCCGAATTGTTGTTGCAAAATAGTGCGTTGGACGCGAAAGCCGAAAAATATGTGCAGATGATTCATAAAGAAACGAACCGGCTGAGTCAATTGGTCAATAATTTCTTGGATCTGCAGCGGATCGAAACCGGACAGGTAAAGTTCAACCGGCAAATGGTGAATCTGCGTACCGTGATTGAAGAGGTGGTTGAAAGCTTTCAAGCGCAAAGCTTCCGGCATACGATTGAAATCCATCTGCCCAATGATCTTCCGCCGGTCGAAACGGATCCGGACCAGGTGGCGCGGGTCCTCGGGAATCTTTTATCCAACGCGCTCAAGTATTCCCCCCGGGCGGATAAGGTCGAGGTGGAAGTGGAGCGCGTCGCTCCAGACTTAATTGCGATTGCCGTGAAGGATTACGGTCTCGGGATTCCCCCGGCGGAACAGGAGGCGATCTTTAAACCTTTCTACCGGGTTGACCATGCTGACCGGCAGGGAATCAGCGGAACCGGTTTGGGTTTAGCCATTGCCTACCAAACTGCCCGCTCGCTCGGGGGAGAGTTGCGCGTCGATTCCCAGGATGGAAAAGGGAGTACTTTCACTTTTACTCTTCCGGTCACTGTTTCTGGGGCGTGATGAAGACCGGGCGGAAGAGGATGCTACCGAAAGGTCAGTCGGTAGCTAAAAAGTACCGAACCGGTGAGGTGAAAAGGATGGTCAACAATGAAGGGAGGACAAAACAACCAGACAGGGTCCAGCAAGCGCAGGGAATCTTTTTAGCCGGGGTTGCCCGGCGGTTGCCGGATGCCCGGCAATCCTTGGCGCAATTGCAGAGCAATCTTACTGACGCGGAGGCGCTTGCCGGCCTTTATCACTTTGCGCATACGCTAAAGGGCTCCGGTGAAATGGTCGGAATGCACGAGATTGCCTCATCTGCTTGTGAAATGGTGACAGCCTTAACTCTGGTCCGCAGTTACGGGGTGAGGGTCGATGCCGGCCTCCTGCAGTTTATCACTGAAAAACTGGAGGAAATCCAGGAACAGACCGCGGATCGCCTTCAGGGAGGAAAAGAGCTGCCGGGTTTGGCGAAGAACGAGGCGGAGCAATTGGTTGGCCGGCGCAAAAAGCGGAAGATTCTTGTGGTGGATGATGACCATACAATCACGGCCCTGATCCGGGAATCCTTGAACGGCCAGGGTTTGGAGGTTTTAACCTGTGACAACTTGACCGAGGCGGAGCAGCTTATCCAGAGTGAAGATCCTGATTTGCTGATTTTAGATATTCTTTTTCCCCAGGGGGACGGGATTGACTTTTGCAAGAAGATCCGTTCCAAACATAATAATAAGATTATCCCGATCATTTTTCTTTCCGTCAAAGCAAAACTGCAGGACCGGCTCTCCGGCTTTGCCTGCGGGGCTGATGATTATATCGCCAAACCGTTTGTCAATGGAGGAACTGATTGCACGGGTAAATGCGATCTTCAGTCGCGTCCAGGAATTTGAGCATCTTGTCATGAAAGATGAGCTGACCGGGATCTTTAACCGCCGTTATTTAATCCAACGCTTGCACGAGGAGATTAAGCTGGCGCAGGATAAGGGCGGCATCTTTTCCGTGGTGATGGCGGATCTGGATAAATTCAAGGCGATTAATGATACTTATGGACATTCCGCCGGCGATCAAGTCTTGCAATATTTCGTGACCAAGCTCAAGCAGAACCTGCGGGAGAGCGACGTTATCTGCCGTTGCGGCGGAGATGAATTCATCATTCTGTTACCGGAGACGTCTGGCAAGATCGCGGTTTCGATCATGCAACGGGTTAAAAGGTCGATCGAAAAGGAATCCTTCCCGCTCGCTGGCGAAAACGCGGAAATTCCCCTTTCTTTCAGTGCCGGGGTAGCTTGTTATCCGGCGGATGGAACCACGGCCGAAGAGCTCCTGTTGGCTTCGGATATTGTTATGTATCAAGCCAAGCAGTCCGGGGGGAACCAAGTACTGTCTGCGGCCAAAGCGGCAGGCAGGAGCCCGGATTAGTGAACCGCTCAATTTGTCCAGGATGTTAGCTGCGTTTTCGCATAGCTTTTATCGCTCCTGGAAAGGGGCTTTTTTATGCAGTGCATGCCGCCCACTCCCGGGCGGGAGAAAAGATGGGGAAAATCCACTAGATAAAATAAGGAAAAGGCCTCATGTCAGCGCTGCCTTCTTCTGCCGATGGAAGGAAAGAAGGGGACCGGTGGCCGCTCAAGCGGGCACCGGAATGAAGGATCATCCGACACCTTCAAGTTTGGAGGAAGGAGGCCCGCGCAATGAACTTATCGGAGTTAGGAAGGCTGATCAAAGAGAAAAAGACCGACTTATACCTGCGTTACCGCGAGCAAGGGGCAAGTGTTGAGGTTTTAAGGATCAGCGAAGAACTGGACACCCTGATTTATGAGTACTACTTATTAAAGTTTCCGAAATATATCAAGAAAGAGTTACTCCCAAAGCCCAACCGGAAACAGGGAAAAGTCTAACGCTGAGGAAAGCCAGTGCCCGCAGGACATAGCCCGTTCAGGCTGGAGGGGAAATTTACTCAGGTCCGCTCCGGCGCCACCGCTTCCGCTTCAAAATATTAAATTGCCAAAGGCGACAGAATAATCCATAATAAAAGGGTAACGACAAGCAATCGCAGGAAAAATCCGGGAGCAATTGCCAGGGGGCAAGGCCGGAAGGATGTCGGCGGAAGTAGGTGAATGATCGATGCCTGAGCATGAATGCCTCTATTATCACCCTTTACCGGAAGGAATAGTCGTTTGTACCCTTTGCCCGCATGCTTGCCGGCTCCAGGAGGGTGAACGCGGGCGCTGCCGGGGAAGGTATGCGAAAGCCGGGAAATTATATGCGGCCAACTACGGCCGTATTTCCTCGCTGGCGCTGGACCCGATTGAGAAAAAACCCTTGTACCATTTTTATCCCGGATCCCTGATCTTATCGGTGGGTACGGTCGGTTGTAACTTGACGTGCCGGTTCTGTCAGAACTGGCAGATTGCCCATCAGGATGCGGCGACCGAAGAAATGGCACCGGAAGAACTGGTGGCACTGGCTTTGCGTTGGCAACCCAAAGGGAATATCGGGATCGCTTATACCTACTCGGAGCCTCTGGTCTGGTTCGATTATGTAATGGCAAGCGCCCGTTTAGCAAAAGCCAAAGGCCTTAAAAATGTGTTGGTGACCAACGGCTATCTCAACCCGGAACCCTTGGCTGCCTTAATCCCGTATCTGGATGCGGTCAATCTTGACCTGAAAGGGCCAGAGCCTTTCTACCAAACATATTGTGGTGGAAGCCTCGCCCCGGTTCAGAAGACTGCCGCCCAGCTTGCCGGTCGTGTCCATCTGGAAGTCACCAGTCTTTTGTTGCCGGGGGAGAACGACCGTGAAGAAGACCTGGCTGCGCTGATTAGCTTTATTGCCGGTCTTGACCGCAAGATTCCGCTTCATTTCTCCCGCTACTTTCCCCAGTACCAGATGAAAATTCCGCCGACACCGTTATCCTCGCTGAAAAAGGCATTTTACCTTGCCAAAGAAGAACTGCCATATGTTTATCTTGGGAATATTCCGGACGACGGTATTTTCCATAATACCTACTGTCCGGAGTGCGGTGCCCTTTGGGTGGAGCGGCGCGGCTTTACGGCGACGGTTACCGTCCAAGATCGATGCTGCAGTGGTTGTGGAAGAGAGGTTGATCTGGTGCGATGATTCAAGTCTATACTGGTGACGGCAAAGGAAAGACGACGGCTGCCATTGGACTGGCGGTACGGGCGAAGGGGCAGGGACTGCGGGTGGCTGTTTTTCAGTTTTTAAAAAAGGGGGAGACCGGGGAAAAACAGGCTTTGCATACTTTGGGCATCCTTTTTCAACAGTATGGCTCCGGACGTTGGATGATTGACCGCCAGCCGGACGAAGCGGAGATTACGCTCGCCCAAAAAGGCCTTGCCGCGGCAGCGGAAGCGATCGCCGGCGGCTATCAGGTCGTGATCCTTGATGAAATCAGTCATGCCGTTAATTTCGGCCTGCTCCCGTTGGAAAAGGTCCTTACCCTTGCCAGGACGTTGCCCGCAGAGTGTGAATTGGTCTTAACCGGCCGCGACTTCCCGGCCGAACTGTTAGCCCTTGCCGATTTGATCACCGAGATGAAAGCCGTGAAACATCCATACGAACGGGGGATCGGACCCCGGCGGGGAATTGAGTATTGATTCCCGGTTCATGCCGTGATTAACATTGATTCCCTGCAGGAAAAAGCGCGCATGCATGAAAATACTTCTTTCGAGTAAAAATTAAACAGAAATGTTGTTTAAAGGAGTTCGAGGCAGAAAATGAAGGGAAAGAAGTATTTGTTCGTCTTAATGGCCATCATTCTGATCGGTCTGGGCAGTGGCCCACCGGCAACGGCGAAGGGTGTCTTCAGCGCTACGGATCTAATCTCCGTGCCGACCAACCGGACATTGGCACCCGGGAAATATAGTCTTGGCGTGCATGTGGATGAGCATAGCCGGGCGAAAGTCCAGATTGATCTGGGAGTGGTGGATAATTTTGAATTTGGGGTGGCGGTTGATCTCTACCGGCATACCAACGATCCCTCCGTCCGCTTTAAATACCGGTTGATTCCCGAGACCGGCGACCGTTTTGGTTTAGCTTTGGGAATCCAGGATATCGGTAAAGATCAATTCTCTCCCTATCTGGTGCTTGGTCACCGGTTAGCCCCTTATGATCTCCGTTGGAATGCCGGGATCGGCGGGGGTGAACTGGGCGGTTTATTCTTTGGCGTCAGCAAGGTCTTCCCTACTACCCAATTCCCCAGTGTCACGTTGACCGGCGAATACGACGCTTATGGCTTTAATCTGGGGGCAAAAATTTTAATGAATAAAGGCCTGCATTTAAATGTGGGCGTGCACGATCTGGAAACATTTATGTTCGGCTTGACAATCACAAATTAAGTTTAAAGAGCGGAGCGTTTTCGGACAAAAAAATCACCCGTCAAGGGTGATTTTTTTGTGGTTTGAACCAAGGACGGGCAAAATCCAACAAAGTCCGTTGCCCGCCCTGGTAGGAGGAAGGAGGAGCTGAACACCAAATTTTCTTTAGTTATTAATCTGGCCGTAGTAAGCCTTGGGGCCATGTTTACGCAGAAAGTGTTTATCCAGCAAATATTTTGGCAATGGCCGAAGCTTTGGATTGAGCTGGAGGGAGGCATATGCCATTTTGGCAATCTCCTCCAGGACAACACTGTTATGGACGGCTTCTTTCACGTCCCGGCCCCAGGTGAACGGTGCGTGTCCGGCGACCAGTACCCCGGGGAGATGGAGATAGTTTAAGTTACGGAAATACTCGATGATGACTTGAGCGGTGTTTTTTTCATACTCGGTGGCGACTTCGTTTTTCGTCAGGACCCGGACGCAGGGGATAGCGCCGTAAAAATAATCGGCATGGGTGGTCCCCAAACAGGGGATTGCCCGGTTGGCCTGGGCCCAAACGGTGGCGTGCGGCGAGTGCGTATGGACCACGCCCCCGATCTCCGGGAAACCACGGTAAAGCCCCAAGTGGGTGGGGGTATCCGACGAGGGGCGTAGCTCGCCTTCCACGATTTCGCCATCCAAGTTTAAAACAACCATCGAATCAACCGTCAGTTTTTCGTAAGGGACACCACTGGGTTTGATCACGATCAGTCCCTGTTCCCGGTCGATCCCGCTGGCATTTCCCCAGGTGTAAATCACCAGTTCGCGATGGTATAACTCCAAGTTGGCCTCTAATACTTGTTCTTTCAGTCTTTTAAGCATCCGTGGCACCTTCTTTAGAGCGTTTGCAATTGCCGTTCCAGAATTCTGCCAAGTTCAAGGTATCTTTGGTAAGCTTCTTGATATTTTTGCGCCGCTTCCGGTTGAGGTGCATAGGTTTTGTCAAACCCGCTCCCCATCCGGGTTTGGGCGTCGCAGACCGAGGAATAAACGCCGGCGGCGACGGCGCCGAACATAGCGGCCCCCAACGCGCAGGCCTGTTCGGAACGGGCGACTTTAATCGGCATATTTAAGACATCGGCGGTTACTTGCATCACGAAATCACTCTTTTTCGCAATACCGCCGATCGCGATCACTTGGTCGATCGCGATCCCTTCTTCCCGGAAACGTTCGACGATTGCGCGGGCGCCAAACGCGGTTGCTTCCACCAATGCGCGGTAAAACTTCGGCGCGGTCGTCCCGAGGGTCAGACCGGCGACCGCCCCTTTCAGCGTTTGGTCGGCGTAAGGCGTCCGGCGGCCGTTTAACCAGTCGAGGGCGATCAAGGTTGTTTCCCCGCTTGGGAGCTGAGCCGCTTCGGCGGCGAGTTTCACCAGGATCTTCGCTTCGATCTTCGCCTGCAGTTTGTCAACCAACTCCGGGTTGACGAGCGTGGTCTCGGGTAAGATTGCTTCCAGCGGCCAGCAGAGTAGTTTACGGAACCAAGCGTAAACATCGCCATAGGCGGACTGACCGGCTTCCAGGCCGATGTGGCCCGGAATGACCGAGCCGTCTACCTGGCCGCAGATCCCGGCAATCAGTTTGTCACCGATCACTTCGGGGGCGGCAATCATAATATCGCAGGTCGAGGTGCCCATGATTTTAACCAAGGTCGCTTCGGTGATCTCCGCCCCGACCGCGCCCATATGGGCGTCAAATGCCCCGACGGCAACGGCGATCCCCGGACGTAAACCCAGCCGCTCCGCCCATTCGGCGGTCAAATGGCCAGCTTTCACATCCGAAGTATATGTTTCTTGATAAAGCCGTTCCCGCCAGCCGGCGAGCAACGGGTCAATCCTGGTCAAAAATTCTTCCGGCGGAAGGCCGTTCCATTCCTGATGCCACATTGCTTTATGCCCGGCCGCGCACCGGCTCCGCTTTATGGCGGCCGGGTCTTGCACGCCGGTTAACAAGGCCGGAATCCAGTCGCAATGTTCAATCCACGAGTAGGCGTGCTCCCGGATCCGGGGATCCTCCCGTAAAACATGGAGAATTTTCGCCCAGAACCATTCCGAGGAATAGACGCCGCCTTCATACTTGGTATAGTCGACGCCACCCCAGTTTTTCGCGATCTGGTTGATTTCCGCGGCTTCCCGGACCGCGGTGTGGTCTTTCCAGAGAATGAACATGGCGTTCGGATTCTCACGCTCTTCGTCCCGCAACGCCAAGGGAAGGCCATTGCGATCGATGGCGCAGGGGGTGGAACCGGTCGTGTCGACGCCAATCCCGACGACGCGCGCGCCGCTCCCCGCGGGCATTTTGGCCAAGGCGCCTTTGACGGCTGCTTCCATGCTTTCAATATAGTCCAGGGGATGCTGGCGGAATTGGTTTTTATCCGGATCGCAATATAATCCTTTCGCCCAGCGGGGATAGTACGAGACTTCACTGGCCATTTCCCGGCCGGTTGATGTTTCAATGATCAAAGCGCGGACTGAATCCGTGCCAAAATCAAGACCCAGAACATATTGTTCATTATCCATCACACAGAACCCCCTTTGAACTAAGATTGACAACACTTGTTCTCAATTCAGAGACCAGGCTCAGGATCAGCCGGTTAGTCCCTGATCCCTTGGGCCAGGTGATAATAGACTTCGTTCCAGCGGAGTTCTTTTTTGAAGGCGTTTATTTGCGTCGCTTCATCGATCAGCAGGTACTCGAGTCCGGCGATCTCCGCGAAATCCTCCAAGTGCTCTTTGGTCAGCGCCTGGCTGAATCCGGTGTGATGGGCACCTCCGGCAAGGATCCAAGCCTCGGCTGCTGTTTTCAAGTTGGGGAGCGGTGTCCAAAGGGCGCGGGCGACCGGAAGTTTGGGCAGATCCTGTTCGGGCGTGGTCACCTCGACCTCGTTAACCAACAAACGGAAACGGTTGCCGAGATCAATGATTGACGCGTTCAGTGCCCGTCCGGCCGGTACATTAAAGACCAAACGCACCGGGTCCGCCTTGCCCCCGATCCCAAGCGGGTGGATCTCCAGGGAAGGTTGACCGTCGGCAATTGATTCGCAAACCTCGAGCATATGAGCACCTAAGACTTTCATCCGTCCTTCCTGGAGATGGTAAGTGTAGTCCTCCATAAAAGAGGTTCCGCCTTTCAGTCCATAAGCCATCACTTTCATTGCCCGGACCAGGGCGGCGGTTTTCCAGTCACCCTCGGCGCCAAAGCCGTAACCGGCAGCCATTAAACGTTGGACCGCCAGTCCCGGTAGCTGGATTAGGCCGTGTAAGTCTTCAAAAGTGGTCGTAAATCCTTTGAACCCGCCGGTTTCCAAAAATTTTTTCAAGCCCAGTTCAATGCGGGCCGCTTCTTCCAGGGAGTTTCTTAGCGCACCGCCGGCGGCCAGTTCTTTTTGGACCCGGTATTTTTGCTCGTATTCAGCGACCAGATCCCGGATCGCGTTGGGCGGAATACTGTTGATCACAGCAACCAGATCGCCCACGCCATAACCGTTCACCGAATACCCCAGCCGGATCTGGGCGGCGACTTTGTCACCTTCGGTGACTGCCACCTCCCGCATGTTATCGCCAAACCGGACGAATTTCGCACCTTGCAGGTCATTCCAGGCGAGCGCCGCCCTGATCCAGGCTGCCAACCGGTCGATGATCTCTTCATCCTGCCAGAAACCGACGATCACCTTACGGGCTTTCCGCAACCGGGCACCGATAAAACCAAACTCCCGGTCACCATGGGCTGACTGGTTCAGGTTCATAAAGTCCATGTCAATCTCCGACCAGGGAATCTCCCGGTTAAACTGGGTATGAAGATGAGCCAAGGGCTTCGACAATACCTTTAAGCCGGCGATCCACATTTTGGCCGGGGAGAAAGTATGCATCCAGGCAATAAGACCGATACAGTTGGGAGCGGAATTGGCTTCAATGCAGAGATTGAAGATCGCGTCAGGGGTTGTCAAGACCGGTTTCGGAACAACCTTTACCGGAATTTTTGGGTTCCCGGACAAGGAATCTGCGATAACCTTCGAATCTTCGGCTACCTGGCGGAGGGTCTCCTCGCCGTAAAGGTGTTGGCTTCCCGTCACAAACCATACTTCTTTTTCCTCGATATTAATCATGGCAATCCCCTTTCTTTGTTAAATAATAAATGAACTACTAAATGAACCAAGCCTCTTTGTTTTTACCTTATTCATTCATCCGGTGTCTTTAGAACATTTCTGAAGCACTGACTTGGTAACGGTTTTCACAAAATAAAAAACCTGTATTCACAGGTTTATAATAATTGACCCCTTCTCTGCATTCAACTTGATAATCTTTTTTTTTAATGTAATTTTTTTGATCTCCGGCGGCCGGATTAGTTCCTAAATTAATAAATGGCATATCAATTTGCATCTTGTCTTCCGGCGTTAAGAAAGGCCAGCCAAGGCGGTTCGCCGGATTAACGGATGGCATAAACAGCTAATTGCGGCATAAAGATTGATCGGAGAAATGCCCGTGCTTATTAAGCTCCGTTCGTGTGGTTGTCTGTTCTGTCAAAAAATATCTTAGCATAATCAAAAAAACTCTATTCTTTTTGCCCGGTCCATTTTTTATATTAATAACAGATTAACAAGGAGAGGCAACCGCGCGGTTTGCCAAGGCAGCTTGATATAAATCTTAGGAAAAAGGGGGTATTTGCAGGCCAGAGCAACGAAACGCGAAAAGTAATTTTTGGGCTGGGTTACCTTGTTTCAGTCAAAAATCTAAGGAGGTTTCGTGATGAAAAAGTTTGGGTTGTTACTGTTAGTGGCTGTTTTAGTTTTGTCTGTCGCGTGCGGTTTGGCATTGGCAGCTCCGCAAAAACTGATTAAAGTCGGGATTGTCAATTTACCGCCGGAAGAATCGGGTTACCGTCAGGCCAATGTGGAAGACATGAACAAGGTCTTCTCACGGGAAAACGGCTATGACGCGAAACAGACCAACACCGCCGACAACAGCGAGCAGATCGCCGCGGCGAGAGGGTACATTCGTGATGGCGTTGACTATCTCCTGATCTCGGCCGCCAACGCCACTGGATGGGACGATGTCCTGCAGTCGGCCAAAAGAGCGGGTGTCAAGGTCATTCTTTTTGACCGGCTCATTGATACGGATCCTTCGAACTATGAGGCCGCACTTGTTTCCGATATGCATTATGAAGGTCAATTGGCAACCGACTGGGTGTTGAATAATGTGCCGAAACCGATCAAACTGGTCCTGATCCGTGGTCAACTGGGGAGCGCTGCTGAGATCGGGCGGAGCGCTCCGGTTCTCAAAGCGGCCCAGGAAGGCAAGCTGGAGATCGTGGCCGATGGGACCGGCGGAGACACCTGGAGCCTCGAGGAAGCCCGGAAAGTGGTCGAAGCCGCAATTGCCGCCGGGAAAGATTTCAATGTCATCTACGCGCAGAACGACGGTATGGCGCAAGGTGCTGTCCAGGCGCTCGAAGCGGCCGGGATCAGCCATGGGAAGAACGGCAAGGTTAAGATTATCGGCTTTGACTTTAACCGTTTTGCCCTCCGGAACGTCCAGGCCGGTTACTGGGATGCCGATGTCCAGTGTAATCCGCGGCAAGCCAGCCAGATAGACCAGTGGATTAAGAGTGGTAACATTCCCAAGGGAATCGTTTATCAACAGGAATTAATCTTAACGACGGACACGATCACTGACGAACATATCGAAAAATATGGGATCAATGCTGATCCGGGCAAAGGTGTAATCACAAGGTAGTTTTTCCTCATCGTTCAGGCAGTGCGGGGTCCGGATCTAATCCGGCCCACCGCACTGCCGTTAATTTATGCGCTACCGGTAAGGAGGTCTTTGCTTGCTGTCAGAAATTATCCTTAAAATGGAGGGGATCAGCAAATCCTTTCCAGGGGTCAGAGCTCTACATAATGTCGATTTCACACTCCGAAGAGGCGAAATCCATGCCCTGATGGGCGAAAATGGAGCGGGCAAGTCCACCCTGATCAAGATTATCACCGGTGTTTATGAAAAAGATGCCGGCCAGATTACGATCGAGGGAAGGCCGGTTCAGTTTAAATCACCCCAGGATGCACAGAACATGGGGATCGGTACGGTCTTCCAGGAGATTGCGCTGTGCCCCAATTTAACCGTGGCCGAGAATATGTTTATCGGCCGCAGCCGGAGCAATTTTGTTAAGTGGAAACAGATGAACGCCAAGGCGGCAGAGATGCTCAAATCCCTCGGGATCCCAGCGAGTCCGACCCAAGAACTCGCCAGCTGTTCAATTGCCGTCCAGCAGATGATCGCGATTGCCCGCGCGGTCGATATGGACTGCAAGATTCTCATCCTGGACGAGCCGACGTCTTCGCTGGACGAAGATGAGGTGCAGAAACTCTTTGCCCTCATGCGTGAACTGAAAGCGCGGGGTGTCGGGATCATCTTCATTACCCACTTTATTGATCAAGTCTACGAGATCAGCGACCGGATTACAGTGCTCCGCAACGGTGAATTAATCGGCGAATACGAAACAGCGGCGCTTCCCCAAATCGAACTGATCTCGAAGATGATGGGGAAGGCGCTAAGTGATGTCACGGCAATGAAAAAACACGAACCGCCGAAGGCGGAGAATAGTGTACCGATCTTCGAGGCGAAGGAACTTTCGAGCGCCGCCGGGGTCAAGCCCTTTAATTTTGCGATCCAAAAAGGCGAGGTGAACGGGTTTGCCGGGCTGCTCGGCTCGGGGCGCAGTGAAAGTGTGCGAGCCATTTTCGCCGCCGACAAGGTGACCGGCGGTGAAGTCAAAATCAATGGCAAGCGTGTGAAGATTAAGACGCCCCTGGACGCTATGAAACAGGGAATCGGCTATCTGCCGGAGGACCGCAAGGGCGACGGGATCATCGACGAGCTTTCCGTGCGTGACAATATTATCCTTGCCTTGCAGGTCATGAAAGGCTTTTTCAAGCCCCTCTCGTGGAAACAGACGGAGGAATTTGCCCACCAGTTTGTCGAGAAACTGGAGATTAAAACTCCGTCCCTCAACACGCCAATTAAATCGCTTTCCGGCGGCAATCAGCAGAAGGTAATTCTAGCCCGCTGGCTGCTCACCCACCCCATGTACCTGATTCTCGATGAACCGACGCGGGGCATCGATGTCGGCACCAAGGTGGAGATCCAAAAACTTGTGCTCAAACTTGCGGAAGAAGGAATGAGCCTGACCTTCATCTCATCCGAAATTGACGAAATGCTGCGCGTCTGTTCACGACTGATTGTGATGAAGGACCGGGAAATCATCGGCGAACTCAGTGGCATGAATTTGACGGAACAAGATGTGATGCACATGATTGCGCAGGGAGGTAAATGATATGCCAAGGATAAAAGCACACTTTGATCGCTTGTCCCATCTCTTCCTTCCCCTCTCTGTCCTGGTGATCTTAATTGTCATTAATTTAATTAAGGGCGCTGATTACTTCAGGATTACCATGGTCAACGGGGCCTTTTACGGGAACATCCCGAATATCCTTTTCGGCGCTTCGGAGTTGGTAATACTGGCGATCGGGATGACCCTGGTGACGGCGGCTTCCCGCGGACAGGATATCAGCATCGGGGAGATTGGCGCGATTGCTTCCGCCATTTTTGTCCAGTATGTCTTGCGTGCCGGCAGTGCGGTCACCTTATGGACCATCCTGGCAGGTTTCCTCATCAGCTGCGTGGCCGGACTCCTGATCGGCGCCTTCAACGGCACCCTGGTTTCCTTCTTCAGGGTCCAGCCGATGGTGGCGACCCTCATTCTCTTTTTGGGCGGCCGGTCGATCGCCTTTATTATTGACGGAAAAGTATCGCCGATCCTGGCGAACGAGATCTCGAACCAGATCGGGACCGTCATCCCGGGCGTGCCCATTCAGACGCCGATCATCCTGACTGCCGTCTTCATCGCCGTTGTCGTCGTGGTCCTCAAGACCACAAACCTCCGGCTCTATGTGGAGGCGGTGGGGATCAACCCAAACGCGGCCCGCTTGAACGGGATCGACCCGAAGAAGATTATCTTCCTGACCTTTTTGATCATGGGCGTCTGTTCGGCGGTCGCCGGCTTCATT
Organism: Bacillota bacterium; assembly: GCA_029782135.1. Lineage (GTDB taxonomy): Bacteria > Bacillota > UBA4882 > UBA10575 > UBA10575 > JAAYGU01. The sequence goes on from JAKOVI010000060.1 coordinate 42,636, forward strand.
GCCGTGAACAAGGCGGGGCGCCATGATAGTGTCAATCTGCTCAAGTTTATCATGATGGACGCGATCCTCGCCGTTGCTTTAGGCGGGAATTCGCTGGGCGGCGGGAAGTTCAGCATTACCGGTTCGATTATCGGCGCGTACACCATCGAGATCCTGAACAGGACTCTGCTCCGGCTGGAAGTAAACCCTGAGGCGATTAAGGCCTTTAAGGCAGTCTTCATTATCATTCTCATGGTCATTGCCTCGCCGGTGGTGAGGGCTTTTGTCAGGAAAGTTGTAGATAAGGCGAAAACGATCGTCGCCGCTAACTCTGTGCGTAAGACTGTGGGTCTAAACAAGGCAGTGTTTTTCATAACGGACAGTTCTGCCGGGAAAAAGGAGGAGTAGAATGGAAGCGCTGAGCACAACCAAACAGAGATCGAGAATATCGAATTCGACCCTTCTTTTTATCATTGCCGGGATTATCTTTTTCCTGATGTACGGGTTTGCCCTGATCAGTTTTCCGGGCAGTTTTATGCAGTTTCAGACCTTCTTTGACTTGTTCAACTTTAACGCGGCCCTTTTTATTGTTACTCTTGGGATGTGCATCGTGATGATTGCCGGCGGGATCGATATTTCCGTCGGCGCGGTCTGCGGCCTGGTCACCATGGCTTGTGCGATGTTGCTGCAATCGGGAGCGGGGAACGTTTGGGAAGCCTTGCTGCTGGCCTTGGGGATCGGTCTTGCGTTCGGGCTCATGCATGGCTATCTCATTGCCTATCTTGAAATCCAGCCCTTTATCATCACGCTGGCCGGGATGTTCTTGGCGCAGGGGTTGCTGACGACCCTGCATAAAGATCCGCTCAATGTAACCAAACCGGCTTTTGTTGCCTTGCGGAATTTTACCATCGAGATTCCTTGGCTCGGGACCGTAAACAGGCTGGGTGTTTTCATCCCGTGTGAAATCAAACCGGGCGTCTTCGTCGTCCTGGTCCTGGTGATTCTCTACGCCGTCCTCATGAAGTGGTCGCGTTTCGGACGCAATGTCTATGCGGTTGGCGGCAATATTCAGAGCGCCCGGATGCTTGGGATTAACGTCAAGAAAACGCTCTTCCTTTCCTATGTGATCTGCGGATTGACCGCCGGGATCGGGGGATTTGTCTTCCTGATGACCACAGGCGCCGGTAATATCGGAAACGGGGCATTGTTCGAAATCAAAGCAATTGCTGCGAATGTGATGGGCGGTATTCTACTCAACGGCGGCGTGGGGAACTTGCTGGGCGCGCCAATCGGGACGTTGACCCTGCTGACCATCAATGAGCTGATCCGGGCGGCGGGTGTCCAATCGAACCTGCAAGCGATCGTCAGCGGGCTCTTGCTGTATCTCTTCATTGTCCTGCAAAGCATCGTCATGTCGTTACGGAGCGGGAGGAAATTCCGACTTACGCTCCCTCCTTGGCTGAAACCGCACCGGTTGCCGGAAGAGAAAGAGGCCGGGAACCAAGGTTGACGGAAAGAGCTTTGGGGTGCGGATCAGAAACTAAGCAATTTTATACAGGTGAATTGTGATGAATTTCGGCCGGATTAATCCAACCAAAGAGCGGGTTTCGCGGAAACAACCAATTTTACAGCGGATTTCGGTCCGGAAAATCCTGTTTTGCTTGTTAATTGTCCTGACCTTAACTCCGGTCCTGATTGTTGATTTAATCTCCTATGATAATTTTAAAAGAGCGGTTATCGACAAAGCTACCCGCTATTCTTTGGCGGAACTGACGCAAGCAGTGAATAACATCCAAACAAAACTGGCCGCCTATGAAGCAATTTCTTTGCAATTGTTTGTAAATAATGATTTCCTTGCCGCGCTGGAGAAATATTACGACCACGGGAATAAAGCGCGGGAGGCTGCGGAAACCGTAAAGGCTTGTTTCAATGAACATATGAAAAACAATGCCGATTTGTACGGTTTCATGTTTGTGGGCGCTTCCGACCAGGTTGAGCCGATTGTCGTCACTAGAGATTGGCAACAAGATTTTCATGATCTCAGCCGGCAATTCAAAGAAACCAACGCTTACCGGAGTATTATGGAAGCGGACGGCGGGATTGTTTGGGCGGCCCCTTTGCAAGTGAACCGCAGCAATTATCTGCTTTTAGGTCGCCTTTTTAAAAGAATTTCCACCGGGGCGAAGCTGGGAATTATCGCGATCATTATTGACGAAGAGAAAATCGATCACTTGGTGAATTTGGCGTTTTATCACGAATTTAATAATTCCTGGAACGGAATTGAGAAATATTCGCTCCTCATTAACCGGAGGGGTGAAATAATCTCTTCACCGTTTAAAGAGGATATCGGCAAGAAAGCCACGCAATTGATTGACAAGATGTTACCGGCGGACGGCACGAATGTGGCTGGGGATGAAGCCGGTAAGGGGCGGCAGGGAAGTTTCATTGCTACGGTTAACCAGGAGCAAAATTTCGTCACCTATAAAGCGGTGGGGAGAAATGGCTGGTATTTGGTGAATTTGGTTTCGGCGTCTTTTTTATATAAAGAAAGACGGGTGGTTACGGGGATCACCCTGGTTTTATGTTTATTCTTTGGCACGCTTGCCCTTTGGGTGTCTTTATATTTAACAAAGCGGGTCGGTAAAGAACGAAGATAGGTAAAGAGTTTTCGAAGTTGAAAAGCGTTTATTTACAGATGATTCAGTTTACTTGTCACATAATTCTTCAAATAATGGAGAAAAAAGGTTATAATTAGGTTAAGGGGGGTGAGCGGATTGAAAGGTGTTCGAATCTTTTGTCTGTCCTTCCTTCTCCTTTGTCTGGTTTTAAGTTTATCCATGCGTTCTCCTGCCTTAAGTCCTGATTATGTGGTGGCGGTCGCCGAGAATACGCCTGTTTCCGGTTCTTTCTATCCGAAAAACAGGCCGATTACCATTGCCATTGTCCCGAAATCCCTCGATAATCCGGTCTTTGTCGATTCCATGGAAACATCGATGCAGACCGCGAAGGAATTGGGGGTCAATTTGGAATGGGTGGGGCCGTTTAAGGTTGATCCGGATCTTCAGGTGAAAATTATCGAAGGGTTGATTTGGCGGAAAGTTGACGGGATCGCGATCAGTACCAGCGATCCGGAGAAAATAAGGAAAGTAATTGATAAGGCGGTAGCGGCCGGGATCAAAGTCGCGACGATCGATGCTGATTGCCCTGGCAGTAAACGCCTTTTTTATTGCGGCACCGATAATTATAAGGCCGGCTGGGCTTGCGGCGAGGCGATGGTGAAAATCGTCACCGAGCGGGGGTTAGCGCACAAACGGTTACGGACGGCAATCCTGACGGGCGGGATTGAGGCGCATAACTTAAACGAGCGAATTCGTGGCTTCCAAGAAGCGGTCGCCGGAAAACTGGATCTTGAGTATGTGGCCTTATTGGCTTGTGATGATGATACCACCACTGGGGCCAAGATGGTTGAAGCCTATATCAAAGAGCACCCGGAGACCGATTTGTTCTTTTTTGCCGGCGGTTGGGCGTTTTTCGGGCCGACGGAATCGATGCCTTTGTATCAGGAATGGTGTAATAACGGGGGAATCGCCGTCTCGATGGACACTTTTTATTCCGTCTTGCAAGCCGCGAAAAAAGGATTTGCCCAGGCCTTAGTGGGTCAAGACTTCCGGAAGATGGGGGTGCTTACCGTTAAATATCTGGTGGACGCGATTCAAGGGAAACCGGTGCCAATGGAATATATCGATACTGGCTTGGAATTGGCCGATGAATCCAATTTTGATCAATTGTTGAGTGAGAAAAAGCCATGGGAAATGAAATGACAGCACTAAAATCAGTCTTTGCCGGCTTGCAAAACCGGCTGGTCAATACCTTCAAATTGCGTTCATTGCGGACGAAATTTATCTTGTCGTTTGTTGCTTTAAGCACGATCCCGATGGTGATCCTGGCCACTTTTTCCTATGGGGTTTATCATGATATCCTGCAACAAAACATTCAGTCGTACACCAGCGAGGTTATTGACCGGGTCGACCGGAACCTGGAGATTTACCTGAGCGATCTGGAACGGATTTTGGAACTGCGGAACGACTATTATAACCTGCAATTTATTAAATTAAGCCTTGCGGGTGACGTTGAAGGCAACCGCAAGTTTACCTTCCGGCTTTGGGAAAATCTGAATAACATCCGGAATTACAAAACCGAATTAAGGGATGTCTCGATCACGACGATTGGCGGGGTAACGATTGGTTGTTACGGTGTGACCCATACCGATTTGTCACAGAACAAATTGTTTCAGACCTTGGCGAACCGGACATCCAAGGAAAACAGTATCGCCATTTGGGGGCCGCACCCGGACTGGTTGGGAGGTCCCGTCTTTTCCGTCGGGAAGGCGATTCATGGTGACTATGATAATTTTTTGGGCATGATGAGCATCGATGTCGATGTGGAATTGTTGGACCGGATTTGCGGGAATATCAGGCTTGGGAAGACCGGTTACATCATGTTGGTTGATGAAGATAACCGGATCATTTACCACCCGAATCCGGAGTTAATCGGGAAAATGATCGGTGCTTTGCTGGGAGAATCGTCGCTCACCGATTGGCAACAGGACTTTACGACAAAAATGGGGCCGGGTAATCAACTGATCCGGGTTAAGACTTTTGCTCCGGCGAACTGGAAAATTATCGGTCTCTCCAACCGGTTCGAACTGGCGACGGAGATGCAAAAGATTACCAGGCTTGCGCTAACGATCATTGTCAGCACCATTTTGGTCTTGACCTTAATGGCCGTTTACTTTGCCCATTTGCTGACCAATCCCTTGAAAGAATTGCAGCAATCAATGCGACAGGCTTCGGAGGACTTAAATACGAACGCAGTGATCCACACCATGGATGAGATCGGGGAACTGAGCGAGACTTTTAACCAGATGTTGGCCCGGATTCGCCAGTTGATGAATCAGAGTGTCCAGGAACAGGAGAAGATGCGCCGGACCGAAATGCGCGCGCTGCAAGAACAGATTAAACCGCATTTCATCTATAATACGCTCGATCTCATTATCGGCCTCTTGGAAACGAATAAAAACGAAGATGTGATCAACACAGTGGAAGCGCTGGGCGCCTTTTTCCGGACCAGTCTCAGCCATGGCCAGGAGTTAATCACGATCCGCGAAGAGGTCGAGCATGTCCGCAACTACCTTTATATTCAAAAGATCCGCCATGGGGACAAATATAACTATCTGATCGAAGTCGAGGAGCAATTATTGAATAAGAAAACGATCAAACTCATCCTCCAACCGATTGTGGAAAACGCAATCTACCATGGGGTGAGGGAGTTGGAAACCGCCGGCGGCCTGATCACGATCAAAGGGTTTTTCATGGAAGATGCGAATACGGTCTGCTTCCAAGTGATTGATAACGGGGTCGGGATGGACCCGGCTAAAATGGAGGATATTAACCGCTGCTTGCGGGAGAGCGGGACCGAACAACGGTATTTCGGGATTAGTAATGTCAATGAACGGATCAGACTGGCTTTTGGACCGGAGTACGGTGTAGAGTTGAGCGCGACCCCGGGCGGGGGAGTGACGGTGACGATCAAACTGCCGGTTGTTAAGTAAAGGGGTGGAGAAGTTGTTCGGACTATTGCTGGTCGAGGATGAAGAGGCGATTCGCAAGAAACTCATGAACAATGTGGCGTGGGCCGATTACGGCTTTGAACCGGTTTTAGGAGCGGCCAACGGACTGGAAGCGCTCGCGCTCATCGAGAAGTATCCCGTGAAGATTATGGTGACTGATGTCCAGATGCCGAAGATGAACGGGATCGAACTGATTAAAGAGATCAAACGCCGCGGCTATCAGATGAAGATCATTGTGATCTCCGGCTTTGCCGAGTTTGAATATGCGCAGGAATCGATCAAACTGAATGTCTCCGATTATCTGCTGAAACCATTCGCCAGTAAAAGACTGCTCGAAGTGGCCCTCCGTTTCAAGGAGGAGCTTGAAAAGGAAGAAGCAGAGCGGTCGGAGATGAATGACCTCCGCGACCAGTTAAAAAAAACAAAGCCGCTTTAGTTGAAAAACTCTTGTTGGACCTACTTAACGGGAATGCGGTCGCCAATATTGACGCCCAGTTGGAGTTTTTGGGGATCAGCGGGATTAATAACCGTGACTTTCAAGTGGCGGTGATCGAGCTTCCGGAGAACCAATTAGCGGAGATGGACGAAGAAGAAAAGTATCTCCTCAGCTTGCACCTTCACCAACAGGTCCAACGGTTGGCCAATGCCAATGCCTACCGCACTTTTGTCGTCAACCACCATCGCAACCAAGTGGTTTTAATCTTTATTGAACCGGATCAATATTTACCGCTGCGCCTGGAGGAGATTCTCTCCCAAGTACATTTGGCGTTAAAGCTTCCGGTCGCCTGCGGATTGGGCCGTGAATACCGGGATCTGGTGGACCTGGCCGTCTCCTACCGGGAGGCTTGTACCGCTTTGCAGTATCGGTATTTATACGGGATGAATCAGGTTTTCTTTATTAACGATCTGAATCCGGATAATCAATCCTACCATAAAATCCTCAACGCCCTCCATCGCGATCCGATCTTCGACAATATAAAGATCGGAGCGGATTCGGCGATCGAAGAGGACTTGAAAAGGATCATCAATGCGATCCGCCTGGCCAAGCTAAATCCCGAATTATCAAAGATGGTGGCCAGCAATTTAATTTTGTTAACCCTTGCCACCCTCAACGAGCTGGGGTATAACGCCGGGGAAATCTTCGGGGCCAATGACACTACCCTGGAGGACCTGAACCAAGTGGAAAGTTTAGAAGAGGTCAAACGGCTTTTAGAATCTTTCTTTAAACGGATTAATCATCATATCCAGCAAAAACGGGCTTCCCTCAATCATCAACTGGTGGAGGAGATCCGGCAGTATCTTGATGAAAACTTTGCGGCGGATATTACCCTTTCCGCGATGGCCAACCGGTATAATATCAGCCCTAGCTATCTCAGCCTTTTATTCACGGAACGGACGGGGAAGAATTTCATCGATTACCTCACTGAACGCCGGATCAAGAAGGCCAAAGAGTTGCTGAAGCATACCGACATGAAAATATACGAGGTCTCCAATGCCGTCGGGTATAAGGACTCCTTTTATTTCAGCAATTGCTTTAAAAAAATCGCCGGGATGTCTCCCAGCGAATACCGGAAAAATACGAAGTGATTATTCAGATTGATAAGATAAATATCTTTCCTTTTCGAATTCCAAATAAT
>JAKOVI010000086.1 GCA_029782135.1 Bacillota bacterium
GGGACCTTCGGCAGTTGGGCAAAGCCCTTCTCCAAGTCCTCATCGGTCGGGATATAGTCGGTCATTGTTCCATTTAAGAATGACTCATAAGCGGTCATATCAAAGAAACCGGTCCCGCTCAGCCCAAACAGAATCGTTTTGGCTTCGCCGCTCTCCTTACACTTGAGGGCTTCCGCAATCGCCCCATAGATGGCATGGGCCGATTCGGGTGCCGGCAGGATCGTTTCGTGCTTGGCAAAGAAAACTGCCGCCTCAAACACCTTGGTCTGTTCGACCGCCATCGCTTCCATATAGCCATCATGATACAGTTTGGAAAGGATCGGCGCCATCCCATGGTAACGCAGACCGCCGGCGTGGTTGGGCGCCGGAACAAACCCGCAACCAAGTGTGTACATCTTGGCCAGGGGCGTAATTTGCCCGGTATCACAGAAATCGTAGGCGTAACGGCCCCGGGTCAATGAAGGACAGGAAGCCGGTTCGACCGCGATAATCCGGGGCGAAGCCTTGCCCAGCAACTTATCCTGCATGAAGGGGGCGATCAAACCGCCCAAATTCGAGCCCCCGCCCGCACAACCCACAATAATGTCCGGGTACTCATCCAGCATTTCCAGGGCCGTTTTCGCTTCCAAGCCGATGACGGATTGGTGCAGTAAAACCTGGTTGAGCACGGAGCCGAGCACATACCGGTATCCTTCGGTGGTCACCGCTTTTTCCACCGCTTCCGAGATCGCACAACCAAGGCTGCCTCCGGTGTCCGGATCCTTCTCGAGAATGGCCCGGCCGGCTTTTGTTGTGGTGCTGGGACTCGGGATGATCTCCGCCCCAAAGGTTTGAATCACCGACCGGCGGAACGGCTTCTGTTCGTATGAACATTTCACCATGTAAACGATTAAGGGGAGCTTAAAGAAGGCGCAAGCTTCCGCCAAGGCTGTGCCCCACTGGCCGGCCCCGGTCTCCGTCGTCAGGCCGGCCAAGCCTTGTTTCTTTGCATAATAGGCCTGCGCGGCTGCGGAGTTCAACTTATGACTACCGGAGGTGTTGTTCCCTTCAAATTTAAAGTAAATCCGGGCCGGGGTGTCCAATGCTTTCTCCAGATTGTACGCCCGGATTAAAGGCGACGGCCGGAACATGCGGTAAAACTCCAGCACCTCGCCGGGGATGTCAATGTAACGGGTGGTTGCATCCATCTCCTGTTTGGCCAGTTCTTCGCAGAAAACAGGATAAAGGTCTTCCTCCTTCACCGGTTCCAGCGTCGCCGGGTTCAGCATCGGCTCGGGCTGTTCTTTCATATCCGCCCGGAGGTTGTACCACTGTCTCGGCATCTGCTCTTCACTGAGATACAGACGGTACGGTACTTTCTTTGCCATCTTCATTCTCCTCTCCTCTCGTCTCTTCTCACCTTGGAAAAGAAACTGTTTTATTTTTTTATTAAAAAAACTTCTGTCTCAGTATTACTGGGACAGAAGCTTAATGCCTTCTGCGGTGCCACCCGGTTTGGCGCATGGCGCCCACTCATTCTCCATATACAACCATATATGCTCCCTTGGTAACGGGTGGAGATCCCGTCAGGTATTACTCAACCAAAACGGCCTTTCTTCCTGCCCTCGTAAGCCCATTCGGTATAGCCCTCTGTTGCTGCAATCCCACCGCCTGCAGCTCTCTGCAAACAAGCAACTATACCTACTCTTCTTACTCACCGGTTTGACCAATTAAAGATCTTGTAAAGCTTTTTTAATAGTATACACAGCCGGTGAAGAAAAGTCAATAAAAACTTAGCACAGAAGACTTTTGCGGTCAACGCCGACCGCTTCTCCGGCGTTGCCGGTCAATCTCGTAAAGAATAATCGAAGCGGCGCAAGAAACGTTAAACGAGGTAATCTCTCCGTACATTGGAATCCGTACTAAAGTGCCAAAGCTTTTGCAGAGTTCCTTATAGTTTTTACTCAACCCGTATGTCTCATTGCCAACCAGTAAAGCCGTTGGCTTTGTGAAATCCGCTTCGTCAACCAAGGGTTCGGCGTGGGCGGTGGAACCAACCACCTGAAATGCGGGTAACTGCTGTTTGACCCTTTCCAACCAAGGCCTGACTTCATGGTGGGAAGGCAGCCGAAAGATGGGAACCGCAAAAAACGTACCCATACTGGCCCGGATTGTTTTGGGGTCGTAGAGATCAACCCCATGGCCGGTAATGATCAAACCATCCACTTTCAACGCTTCGCAGGACCGGATCAGGGTCCCCAAATTCCCGTGGCTGGAAGGCCGGTCAAAGATCACCACCAACAAGTCGTCTTTGATCTCAAGGTGAGACAGATCCTTTTCGACCATGTCGACGACGGCGATCAGTTCGGAAATCTCCTCTTCCTTCTCGCTTAACTTGGCCATCAGCCGCAAGGGTAACTCCAGGTGCAGCTCGGCCCGGGACGTGGCCAACACCTCTTTCGCCCACGCCGAGAGAGGTTTTTCCCGTGAATAGACGAACCAACGAATCGGCCAGTTATACTGCCGGGCGAAATCAATCGCTTTGACCCCTTCGACAAAAAACTGGCGGTACTTATTCCGCTTCTCCCGGTTTCTTTTCAGTACTTCCACCCGTTGAAAATAGTTGTTCTCCGAAAAGATCCTTTTGGTCTTTGGCCTCATCCGCTTTTCCCCTTTAAATACCCCTTTTCCAGTGCCAATAGTTTTTCCTTTATTCCCAGCCCGCCGCCGTAACCGACCATCGCCCCGTTGGCCCCGATCACCCGGTGACAAGGGATGAAGATCGGCAATGGGTTTCGGTTGTTGGCCTGCCCCACCGCCCGGGTGGCCTTCTCGTTGCCAATCCTCCGCGCCACCTCTTTATAGCTGACCGTCTCCCCATAAGGGATTTCCCGCAAAACTTGCCAGACGCGCCTTTGAAACGCGGTGCCCGCTGGGGCCAGCGGTAAGGTGAAAGTCCTTAGTTGACCGGCAAAATAGGCCATCAGTTGGGCGCGGGCTTCGCTGAGCAGTGCCGTTTCACGCACCGGCAAATCCGGCGGCCGGGATTCGTGTTCAAAATAGACTGCGGTCAGATAATCCCCTTCGGCCACAAGCCCAAGGCGGCCGATGACCGTCTCGACCAGGAGTAAGCTTTTCATCATCCCGTCAACCCTTCCACGAAACTAAATGCGGCTTATCTTAAGCCAGCAACATCAAGCTGGCCGCCATCACCATCATCCCCAGAATCAATCCGTAGATCGCCGAATGATGTTCCCCGTATTTTTCCGCCGTGGGGAGCAGTTCATCCAGGGAGATATAGACCATAATCCCGGCCACCCCCGCAAAGATCCAACCAAACATCGCTTCATTAATAATGAACATCCGGAACAAAAAGTACCCAATCAGGGCCCCTAACGGTTCGGAAAATCCAGAGAGAAACGAATAAAAAAGCGCTTTTTTACGGCTCCCGGTCGCATAGTAAACCGGTACCGAGACGGCAATGCCTTCTGGGATATTATGGATGGCGATGGCGACGGCAATCGTAATCCCTAAAGCCGGCTCTTTGACCGCACTGGCAAAAGTGGCGATCCCTTCCGGAAAGTTGTGGATGGCAATCGCCAGCGCTGAAATCAAACCCAGGCGGAGCAAAGCCGGATCATTGGCTTCCATTTCGTCGATCTCCTTCAGGTTGTGGATGTCATGGGGATTGTCCGGACTCGGTACAAAGCGATCAATCAGGGCAATCAACGCGATGCCGGCAAAAAAGGCGATCGTTGTTGCCCAGTATCCTTGCGGGGAGCCATAAATGGCTTCCAGGGAAACCCGGGCTTCCGCAAAGATCTCAATCATCGAAACATAGATCATGACCCCGGCGGAGAAGCCCAAGACGACCGAGAGAAACTTCCGATTGGTTGGTTTTTTAGTGTATAAAGCCGCCAAACTGCCAATTCCGGTGGAAAGACCCGCCAACAGTGTGAGTCCAAAAGCAAAAATCAGATTCTTCATGTCAAACGGCATCGTCTTACCCCTTTCGTAAAAAATTAGTTAAGCTATTCCGCCATCCACCGCGGATCATGACGCCGGCCAACAGCGCCAAAACTCCACGCGCGGCTCGCCCTTCTTCCCGGCGCTAGCACCAATGTTAGCCGGCGTGGCAACGGCTTGTCCGCTCATCCCAACAGGACAATACTCCAGAACCAGCCTCCTGTCAATACATGAACCGTAAAATCCAGCGTACTTCGCCCTGCAAAATAAAAAAAGGCCTTAACGGCCTTGAAATGCCAGCTTCTCATAGTGTTTGTACAAAGAGTGGAACTCGCCACTGTAATTACTGTGCCAAGGTTTTTTCTTGCCGCAAAAATGGAGGATCGCGGTGTTCTTGATCACATAATCCATGTTAATCTTTCCTTTACTTAAAAATCGGAAGTACTTGTAAAACCTGGTGTCATAGTTGTATTTAAGCTCGTCAATCTTCTTGATGTGTTTGGCATAGAGGGAATTTAAAACATCCTGGTCCGGCAGGATCAAACGGTTCTTGTTTTTTTCCACGAAGGCGAAGATCTCTTCTTCTTTAATAAGTTCCCTTTGGCGCACCAAGTTCATCAGCAAGACACCGGAATTATAGTACTCTTCCAGGTCATACTCCAAAAACCGGAATTTGTTGATCTCCTTAACCATCAACCGGTCATGGTAAGCCGCCGCGTACATCCAATCCGACAAGTCCAGATCGTATAGTTCTTTAATACTGTTAATGACCAAGATATCCGGGTCGAGATAGAGAATCTTGTCCAGATCGGCCGGGAGATACTTGAACGCCAATAACCGGTAATACATCTCCTTGGTATAATGCTTAACCACCGGCGCATCGGCAAAGTCATCCGCCCCAACCGTAAGCACAAACAGGCGTTGGCCGTGTTGATTTATGTATGCTTCAAGCTCACTAAGCTCCTCCGGTTTAATTCGTGAATGCAACAAGTAAAGATCAATCTTTTCCCCCGGATTGTTGAAATATAGGGAGTACAGCATTACTTTGAGCGGTCTGAGGTAGTTCGAATCCAGTGTCACCAAAACATTCACTGCGCTTCCCACACTTTCTTTCGCCTTGATCCTTTTCCCGGTCTCGTGTTAAACCCAACAAAAAACAAGGAAGGTCTCTCCTAAAGGCACCTTCCTTAGTTTACACCAAAATTATCCTCGCTTTCCAACCACTTTCCGCATACCAATGGTCACCAGGGTACCGTTTAGGAGGGCTTCATCCTTGCCAAACCCTATGTCTTATTATACCCTGTTCTGAGCTTTGGCTCAATACATAGGTGTGTTAAAAGTCCGGTTACCACGGTTTTCTTGTAATACTTGTCCATATATGGTTCTAATTGATCTTCTTGTTATTTCGTGGTAAAATGTTATGTGTCGTTATTTATATATTATTCCATTAAAGATCAGGGATTTTCTTGTTAATTTCTCCAAAAGGCGCGGACGTTTTAGGACTTTTGAAAAAAGAGTGACTGGCTTGAGTGATCATTCCGTTTGCTGTCACAACAGCAAAATTATGAATAAAAAGAAAATAGGTCATCGCCCTTTTACTGACCGGGTGCGGAAAGAAAAACTCACCACCGACTGATCCGGTCATCGGTGAACCGCAAGACTTCGAAATTTCCATTAAAATGCCGGTAGAATATGAAGCTGTTGATGATGATTCCAAACTTTATCCCATTCCATCAGGAAAAACCGTTAAGTTCTATTTCTTCCAAGATATCGACGAAGATCAACCGTTAAACCCCATACTCACCATAACAGGGACCACCCGGGATAAAGAAAGCAGGATTTTTGGTACTGTTCCTGTAGGGTTAAACGGCAAGGAATGCTACCTTTTGGCTGTGGTGGTATTAAAAGGTGATTTCGGGCTCGAAGGAAAAACCCAGGCCGACATAGAGGAAGCCGTTAAAAATAAATCCATATTGTTTGGCCAAATATCAGATGAACAAGACCCAACAGGCTGGAAACGCTACACCCTGAACCCTGACCTCCCCCCCATTGAAGACTTTGAATTTGTCGGATTAGCGACAGGAAAACCGCTCCCCTCCAAGATCACGTTTGTGATCCCGGAGAAATATTACAGCATGGACGGTTCTGCCTCTTCCCCTATCCCCGGAGGATATCCAATTGACTTCTATTTCACTTTAGAAAGTGACACCGAACCTTTTGATCCGAACGCTATCGTCATCAGCGGTACCACCCCTGCGGGCGGGGGACCGGTGGTCTGTGAATTGCCGGTTGAGCTTGACGGGGAACAGCGCTACATTCATGCCATAATCCGTTTAAAGGGTAGTTTCGAGTTTAGAGGAAAAGATAAAGATGACCTTAAAGAAGCTATTGAAAGCAAAAGTATAATCTACGGCCACATTATGGATGGTAACCTAGTAACTTTAGAGAAGAACGGAATGGTCGGTAATTTCATCTTCTTCGGTAACCTCTAATAGACAAGACCAAAAGCAACCACCCATTATCGATGGGTGGTTGCTTTATTTTGCCAAATTTATCAATAGCGCCGGAACATTGCTATGCGAACAT
>JAKOVI010000118.1 GCA_029782135.1 Bacillota bacterium
TTAAGCATGTCAAGTTTGAGTCAGTTTCTCTTGATGTTAAAACTGCCGCAGGGGTTACTCCTCTACATTATTCAGGGGGTCGGCCGGGTTTCTGAAGTGATCAGAGCCTCCGGAATACAGATCCTGATCTTCTTAGCCGGCTTGCAATCCATCCCCGCTTCCCTGTACGAGGCGGCGGATGTGGAAGGGGCGACTGGTTGGGAGAATTTCTGGATGATTACGCTCCCCTTACTCAGCCCGTTAATCCTGACCAATGTGGTTTATACCATTGTCGACTTCTTCATTTCGGTCAACAACCCGATGATCGATTTTCTCCAAACCAACGCATTCGGCGGGGCCGGGTACGGAGTGGCAATGGCGATGAGCTGGATTTACTTCTTGGTGGTAGGGATTATTATCATGGTGACGATCCGGATCATTTCCAAAACAGTCTTCTATATGGAATGATGAAAGGGGAGGGTTACTGAGAGATGAAGAAGATCAATTTTAGTTGGTTCAAACCATATAGGCTGAAAAGTATCACCTGGAGTATTGTCCGGGCCTTGGTTATTCTGGGAGTTTCCTTCGTGATTCTCCGGCCGGTGTTGACCAAAATCTCCTCCTCTTTGATGATCGAGCGGGATCTCTTCGATTCGACCGTCCGCTGGATTCCGAAGCATTTTACCCTGGATAACTATAAGGCGATGTTCATCCATATGAAATATCCATCGGCCTTTCTGAATTCGACAATTTTCTCGCTGGTGATTGCCGGTCTGCAACTGGCTTCCTGTACAATGGTCGGGTACGGCTTGGCCCGGTTTAAATTCAGAGGGAGCGGCCTCCTCTTTGGGATGGTGATTCTGACTTTGTTGATTCCGCCGCAGATTATCTCGCTCCCCTTGTACCTGAATTTCCGCTTTTTCACCTTATGGGGGTTACTGCCGAAACCGGGGATTAATCTCCTGGGCAGTTACTGGCCGTTCATTCTCATGGCGTTGACGGCAACCGGCCTCAAAAACGGGTTGTTCATCTATATCATGCGCCAGACCTTCCGGGGAATGCCGAAGGCGTTGGAAGAGGCCGCTTACGTCGACGGCGCCGGCCGTTTCCGGACCTTTCTCACCATTATGGCGCCGGGCGCTATTCCGTCCATGATCACCTGTTTCTTGTTCGCCTTTGTCTGGCAGTGGAATGACTATTACTTTGTCACCCTTTATATGAGCGGGCGGAGCTTGCTCTCGCAAACGCTGGACGTTGCAGCCCATAACTACGCCCACTCCTTAGGGATGCAATTTACCACCCAGTATATTTCACTGCTGAACAACGCCGGGATGATGCTGTTTATCCTGCCGTTGCTCGTCCTCTACGGTGTTCTGCAAAGATACTTTATCGAGAGTATTGAACGGACCGGTATTGTGGGCTAAGGCACAGTCGGGAAGAGATTAAACAAAAGTAGTAC
This sequence comes from Bacillota bacterium, assembly GCA_029782135.1. GTDB lineage: Bacteria > Bacillota > UBA4882 > UBA10575 > UBA10575 > JAAYGU01. Next base: position 1,439 of record JAKOVI010000118.1, read on the forward strand.
TTGAAGGGGAATTACAAGTGATGAGTTGTTTCAATATTACAGCCTACGGTGCGGTGGCCGATGGGAAAACCGATAGTACCCAGGCTTTTCAAGCGGCGATTGCGGCGGCTGTCCAGACCGGCGGGGGCGCCATCTATGTCCCCAGCGGGGTCTTTGTCTGCGGTCCCATTCACCTCCAAAGCAATATGACCCTCTATCTCGAGGCCGGGGCGGTCCTGAAGTTTGCCACCGACCATGAGAAACATCCGGTTATCCCCTACTTTTTCCAAGGGGTGGAGACCGAGCTCTTTGCACCGTTAATCTATGCTGTGGATGCGGAGAACATAACAATTGCCGGACGGGGGGTACTAGACGGCCAAGGCCAGTACTGGTGGTCGCGCTTCCCTGGGGATTTCCAGCGGCCCCGTTTTATCTGTCCGATCCGGTGCCAAAACGTTTTGATTGACGGGGTAAAAATCATCAACTCGCCCTGTTGGACGATCAACCCTATCCTCTGCGAGAACGTAACGGTTAACCAGGTGACGATTGTCAATCCGGCCGATTCTCCGAATACGGACGGGATTGATCCGGAGTCCTGTAAAAATGTACATATCAGTAACTGCCATATCGATGTGGGCGATGACTGTATCGCGATCAAATCCGGCGTGGAAAAAGCCAAGTACCGGGTGGCGTGTGAAAACATCACAATCACCAATTGTACAATGGTGCATGGCCACGGCGGCGTCGTTATCGGCAGTGAAATGAGCGGCGGCGTGCGGAATGTCGTGATCACCAATTGCGTTTTTGAAGGAACGGACCGGGGGATCCGGATAAAGTCCCGGCGCGGGCGCGGCGGGATCGTGGAAGACTTGAGGGTCAGCAATATCATCATGAAAGGCGTAATGACACCTTTTGTGATGAATATGTATTACCACTGCGGCGAAGGGGGAAAGGAGCCGGAGGTCTGGGATAAGAACCCCCATCCCGTTAATGAAAAAACCCCGGTTTTTCGCCGGATTCATTTCAGCGATATTACGGTCCGGGAGGCAACCGCGGCCGCCGGTTTCCTGTACGGCCTGCCCGAACAGCCGGTTGAAGAGATTTCTTTCCAGAATGTCTCGGTCCATCTGGCCGAGGGAGCGGAGCCCGGTCTTCCGGCGATGATGTGCCACCTGGAACCGATGAAGAATCAGGGATTTTACTGCAACAATGTTAAGAATCTTGCTTTCCGCCAGGTTAAAGTGAGCGGCCATGAGGGGCCGGCTTTCACCCTGGAAAATGTGGAAGGCTTGGTGTTGACCGGTTGTCAAGCGGAACCGGTAACCCCCGGCGCTCCGCTGTATAAACTGTCCGGGGTGAAGGGTGCACAGCTTGAACAGGTAAATGGCAGCTAATGACCGGTAGAGATTGACCTTTAATTTATCACTGCACGAAATTGTCCCACCACCTCCGCTCTCCGGAGGATAAATCATTAAAGGTTTTTGATGGGAAATGAGAATTGAGGGGGTGATAGATGAAGGTTGGTTCTGTACCCGGTTCATTAAAGCAATAAAGAGAAAAATTTAGGAGGGAAAACTGATGAAAAAATTTTTGGTGCTGGGTTTAGTTTTGTCACTGTTAATGGTGGCCAATGTGGCGATGGCCGCGCTGCCGGATGATGCGATTATCATCGAAGCCGAAAATGCAGTGAAAATTCCTTCGAACGTCAGAATCGTCGAAAAAGAGGGCGCTTCCGGCGGAAAAGCGATTGATGCGGATCCGAATGCCATTGTCGAGTATGAATTCGAGATTCCGAGCCCCGGTAACTGGTATGTCTGGGTGCGGTTGTTCTGCCCGAGCGGCGACGCCGACTCCCTGTACATCGGGATTGACGGTGCCACCCCCACTCCGGAAGATGCGAAAGCTCCGCGCCGTGCGGCCCGGATCTATTCGGCCCCTGGTGATTCGGTGAATACGAACGGCGAGTCCTGGAATGTCTGGTTCTGGGATGCCGGGATGGAGAAAGGTGCTACCACTTATTTCCGTGTCCGGAGAGGCGGGCCGGCCAAAATGTACATCATTGGCCGGGAAAGCGGTACTCTGATCGACCAGATCCTCTTCACCAAAGATAAAGACTACAACGCGGAAGTGGATCTGCAGGGCGGCCCTGCAGCCAAGTGAGTTCTGCTCATTACCGGATGATTAAGATTCCCGCCACCCCGGCGGGAATTTTTTTTGGAATCATTTATTTGCAATCATCCATTAAATCCCGGAATATAGAATAAAACAAAGAGGGAGCGGCTTGAAGAAGATATGGTTGAGTGTGATTAGACAACAAAAGGAATAATAGGATATAATTTAAAGGGTTGGCTCAAATTCGGAACAGGAGGTGACTTGATGACAATTCTGATTAGAAATGACCAAGCACCGGAACATGGACCAAAGTTTTGCGTGATTGGCGCCGGGCACGGTGGGATGGCGATGGCCGGACACCTGGGGATGATGGGGTACCAAGTAAACTTATACAACCGCTCCGAATCCCGGCTCATTCCGGTCCGTCTCACAGGCGGGATCGAACTTTCCGGCGCCATTGAAGGGTTTGGTCAAGTAAACCTGGCAACGACCGATATTGAGGAGGCAATCCGCGATGCGGATATCCTCATGGTGGTTGTCCCGGCCAACGGCCACGCTTTTGTGGCGGAGAAGGTCGCACCGTATCTTCGCGACGGTCAAGTAATTCTTCTTAACCCTGGTAGAACCGGCGGCGCTTTAGAATTCCGTGCGGTTTTAAAGAAAAACGGCTGCCAGGCCGATCCCCTTTTAGGGGAAGCACAAACGCTTTTATATGCAAGCCGGAATATAAACCCGGCGCAGGTACGGATCTTTGGCATTAAAAATACGATTCCGGTTGCTGCCTTGCCCGGGCACCGTACGGCGGAGTTGGTGAAAATCCTGCGGCAGGTGTTTACGCAGTTTGTTCCCGGAGATAATGTTTTAAAAACCAGTCTGGATAATATCGGCGCCACTTTTCATCCGGCTTTGACGGTGCTGAACGCCGCCCGGATTGAATCGACGCGTGGCGAGTTCCAATTCTACATGGAAGGGGTTACCCCGTCGGTGGCCCATGTCCTGGAGGCGATGGATCAGGAACGGATAGAAGTGGCTGCCGCTTTAGGTATTCGTGCGATGTCCGCGCGGGAATGGTTGTATATGGCCTATGATGCGGCTGGAAAGACGCTTTTTGATGCAATGCGTAATAACCATGGGTATAAGGGAATTAATGCCCCGTCAATTGTCGACCATCGTTATCTCTGGGAGGATGTGGCAATGAGCTTGGTACCGATTGCCTCGATCGGCGACCAGTTTAATGTGAAGGTCCCAACGATCAAGAGTATCATTCATCTTGCTTCCCTCATGAATCAGACCGATTATTGGGCGGTCGGCCGGACCGCGGAGAAAATGGGCATTGCCGGGCTGAGCGTTGCCGAGATCAAACGCTTGGCCTTGGAGGGGGATCTGAAATGAAGAAAATCATCGCCGCCACTCTTGGCAACTGTGTGCATGTCGCCGGGGTTGCAAATTTCCTCCGGCTGGCGGAAGCTTGCGGCTACCAAACCAGTTTTCTGGGGATTGGGGTGAAACCGCAGGAGATCATCGGTGCCTTGCGGGAGGTTGAACCGGATTACCTGGCGCTTAGTTATCGATTAACCCCGCAAGTGGCGGCTGGACTTTTTGCCGAGTTTAAAAATGCGCTGATCGAAGCGGGGGTAACCGGGCAAAAAATGATCTTCGGCGGTACGCCCCCGGTGGCAAAGGTGGCGGAAGAAAGCGGCCTTTTTACACGGGTCTTTAGCGGTGAAGAAAGCGAAAGTGTTATTATCGCCTTCTTGCAGGGAAAAGAGGAAGGGGAAAAGACAGCCGAATTTGGGAATACTTTGGTCGAGCGGGTATCCCGGCAACAGCCCTATCCCCTCTTGCGGCACCATTTCGGTTTACCAAGCCTGGAAGAGACGATCCGCGGGGTCCGGCAGATTGCGGAGGCGAAAGTCCTGGATGTGATCTCCCTGGGGCCGGACCAAAACGCCCAGGAATCCTTTTTCCGGCCGGCGGAGATGGATCCGAAACAGGATGGAGCGGGCGGTGTCCCCGTCCGGACGGCGGAGGATCTGTGCCGGCTGTATGCTGCCTCCCGGACCGGTAATTACCCGCTGCTCCGCTGTTATAGCGGGACAAGGGATCTCTTGCAATGGGCGGAGTTGGCGACGGAGACGATCAAGAACGCCTGGGGCGCCATCCCCTTATTCTGGTACAGTGAACTGGATGGACGATCAAGCCGGCCTTTGGCGGCGGCGATTCAAGAAAATCAGGAGGCAATGGCCTGGTATGGGGCGCGCGGGATTCCGGTGGAAGTAAATGAGGCGCACCATTGGAGTTTACGGGGAGCGCCCGATTCAATTGCTGTTGCCGCTTTTTACCTGGCGGCCTATAACGCGAAAAAGGCTGGGGTTAGAGATTATGTTGCCCAGTTGATGTTGAATAACCCTCCGGGGACCAGTGCGCTGATGGACCTCGGGAAGGCGCTGGCCAAACTTGCGCTGGTTTCCCGCTTGGAAGATGAACAGTTCCGGGTTTACCGGCAGGTCCGCGCCGGTCTGGCCAGTCTCTCCGTGAAACAGGGTGTCGCCAAGGGACAGTTGGCGGCCTCCACTGTTCTGGGTTTGGCTCTCAAACCACAGATCATTCACGTGGTGGCCTATTGTGAAGCCGACCACATTGCTACTCCGATTGAGATCATTGAGAGTTGTGAGCTGGTCCACGGGGTCCTGAAGAACTATCTGTTCGGGGCGCCTGATGCGACGGCCGATCCCCGGGTGCTGGCCCGCCGTGATGAACTGATCGCGGAAGCGGAGCAGATCTTGCAAGCGATCCGGAATTTGGGGAAAGATGAAAGCGACGACCCGCTGGCCGACCCGGCGGTGTTGAGCGAAGCGGTCCGCCTTGGGATCCTGGATGCCCCCCACTTGAAAGGAAACCGGGCGGCGCGAGGCGAGATTGCAACGGTGATGGCGGAGGGGGCTTGCCGGATTTGGGATGCGGAGGCGAGGCGGATCGTTAGTGAAGAGGAGCGGTTGGGAGGTTTCCGCCGGTAACAATCTCCGCCCGGTTGGAGGTTGTCCTCCGGCTCCGAAGAAGTTTTTCAAGCATTCTAGGGCTCGCTTCCGGGCGGACTATCATTTTAACGGGTTTGGGGACGGGTTGCCCTCCGGGGAGACACCGAAACGGAAAGAAGGGACGGATATGCGTGGGCAGAAGGCGAAAGGCTTTGTGCGGGTGAAGGGAAGGTTGCTGCAGTTTCTAACGGTCTTTGGGTGGACGCTCTCGGTGACGGCCGGCTTTTTTCTCGGGTATTGGGCCGGTAAATATTTCGGGGTCGAGTTATATGCCGGGGTTGGCGGGTCGCTAGTTGGTTTTGGGATTGGTCTGGCTTATCTGGCCTGGTTGGCGAACCGGGGAAATGAAAGCTGAATTAGGTGATTTAGCCGGTTGGCAGATCGATGTACTTTTATGCTGATTTTAACTTGTAATTAATATAAAAGCTTTGTCAGATTTAAAAGGAAATTTGGGGAAAAGCAAGAATACCCATATAAAACCTCTGTCAGCATCTGCAAAAGGGGAGGATCATCGATGGCAACGGAGATCTGGAAACAGTTGACTTCTGCCGAAGAAGAAGCAGAGGCAATCATTAAGAAGGCTAAACGGGAAGCCGCCGAATTGTTGAGTAAAACCCGCCGTGACTTAGCAGCGGAACGGGAAAAACAATTGGCGAGCGCCCGTGCCCAAGCTGAACAGGAGCTGGGGAGGATACTTACCGAAGCAAAGCAAGAAGCAAATAAGTTACGCCAGCAAGCCGATGCCGAAGCAGAAAAACTGCGTGTGCAAGCAGTGATGAAAACGGCGCGGGTGATCGAATTCATTAAGGAAAGGATCCGAGGTTAATGGCTATTGTACCGATGAAGCATCTGGAGCTCTATGGTCTGATTCGACATAAATCATCTTTTCTGTCTGAACTGCAAAGGCTTGGTTTGGTCGAAATCGCTCCCTTGACACCGGAAGAGCTCCCCTCCGAACCGAGTGAAGAGATCCATCAGCGGCTGACGGAGATCGACGGGCATTTAGCAGAAATTAACCGTGTTTTAGAGATCTTTGAGCGCTTTGATCCCCAAAGGCCGAATTTTGTTGAGCAATTTGCCGGGATGAAGACGGTTTTAACCTGGGAGGAACAACAAAATTACCTTGCTGCCGGGGAAAAGATGGAAGAACTTAAAGCGCAGGTTTTGCGCTATGAAGGGGAATACAACCGTCTGGAACAGGAAAGTGCCCAAACGGAACGGGAAATTGCCCAGTTGGTGCCATGGAAGGAACTTGATCTTCCACGGGAAACCTGGTCCGGTTCGAAACGTATTCAAGTTTTGCTGGGCAGTATCGAAGGGGATCTAAATACTTTCACTGCAGAGCTGGATGCGCAGGAAATCCCCTACAGCCTAAAGGCGTTTGGTATATATGAAAACCGCTTATATTTAGTGCTTTTCTTATTAAAGTCGCCGGAAGCTGATGAAGCATTACGGAATTCGGGTTTTGTCACCACCGTTCCGAATATTCCGGCGGGAACGGTCGGGGAATATCTGGACCTTTTAGAAAGGAACCAGAGTGAACGGGCGGAACGGCTTGCAGCACTGCGAAGCGCGCTTAAAGAACTGGCCGCGCAGCGTCCGCTCTTTCAGACTTTCTATGATTACTGGTATAACATGAAGTTGCAAGTGGAGGCGAACCGGCAGTTATTATTGGGGAAAGATGTCTTCGCCATGGCTGGATGGGTTGAAGCCGAACAGGCCGGGAGAGTGGAGAAAGTCCTGGAAGCAATGGGTCTCCCCTATTATTTACGGTTCCGGGATCCGGAGCCCGATGAGGAGATTCCGATTGCGCTGAAAAACACTAAACCGGTTGCTCCGTTTGAGGCATTGGTGGGAGGCTTCAGTTATCCGCGGAAAGACGAGGTTGATCCGACCCCGGCGGTTGCTCCTTTTTTCTTTCTCTGTTATGGGATGGCTTTGGGCGATGCCGGCTACGGGTTAGCCCTCTCGATAATCTGTGCGGTTCTGTTGTGGAAGCTAACGATGCGGCCGCGCGGCCGGCAATTGGCGTGGATGTTTGTTGCCAGTGGTTTGGGAGCGGTGTTTTTCGGGCTTCTTACCTCCAGTATTTTTGGTTATGCTCCCTACCGGGGACTCTTTAGTGTGGTTGAAAGCCCGCAAATCTTGCTGATCGTTGCCTTGGGGCTTGGTTTGGTCCAGTTATACGTGGGGACGATCATTAACGGCTGGATTAACATTAGGAACGGCCGCTGGGGCGACGCGCTTTGGAAACAAGGCTTTTGGCTGCTCTTTTTAACCGGAATTCTGTTGACGGTTGGCGCTCCCCAAATAGGTCTAGAGCAGTACTCCCTTTATTTCCGGTATGGAACTCTAATTAGCGCCGCTTTGCTGATTATCGGAAACACCAGAGGGAAACAAGGTTTCTGGGCAAAATTAATCGCCCTTCCCGGGGGACTGTTTACCATTTACGGCAGTGTCAGCTTTTTCAGTGACGTCCTGTCTTATTCACGGCTGATGGCGTTAGGTCTCTCCGGCGGGGTGATGGGCTCAATTATTAATATGTTCGTCGGGATGGTCTGGAAGACGCCGGTGATTGGCTGGTTGTTTGGGATCATCATTTTTCTGTTTGGACATGCCCTTAATATGGGTTTAAATGTCCTCGGCGCTTACGTGCATTCCAGCCGTCTGCAGTATCTGGAGTTCTTTAACACCTTTTTTACCGGAGGAGGAAGGCCTTTTGCTCCTTTGAAACTGGAAAATATAAATATCTTTTTAAGAAAGGAAAGAGAGGTATAAGCAATGGAGTTAGGATCTTTATACGCGTATCTGGGAGTATCGATTGCAGTTTTGTTCTCAGGTTTTGGTTCGGCTTACGGAGTGAGTTTGCCGGGTAAAATGGCGGCCGGTGTGGTGACCGAAGATCCGAAAAAATTCGGCCAAACCCTCATTTTGACCGCTCTACCGGGAACCCAAGGGATCTATGGGTTTGTCATCGGGATGTTAATGTCCTTTAAGTTCTCCTCCATTACCGGACCGATTCCGTTAGAAGTAGGGCTCAGATTCCTCGCGGCCGGGCTTCCTGTTGGTATCGTGGGGTTGGTATCGGCGATTTTACAAGGGCGAGTAGCAGCCGCCGGGATTGGGATTGTTGCGAAACGGCCGGAAGAATCGTCGAAGGGAATTATTTACGCCGGTCTGGTGGAAACCTACGCGATTTTGGCGTTCATCATCTCTTTCTTCCTTTATAATGCCATTACGGTATAACTGAGAAGCAGGTTGAAAGCGATCATTTTTAATTAGGGAATGGTGTTTCTAAAACCTTATAAAAGCAAGAAATACCCTTTAGCAGTAAACGCTACCTTGCCCTGACAAGGGATGGTTTGCTACGAATAACAAGAATCGAAAAGTTGACTGAAGGCGATTCTTATTTAGGTGGGATAAAAGATGGCCCAGGGATTGATGGAATTAACGAAACGGCTGAAGGACGATGCCCGGAAAGAAGCCGAGGCGGAACTGGCCCGTGCCCGGGAGGAAGCGCAACGGTTAACTGCGGAATTCCGGAAAGAGACGGCCGAAATGGTTGCCGCGCTAAAGGAAGAGTATAGCCGCCGGGCGCAGGAGGAAAAACGCCGGCTGCTCAGCCAAGCAGAGATGGATGCCCGCCTCCGTGTCCTTGGGGAGAAGCAGGAATTAATTCATACCGCTTTTACGCAAGCGCTGGCCGCCTTAGTGAAGCTGCCCGTAGAGGAGAAACGCCGCCTCTACCAAGATTTGCTCCTGAGCGCTGTGGAAGATGGCACAGAGACGATTGTTGTTGCAGCGGCGGAGAAAAACCTTTGGACGGAGCTTATTGCCTCCACCAACCGGCAACTGGCGGAGAAGGGACGGCGCGGCCAGTTGAGCCTCAGTGCCGAACCGGCCGGGATTCAAGGCGGTTTCTTGCTGAAAAGTTCGACTTATGAAATAAATGCTTCCTTGGAGAAACTGGTGGCCGATTTAGAAGAGAGGTATTATGCGGAAGTCGCCGGGATTTTATTTAATTGACGGGGGGATCGAAATGGCGGAGAAAGATTATGCCTACGCTGTCGGCCGGATCCGGGCGATGGAAAACAAATTACTCCCCGTTGGTTTTTTTGAACGGTTGTTGACCGCTCCTTCCATTGAGGAGTCAGCCCGCCTGTTGGGCGAGACCGAATACGGGGGACGGGAAACGGGCGGTGATTTTGAGGATATCCTCGAAGAACAACTTGGGCAGCTTTACCAATTTCTCCGGGAGCAGACCGATGATGCTCCGGAATTGCTTGTTTTTCTGCGGCGGTGGGATGTTCATAATCTAAAACTGCTGGTGGTTACCGCGGGACATGGCCGGCCGAGCAGATTGGGGATTATCCCCTTTGCCGACTTAAAAAAGATGGTTGAGGGCGTGCTGCCTTCCACTTTACCGGCGGAAATCAATGAGGTGCTGGCGGATTTACCGGAGCGCGGCCCGGAGCGGGCGGCGGCGTTGGATCGCGCCTATTACCGTTATGGACGGCGGGTTCTGGAACGAAGCTCGGCGTTGTTGGCCGCTTACTGGCGGGCACGGCGGGATCTCATTAACCTTCAGCTTTTTCTCCGGTTACGCAAGTCGGGCGCGCCGGTGAAAGAGTTTGAACTGTTTATGGTCGAACCGGGCTATATAGAACGCAGGCAATGGGTGGAAAATTATACCCAGCCGCTGACAAGCTTGGCTTCATTGGTGAATAATACCCCTTATGCTCACTTGGTACGGGGTGAAGAGGTGTTTAATGCTCTGCCCCTTCTCGAACGGGAGATTGATAATTACTTGTTGGATCTGGTTAAAGAGGCGAAATATGTCCCGTTGGGGATCGAACCGGTAATCGGTTACTTGCTGGCGAAAGAGCGGGAGGTACTCAACTTACGCTTCGTATTTGCCGGGAAGAAGAATAAACTCCCGGTGGAGACGGTCAGGAGGAGGTTGCGGAATGTCTACGTATAAAACGGCCGTCATTGGGGAGGAAGATTTGATCCGGGGCTTTGGTCTTTTAGGGTTGGATTTATTTCCGGTGAGGAAGGGAGAGGAAGCCCGGGAGATTCTTAACCGGTTGAAGGATGACCTGAATTACGGGGTGATCTTTATCACGGAATCAATCGCCCAGGGATTTACCGGTGAGATCGAGGAGTGGGGAAGCAGACCGTTACCGTGTATCACCTATATTCCCGGCACCGCCGGCAGTGAGGGTTATGCGCTGGCCCGGATCAGGCGGATTGTCGAGAAGGCGGTTGGCGTCGATATCCTAAAGGAGAAAGAGGTCGGTAACAAGTGAAGACAGGGAAGATTATAAGAGTATCCGGACCTTTGGTGGTAGCAGAAGGAATACCCGGCGCCCGGATGTATGATGTGGTGCGGGTGAGTGAAGACAAGTTAATCGGGGAGATTATTGAGCTCCGCGGGGAACAGGCTTCGATCCAGGTCTATGAAGTAACAACGATGATTGGCCCGGGCGCCCCTGTTTACTCCACCGGCTATCCGTTAAGTGTGGAACTGGGACCCGGATTGATCTCTTCGATCTATGACGGGATTCAACGCCCGCTTGATCAGTTGGCGCTGCGTGGGGACCGTATCAGCCGGGGTATTGAGGTTCCGGGTTTACGACGTGATAAAAAATGGTACTTTACGCCGCGGGTCGCTGAAGGAACGGAGGTTGAACCCGGCGATATCCTTGGGATCGTCCAGGAGACGGAAGTGGTGGAACACCGGATTATGGTCCCGCCGGGTGTAAAGGGCAGGTTAACCAGGATCGAGAGCGGCGAGTTTACCGTGGAGGAGACGATTGCGGTGGTGGAGACGGCGGACGGTCCGCAGGAACTGACGATGATGCAGCGCTGGCCGGTCCGGCGTGGACGCCCTTACCAGGAGAAACTTCCGCCCGACCGGATTATGACCACCGGGCAACGGATTATTGATACCTTCTTTCCGATTGCGCGGGGCGGAACCGCGGCGATTCCCGGCCCCTTTGGCAGCGGCAAGACGGTGGTCCAGCACCAGTTGGCGAAGTGGGCGGATGCCGATATTATTGTTTACGTTGGCTGCGGGGAACGCGGGAACGAGATGACCGATGTGTTAATGGAATTCCCGGAACTGCAGGACCCGCGGACCGGAAAGGACCTGATGCAACGGACGGTGCTGGTGGCCAATACCTCCGATATGCCGGTGGCGGCCCGTGAAGCCTCAATCTACACAGGAATTACAATTGCGGAGTATTTCCGGGATATGGGTTATAATGTGGCAATTATGGCCGACTCGACCTCCCGGTGGGCGGAAGCGCTCCGGGAGATCTCCGGACGGCTGGAAGAAATGCCGGGTGAAGAAGGTTATCCCGCCTATCTGGGTTCCCGGTTGGCGGAGTTCTATGAACGGGCCGGGCGGACGGTGTGCTTAGGCCGTGACCGCCGGGAAGGCTCAATCAGCGCGATTGGGGCTGTTTCCCCGCCGGGTGGCGATCTCTCCGAACCGGTTACCCAAAACACCTTGCGCGTGGTGAAGGTCTTCTGGGGCCTGGATTCCAGCCTGGCTTATCGCCGTCATTTCCCGGCGATTAACTGGTTGTTAAGTTATTCTTTATATAATGAACGTTTGGAAGAGTACTTCCGGCAGGAGATCGGTGAAGAATGGGTCCGGCTCCGCCGCCATGCGATGCGCCTCCTGCAACAAGAAGCGGAACTGGAAGAGATTGTCCGGCTGGTCGGTGTCGACGCCCTTTCCGAGCGTGACCAGTTAACCTTGGAGGTCGCCCGCTCGATCCGGGAGGACTATTTGCACCAGAATGCCTTCCATGAAGTGGATACCTATTCTTCCCTCGGGAAGCAACTGGGAATGCTCCGGATTGTCCTCACCTTTGAAGAGGTGGCGGTAGAATTGTTACGCCGCGGGATGGGACTGCAGCAGATCTTTGCCCTCCCGATCCGGGAACGGATTGCGAAAGCCAAATATATCCCGGAAGGGCGCAAGGAAGAGTTTGACCGATTGCTGGCCGATTTAAAGAAACTGGTGGCGACGGAAGACGAACCGGCCAGGGAGGTGGTTTAAATGTTGAAAGAGTATCGTACAGTCCGTGAAGTGGTCGGCCCCCTGATGCTGGTCGAGTGTGTCACCGACGCCAACTATGATGAACTGGTGGAGATTGAGTTGGCCGGGGGCGAACTCCGCCGGGGGCGGGTCCTGGAGGTCAATCAGGATAAAGCGCTGGTCCAGCTCTTCGAAGGGTCGGCCGGCTTGAATTTATATGACAGTAAAGTGCGTTTTCTGGGGCGCAGTATTGAACTGGGCGTCTCGCCGGAGATTCTTGGCCGGGTTTTTGACGGGATGGGCCGGCCGAAGGATAAGGGACCGGCGATTATCCCGGAAAAAACGCTTGATATCAACGGGACGCCGATTAATCCCTATAGCCGGAACTACCCGTCCGAATTCATCCAGACCGGCTGTTCGGCGATTGACGGGTTAAACACCCTGGTGCGCGGGCAGAAATTGCCGATTTTCTCCGGCTCCGGTCTACCCCATGCCCAACTGGCCGCCCAAATCGCCCGGCAGGCCAAAGTCCTAGGGAAAGGTGAGCGGTTTGCGGTCGTCTTTGCCGCGATGGGGATCACCTTTGAAGAAGCGGACTACTTTGTCAGTGACTTTCAACGGACCGGCGCTCTTGAGCGTGCAGTGCTCTTCATGAACCTGGCCAATGATCCGGCGATTGAGCGGATCTCGACACCGCGGATGGCCTTGACGGCCGCCGAATACCTGGCCTTTGATCTGGATATGCACGTCCTGGTCATTTTGACCGACATGACCAATTACGCCGAAGCCCTGCGCGAGGTTTCCGCCGCGCGGAAAGAAGTGCCGGGCCGTCGCGGATATCCCGGCTACCTCTATACCGACTTGGCGACAATCTATGAAAGGGCTGGACGGATTAAAGGCCGTCCGGGGTCGATTACGTTAATTCCGATCCTCACGATGCCAGAAGATGATAAGACCCACCCGATTCCCGACTTGACGGGGTACATTACGGAAGGGCAGATCATTCTCAGCCGTGAGCTCCACCGGAAAGGGATTTATCCGCCGATTGACGTGTTGCCCTCACTTTCCCGCTTGAAGGACAAGGGAATTGGCGCCGGCAAAACCCGGGAAGACCATGCAGATACAATGAACCAGTTGTTTGCCGCCTATGCACGGGGGAAAGAAGCGAAGGATCTGGCGGTCATCCTTGGCGAAGCGGCCCTTTCCGAACTGGATAAGAAATATGCCCATTTTGCCGATGAGTTTGAGGACAAGTACGTGCGGCAAGGGATGGAAGAGAACCGGAGTATCGAAGAGACGCTCCGTATCGGCTGGGAGCTTTTGACCCTCATCCCCAGGGCTGAACTGAAGCGAATCCGCGAAGAGTATCTCGATAAGTACCTGCCGGAGACCGGGAAGAAGGAATAAAGCGCTTGGTGCGGAAAGACTGCGGAAATATTTCAGCGACGATTTGGATGCTGAGGCGGGGGGTGATGGCTTGGAGATTCGGGTCAATGCAACCCGGATGGAACTGCTCGGGCTGAAGCGAAGGTTGGCAACTGCGACGCGTGGGCACAAGCTGCTCAAGGATAAACTGGATGAACTGATGAAGAATTTTTTGGACCTGGTCGAGGAGAACCAGCGTTTGCGGCTGGGCGTGGAGGCTGACCTGGCCCGGTCGGCGGGCGGTTTTGCGATGGCGCGGGCGGTGATCTCCCGGGAAGTGCTGGAGGCGGCGATTGCCACCTCGCGGGGAGAGGCAACCTTGGCGGCGGGGACAACAACGAAGATGGGAGTGGAAGTACCGGTCTTCTCCCTGCAGATGACACCGGCGCTGGGGAACGGCTTCGGGATGACAGAAACCTCCGCTGAGCTTGACGAGGCGGTCGAATTGCTGGCGGCCAGTTTCGGAAGGATGATCGAACTGGCGCAGGCGGAGAAGACTGTGGAGCTGTTGGCTGCCGAGATCGAGCGGACCCGGCGGCGGGTGAACGCCTTGGAGTATGTTTTAATCCCGAAATTAAAGGAACAGATCAAATATATCGCGATGAAGCTGGAAGAGAATGAGCGCGCCAATCTGACCAGGCTGATGAAGGTCAAAGACATCGTGCGGAACAAGTGAATGCTCATTTGGTGCGTGAAAAGGCTTTAAGTTAAACCCCGGTTTTCCAATGGCTGAAACCGGGGTTTTTTGTTGCGCGACTTCCGGATCGCACGGCCTGCTTTCAATCTCCGCTTTGCTAAGAATACTATGGCAAGAAATTCAAGCCACCGGAGACACCTTCAGCCCCGGTTAGTTAAATGTTGAAAGGGCAAATTAGCAAGAATGGCTGTAACGAGCCGGGTGACGAGTAGTGAAGCGAATTACGATGAGGATTTTCGATGCAGGCGATGATCACAAAAGCAGGGGAAAAAAGTATTATAACGAAAATTAGATTAGAGGGGCATAATTGCTTAAAAGTTACGCTTTGTGCGCACAGGAGCAGGGGTTTTGAGGGTAAAAAAGTATACTCTTGATTGTCCGGTGCTGCGTGGGGAAGAAGATCCTGGGGTATGAGGGCGAGAGGGGATAAGAGATGAGAAAGTTATTTCTGACCATATTTTGTCTAATTAGCCTCAGTTTTTTAGGGAGCGGGCCGGTTTCGGCCTGCGTCGGCGGCCGGCCGATGGCGATGGGGGCGTGTTTTACCGGGGTGGCGGATGATATCAATGCCGTGTACTGGAACCCGGCAGGCCTGGTCCAACTGAAAGGGGGGGAATTTACCTGGACGTATACATTAAATAACCGGGATATTTATAACTATGATGATTACCTGGCGACCGGCACCTATGATCCGCGTATCGGCCTGGCCTATGCAATCGGTTATATTAATATTGATGACCGTTGGGTGTTTGGTTATCTGCCGGCTGATAATCCG
This sequence comes from Bacillota bacterium, assembly GCA_029782135.1. Lineage (GTDB taxonomy): Bacteria > Bacillota > UBA4882 > UBA10575 > UBA10575 > JAAYGU01. The sequence continues at coordinate 16,516 of JAKOVI010000118.1, forward strand.
GCTTTTAAAGAAAGGAAAATAAGCGAATTAATCTTTTCCCTCGCGAAAAGGATCAACGGACAATGGTCAATCGGGGGAAATATAAGGTTTGTCAATTATGGACTCGGATACGATTTTTCGCCTTATGATAAAGTGATAGATACCGCCACCTTTATGGCGGTTGATCTAAGTCTGCTCTTTAAAGCAACGGACCGTTTGCGTTTTGGGCTGTTGCTGCAAGATTTTAACAAACCGGAGTTTGTGATCTTCGATTGGTGTAAAAATATTTATTTGCGGGGCATTTATATTTTAAATGTACGCCCAGCCGTTTCTTACCAAGTCACCGATTCCCTCCTGGTCACGGCCTCCGTCTATGACTTGCTTGGCGAGTCGACGGATGTGGAAACCCGGCAACGTTTCCGGTTCGGCTTTGAACAGCGGATCAATAATTTTACCCTCCGCGCCGGGTCGGACCGGGGGAACATAACGCTTGGCTGCGGGCTGAAGCTGGCGGGTCTGGAAATTGATTATGCTTTTTTGCCAGATATGGCTGAAACGCATATGCTCGGCCTAACCTACCGCTTTTAAGATTTTGCAAAACCCTGATTTACGCCCGGGTTTCAAAAGCCCGGGTTTTAAAATGGGTTTTCATAACCGAAGGGCAGGGGTATGACACTTTTTCTTGACCGTTGCTTATCGGCCTGACTTAGAACAAAAAATTACCAAGGGCATTAATAATCTACAATAACATATAGAGAATAAAGTTTATAATAATAAACGGATAGTAAAATTTCCAGGCGAAAGAGAATTTCCATGCTTGCCAAGTAATACGGCTTGGCAGGTTCCACCAAAGATGGGCGCAATTATTTCGGCAAGACATAAAGGATTGGTTAGTTAAAGTGTTGAAATGATTGATTAAGCCTTTAACAAGTGGAGATGGAGATGCCCGAACTAAAAAAAGTCATCAAGTCCTGCCGTGCCTATGTGAATGCCACAAAAGTTCCGGCGTTTGTAATTGATGCGCAGGGTAGACCGGTCGAAGAGACGCCGGCTACGTCCCTCGGCCGGCCGTCTTTGAAAACTGTTCCGGACAATCCGTTTTGTGGCTTGATCCAGGAGTCACCGGCGCGGCGGCAGGAATGTTTCAAAGCACATCTTTATGGGAGTTACCAGGCTGACAAGTTTGGGGAAGCTTATGTTTTTTTCTGCCCCTTTGGGCTTGTCCATTGGGTCGCCCCGATTCTCAGCGGCTATCATATCCAATACTCGCTGGTCGCCGGGCCGGTGATCATGAGCAAACCCGAAGATACGCTAATTGAAGAGATCTTGCAACAAAATGGCCTATCCGAACAGGAAATTATCGTTCTGCAGGAACGACTGGGCGAGATCCCTTATCTGGAACCGGGGTTGGTGAATGATCTGGCGATCCTCCTCTTTTCCCTGGCCGGTTTTCTTTCGGAGACCGAAACCGGGCGCTTTAAAGAGAAGAGTGAATTTTTCGCGCAACAGAAATCGATCTGTCAGTGCCTGCAAGAGTTTAAGAATATACCTGATGAGGGTAGAGACTATCCTTTCGTGGCGAAAGAGAAGGAACTGATGGCGAAGATCCGCCGGGGCGACAAGGCCGGCGCCCAGGAGATCTTAAACGAGATCCTGGGATATGTCTTTTTTTCGCAGGGTAATGACTTGGAACTGATTAAAACCCGGGTTGTTGAGTTGGTCGTTCTCCTCTCACGGGCTGCGGTCGAGGGCGGAGCCGAAATCGGGATGATTTTCGGACTCAACCACCGCTTTCTATGGGATATCGAACGTTTATCGTCGGTTGACGAGATCGCCTTCTGGCTGTCAAAAGTGATGGTGAGATTTACCGATTGCGTCTTTAATCTAGTTAATGTGAAAAATGTCGATATTATATATAAAGCGGTCTCTTATTTGCGGGCCAATTATATGCAAGAAATCAGTCTCGATCAGGTGGCCGAGGAAGTGCATTTAAGTCCGGCCTACTTCAGCAAACTCTTTAAAAATGAGATGAAATGTACTTTCAGTGAATACCTGAGTGCACTGCGGATCGAATACAGCAAAGAACTACTGCTGGACGAAGATCTGCCCTTGGTTGAAGTGGCGGGTCTGGTCGGCTTCAAAGACCAAAGCTATTTCAGCAAAGTCTTCAAGAAACTGGTTGGGGTTTCACCCGGTGAGTTTCGCCGGTCAAGAGGAGCTTAAGGGAGACTTTTCTTAACCAATTTTATCAGTGTGGAGGGGAAACGGATGGAGAAAGAGATTATCCAAAGCATCTCGGAGTTTTTGCAACAAGGACGGGCCAAGGAAGTCCAGAACCTGGTCAGCCAGGCATTGGCGGAGGGGATTTCACCCAACCAGATTCTGACCGACGGTTTATTACATGGGATGTCAATCATCGGCGAGAAGTTTAAGGTGAACGAGGTTTACGTTCCGGAGGTGCTGATTGCCTCCCGGGCAATGAATGCCGGGATGGAGGTGCTGAAACCGTATTTGGTGGACGAGGACGTTAAGCCCCTCGGTAAAGTGGTGCTCGGCACCGTTCAGGGCGACCTGCATGATATCGGAAAGAATCTGGTCAAAATAATGCTCCAGGGCGCAGGGTTTACCGTGATCGATTTAGGCATCGACGTACCGGCGGAAAAATTTGTCGAAGCGATCAAAAACGAACAGCCGCAGATCGTGGCGATGTCCGCGTTGCTGACGACGACCATGACCCAGATGGAGACGGTGATTGCCGCGATTAAACGCGAAAACCTTCGTGACGCGGTTTATATTATGGTCGGCGGCGCGCCGGTCACCGCGCAATTCGCCGAAAAAATCGGGGCGGACGCTTATGCTCCGGATGCGGCGACGGCAGCGAGCGTCGCAAAAGAGAAGATGTTAAGCGCTTAGGTTAAGGATTTCCTCATCTGAGAATAAAACCTGCGCAAAATTAAAGCTCTAGTATAAGCTAGAGCTTTAATATTTCCCGAAAACAGTTTCCGGTATTGCATTAAATTTACTTCCCACGCTAATTGTGCCGAGGAGATTTCTCTTATAATAGTGCCTGCTTGGGAAGGG
>JAKOVI010000120.1 GCA_029782135.1 Bacillota bacterium
CATTTTCAAGTTGGAAAAATACATGGATCTGGCCGATCCTTCAGTTCTGCTCTTTTTGGAACAGGAATTCCGCCGGTCCGCCGATTTAAAACCCCTCCTCTACTGGCTCGATGCCCGGGTAAAGGCGGAAAATCTCACCCTTTCCGATTTAAAAGAACGGGAACATCAACGGCAAGCCAGCTACCGGACAATGGCCGGCAACTTCTTCCGCGGGCTGCAGGAGGTCAATCTGGCCCTGTGGGATGAGTATTTTGAAGAGTTAAGCCTGGTCGAGCAGACCCTGCGCCAGGATCCGGCCCGGATCTACCCGGAGATGGATTACGAGAGCCGCAGCTTAATGCGGCGTGAGGTGGAGTTGTTTGCCCGCGAATGGCGGTTACCGGAAGAAAGAATCGCCGAAAAGGTGTTGGCTTTGGCCCGGGCGGCCACCAAAAACCCGGGCGAAGGTAATGTCAAGACCCATGTCGGGTATTATCTGCTGGATGTTGGCTGGAAAGAGCTGGCCCAAACCTTAAATTGTAAAGGGGGCGGCCTCCGTCATTTCCGGCGGACCGCGCGCGCAAAGCCGAATTTGGTCTATTTCCCCTCTTTGGTCCTTTGTTTTTTGCTGATCTATACCGGTCTTTTGTGGTCCTTATCCGCCTTACAGGCCTTTACCCCTCTACAGTTGGTTTTCGCCGGTCTGTTGCTGCTTGCCCCGGTGGCCGGAAGCGCCGTCCGTTTGGTCCATGCGGTCTTGAATTGGGTTTTTCCACCACAGATCCTACCAAAGATCGAATTCCGCAACGGCATTCCGCTCGAGGCAGCGACGATGGTGGTGATCCCTACGATTTTAGGGAGTATGGAGGATGTTGAGTCTTTACTGCGGAAACTGGAAGTCTACCATCTGGCCAATACCGATCCGCACATCTATTTCGCCCTGCTGACCGATTTTTCCGATGCCGCGGAAAAGGAGCGTCCGGAAGACGCCCCGCTTCTCGAAGCGGCCCTGGCCGGGATCGCCGCCTTGAACGAGCGTTACCCCCATCCGGAGGGCGAAAGTTATTTCCATCTATTACACCGCGAGCGGCGGTACAATCCCCAGGAAGGGGTCTGGATGGGTTGGGAACGGAAGCGC
>JAKOVI010000140.1 GCA_029782135.1 Bacillota bacterium
GGGAATGGGGAGCGGGGAAAATCCTTGATTAGCATTTCCAGGTGACCGGGGCCAATTAATTGTTCTTGCTTGAGACCGGCGATTTTATTGCTCAACCGTTGCAGCAATCCGGGTGGGGCCATCCCTTCCAGATAGGCAACGGCAACCTTTTTCGGGTTCAGGGTTCCGACCGTAAACAGTTTAAACTTTAACCGGTCCGATCCAAGTTTGCTTCTGAGGAGTTCCAGGTTGGTCCGGAGGTTACCGGTAAAACTTTTCGGGGAACCGCAAAAGATAATTTTCGTATTTTTCTCCGTTTTATCCGGATAGTTTTGATTGCTCATGAATACTCCTGTCTCCAAATCGCAAAAACGGGTTATCATCAGATAGGTTGCGCGGATCCTAACCGATTATTCTTGTGTACCGGCAGATGATCTCCGCTTCGCCGAGGTTGTTTTTGGAACAGGCGTTAAAAGTTCAACAAAGGCCCCCTCGAGCGGAGATGGGGCCTTTGCAACAGAGAAATTGTCGAAAAAAGAAGGAAATGATTATAATTTGTCATATTTATATGTTAAATAAATGTAAAAGCAGAAGGCAGGACGAAAGTAAACGATGACGATAAAAAAACGAGGGCCGTAAGAAGGGAGGTCAGCTTAAAGCGGGATGAAACAGGAAAAACCAGGTTTTCGTAAGAGGAATATTTACATATTGCTCTTTTCTTATTTCCTCTCCCTGTTCATCACGACGGTCGTTTACTTAACGGGGGGAACCACAAGCTCATATCCTAATTTCATGTATATCCCAATTGCGATTATGGCGTCCACCCATGGAAAATGGCATGGGCTGGTCCACGCGTTCATCAGTGGCTTGCTGATGGGGCCGTTCATGCCGTTGGATACTGCTCTGGCAATAAGCCAGGCGTCGATCAACTGGATTATGCGCATTTTTATCTATTCCACAATCGCTTTGGTGATCGGTTTTTTCTCTGACTATTACCACCGGGAGTATAAGGATCGCGTCAATAAGGAAAAAGAGATTGCCGAGACGAAGACGGCCATGATTTATTCATTGGTTAAGCTGGCCGAATCCCGGGATGATAACACCGGGGCGCATATCGAACGGGTGGCCCAAATCTGCCGGCTGCTGGCCAGTAATTTGCGGCGCCGGAAAAAATACCAAAACTACATCGATGATGACTATATCGAAAAAATCACCCAGGTCAGCCCGTTGCATGATATCGGCAAGGTGGGAATTCCCGACCACATTCTGCTGAAACCAGGCCGTTTATCGGTGGAAGAATATGAATTAATGAAGACCCATACTACGATCGGGGCGAATACCCTCTTAGAGGTGCTTGAGAAGTTTCCGAACAGCCGTTTCTTGGAGTTGGCGGTTAGTATCACCAATTTTCACCATGAAAAATGGGACGGCACCGGTTATCCCCAGGGTTTGGCGGGGACGGCCATCCCTTTATCCGCCCGGATCATGGCGATTGCTGATGTCTACGATGCCCTGCGCTCAAAACGGGTCTATAAAGAGCCCATTTCCCATGAAGAAAGCCTCAAAATTATCCGGGAGGAGAGCGGTAAGGCTTTTGATCCGGAAATTGTCGAGGTTTTTCTCGAATGCGAAGATCAGATCAAAGAGATCTTCAAGCAAGATGAGAACTTGGGGGGCGTGGTTAATCAAAGCTCCCCTCAACAATTAAATTATTAAACTTGGTTTTGGCCTCCTCATACTCGGCCTTTGTTTTAACGGTCCAGCCCAGGATGGGCACCCCCAACCGGCGGAGGCTTCGGAGCCGGAGGGTAGATAAATTTTTGGCTTCGTAGGCGATAAAATGCGGCCGGCTGACAAAATTCAGCAAGAGGTTTCTTAATAAGATCTTTTTATACCAGGGTAAACGGGTGGTTCCTGCCCATTCGACCTCGTAATCGCTGACCCAAAAGCTACCTGCCAGTTGTCCCCGGATCACCTCCGGGGCGTTATTCTTAAACCATTGAAGGGTAAACGGATTGAAGGACTGAATGGCATATTGGCCTTTATAGCCTTGTAACTCCTGGTAGAGCAGGCTCTCCATTTCTCCCACTTTACCCTCATTTTTAATCTCAATCAGCAACGGAACCCGGCCGGCGACGGTCGCAAGCACCTCGGCGAATAAGGGGATCTTTTCCGCAGTGCCAAAGAGCTTGTACTGAGTCAGTTCGTCGTAGGTGAGGTCATGTAAATAAGCGTCAATCCCCATTCCCCGCCGCAGTTTTTTGTCATGATAGACCACCAGTTTCCGGTCCTTAGTCATCGTGACATCCAGTTCAATGGGATAGCCCTTTTCGATTGCCGCTTGAAAGGCGGGAAGCGAGTTTTCCGGGATTTTTTCGTCATGTAAACCCCGGTGGGCGATTAGTGTCTCCTCAAGCCAGGCAAGGCGGCCGGGTTCAATTCGCTCCGCCGCCCGGGCAAATTTGAGGAAAAAGGATACGCCAAGCAGGAAGAGAATTAGACAGATGACAAGACCATTCATCTTCATTTGATCCTCTCCGTTTACTTGCGGTTCTCTTGATCTTGGAATGTTTTGCTCAAAGCTTCTTCCGGTAACCATACCGGTCCAACATTACTTCCGGCAATGGTCGCGGTATAAATTTTCGATTGACCGGTCATAAGTCCTTTCGCCTGCCGGGGTAAAGAAACAACCCGGTACTTCACCGGCCCGGCGGTGATAAGCGACGCATTCACAGCATTTTCCACGCCGGTGGCAGCTGTAGGTACAAGTACAGTTTGTTTTGGAATCACAGGCCATGCGCGATCCTCCTTTCGTTTCAGGGAAATCATTTTGAGCGTAGGGCCTATCCTTATTTCGGTGTTGGCGGTTGCCATTCCTGCCACACGCAAAAACAACCTTGAAGCCATTCCTTTCGCAGGAGAAAAACACCCTTTTAGAAGAACTCACGGAGTTGGAAACGGTTAACTGGCGGCAGGAGAAAAACAAGAAATAACTAATAGTATTGGAAAATGGTTTAAGTAAAAAAAGCCGTTAGCAGAGAAGACAATAACGGACCTTTTGGATGCTTAAACCGAAAACATGAGAAGCAGAGCAAGGAGGCACCGCGGGATGGTGGCAACAGAGAATTTATTACTGGCATTCGGATTAACCATGATTGCCGGTTTGTCAACCGGAATCGGCAGTATCCTCGCCTTTTACACCAAGCAAACGAATAAGAAGTTTTTATCAATAACCTTGGGTTTTTCCGCCGGAGTGATGCTTTATGTCTCAATGATTGAGATCTTTGCGCAAGCCAGGCTCGACTTGGAAAAAGCGCTAGGCCCCTCGACCGGTTATCTGGTGACGACGATTGCTTTTTTTGCCGGTGTCTTTTTAATCGCTTTGATCGACAAGGTAGTACCCGATGTTGAAAACCCCCATGCCATGCGTGACGTTAAGGAGATGGAAGAAGCCGGGACTCAACAGGCTGACTTAATGCGGATGGGTTTGTTTTCGGCGTTGGCAATTGCTGTGCACAATTTCCCCGAAGGACTGGCGACCTTTACCGGCGCCCTTCAGGATCCCACCCTGGGGATCAGTATTACGGTGGCGATTGCCATTCATAATATCCCGGAGGGTATTGCCGTTTCGATCCCGGTCTATTATGCGACCGGCAACCGGAAGAAAGCCTTTTTGTACTCTTTCCTCTCCGGCCTCTCCGAGCCTTTCGGGGCGGTGGTCGGCTTCTTTTTGTTGAAGGCGTTCATCAGCGAATTGATGTTTGGCCTCGTCTTTGCGGCCGTCGCGGGGATTATGGTCTATATCTCACTGGATGAACTCCTCCCGACCGCCGAAAAGTACGGCGAACATCATCTGGCGATTTACGGCTTGATGGCAGGTATGATCGTAATGGCCGTCAGTCTGCTGATGTTTGCGTAAATCGGGATCGTTCAGCACTGGCGGGGTGCTGCTTTTTTCCCGGCGGGACCGGTCGCCTTAACCAGTTTTTAATGATCAGCGAAAAAGGGATTAACAAGAAACTCGGGTGCTTTGACCCGAGTTTCTTCCTGTCTTGCGATCCTTTTTATGGACATTTACTTGTGGACGCCGTTGCTGGCAATGGTCTGGGCTGGAGTCTAAAGAGAAGAAAAGAAAGTTTGCCGCTTACGCCAGATCCTTAATACTAATGTAAGCCAGAGTTTGGTTTAATAATTGGTAGGCAATTTCGCCGAAAGTGATCGGTCCCATAATTTCACCGGTCTTTTTCCCGGCAAGATTAGAATAGACATAGTTGAGGATGCAATTGCAGGAGAAAAAGATCTGGCCGGTATCCTCTTGGGGAAGTTGTTTCATAAAAGCGGTTATATAGTCGTCGATTGGAGCGGCAATCTTGTACTCGATCCCCTTAAAGACAGGAGCATAGAAGGTAACCTGTTTTTGCTGCTGGTCAATCCCCTGAATACTGGTGTTGATCATCGCGCCGCAATAATTGGCAACTAAAGGCAAGCGGGTATCGATCTTTTTGGCTGTTAGATAATCGGCAAAATTTACCTTTTCTCCGTTAATTTCGGCGTCCGTCGCCTTGAAGCCGTCGGCCGGGAAGGTAATGGTATCGCCTGCTCCCTGGGTGAAGATGTTAATGATATTAAGGTCGGCATATTTGTTCTCTGGCAATTCAACATGCATAACAATGGCGCCGTCGTCAAGAATTTCTAAGGTTTCGCCGTTGGCAATCTTTGGTTTTTGCCGGTTGATTTCGTCCAAGTGAACCCCGGAAATCCAGCCAATTAGCTGGCTGGTGGCAAAGTTGGGAAATTGCGGGGCATTTAGGGCAAATGCAAAATGGGTCGGACTAAAGGCCGGAATGATGATGATACTGAAGCCGTTGGGGGGCGCATCATTGTAAACATTGGCGACGGTTCCGGCAGAGTATTTTGTGATTTTAATGTTACTAATATAAGACGGTAATTCGTTGACAAACAAATGCTCTCTAGTTTCCAAACCACCTTCTTCCGCCATGAAATAAGGAATGGTTCCGGCGATCCATTGTCCGGCCGGAAGCTGGCGGAGGAGGTTTTCATCTCCCGCCAAAAGCAGTTTTTTCCCTTGTTTAATCTTATCGATCACTTCGCTTACCTTAAACAAGACCTTCATTTCTATCTCTCGCTTTCCATTATTTTTTGGAGATCCTTTTGAAGTGCCGGTAAATTCGCGAACCGGTCAAAGAGTTTTCTAAGTTCGGCAATGGAGTTATTGATGGCGTTGGGGGTTGAGTCGCTCTTGGCTTTAAGACGAAGCCGCGATAAGAGGATTTTAAGCGCTAAAAACTCAAATTCAACATCAAGATCCTTACAGATTAAGTCCTTTAACGTTTGGTCGGAAATATTCGATGGATTCATCCAATACCTCATTTCTTTTTGGAATTTTTCTGTGTATCTTTTATAATCGGTTAAAATGTTCAATTGATTTATACTTCTTCATAAATTCTTCATAAGTAAATAGTATAATAACACGTAAAACGATGGATAAAAATGGAGTACAGGGTGGGTTTTCCTGTAATCGTCTAAAGCCGGCGGATACCGCGGCCGAAATAGATAAAAAGCAGCGAGGAGGAATGATGATGGCGAAGATCGCCAGGAACCTGACCGATTTAATCGGAAACACACCGCTCTTGGAACTGTCAAACTATAACCGGGGCCACGCCTTGGGGGCCAGGGTCATTGCCAAGCTGGAGTACTTTAACCCGGCGGGAAGCGTCAAAGACCGGATTGGGTACAATATGATTAAAGACGCCGAGGAAAAAGGATTATTGAACAAAGATTCGGTGATCATTGAACCGACCAGCGGTAATACCGGGATTGCCTTGGCTTTTGTCGCCGCGGCCAAGGGGTATAAGCTGATTTTAACGATGCCCGAAACGATGAGTTTGGAGCGGCGGAATCTCTTAAAAGCCTTAGGAGCGGAGTTGGTTTTAACTCCCGGAGCCGAGGGAATGAAAGGCGCCATCCGGAAAGCCGAAGAACTGGCAGCGGCCACGCCGAACTCCTTTATCCCGCAGCAATTTCAAAACCCGGCCAACCCGGAGATTCATCGCCGCACGACGGCAGAGGAGATTTGGCGGGATACCGACGGACAAGTGGATATTTTCGTCGGCGGGGTCGGGACCGGCGGGACGATTACCGGAGTCGGTGAAGTATTAAAACAACGCAAACCCGGAGTGAAAATCATCGCAGTTGAGCCTTTTGATTCACCGGTTCTCTCCGGTGGGAACCCGGGACCCCATAAAATTCAAGGCATCGGAGCGGGTTTTGTCCCGGCGGTCTTCAACCGGTCGGTGGTTGATGAGATCATCACCGTGAAGACGGAAGAAGCTTTTCGTACCGCCCGCCAGTTGGCGAGGTATGAAGGGTTAATCGTCGGGATTTCTTCCGGGGCAGCAGCATTTGCTGCGACCGAAGTGGCGAAGCGTCCGGAGAATAAAGGCAAGACGATTGTCGTGCTCTTACCGGATACCGGGGAACGGTATTTATCCACTCCGCTGTTCCAGGAGGAATGAACATTTGAATTAGTCCATGATGCCGGCTATCCAGCATCTAGATGACTTTCCTGGGAGAAACGAAGTATGGATTTTAAAAAATTTAAAGATGACCGGTTAAGCTTGTAAAGGGACCGCCGGGTTTTCCGGCGGTCCTTTTCCATTTTAAAGCCTGCGGGAGTTCTTTGCTGTGCCTGATCCTCCGGGGAAAAAGAGGGCGGGGGTTCTCCATAAAATCTCCACAAAAACATGATAAATTGGCGGAAATAGGAGGGGAATGTTATGTTGAAACGTTTGAAGAATGCCATCAATCGCTTTTTTGAGAAACTGGCGAACGAAAACGAAAGATCTTTCGCCAAAGGCCCGCTAGATTGCTGTCAGTTAAACCGGCAGGGGAATGAAAAAAGGCCAAAGAAAACAGACTGAGGGAGCGTTGAATTCGGCTTGGAAGTTGTCGCTCCTGCGTGGAAGGGCATTTTGTAAATAGGGGGATAAAGATGGGACAAAAATTGATCCGCAACGTATTACCGATCGAGGGGATGACTTGTCCTAGCTGTGCGGCGCGGATCGAAAAGGCGCTGCAAAAACTGGACGGGGTCGTGGAAGCCAAGGTCATTTACAGCAGTGCTAATGCTTACATTACGTATGATGCAAATCTGCTTGACCTTGAGAGAATCATGGCAAATGTCGAACAGTTAGGTTATAAGGTTAAACACTCATCCGCCTTCGGAGAAGCCGGGGAAGCGGCGGTTAATGCAGAGCGACAAGCAGGGAAGGACAAACTTACTACCGGCCAGCTTTTGGGGATCGGGATGATCCTCCTGGCGTTTTATGTTATGATCAAGAAGACTATTGGTTTTAATTTCATTCCGGAAGTTAACCGGTCAATGGGCTACGGGCTGCTCTTCCTGACCGGGTTATTGACTTCACTGCACTGTATCGCTATGTGTGGCGGGCTTAACCTCTCGCAGTGTGTTAACTACCGGTTGGAAGCCGGTCAGCAAAGCAGGTTTGAGCGGCTCAGGCCTAGCTTCTTATATAACGGCGGGAGGGTTCTTTCCTATACCGCCATCGGCGGGTTGGTCGGTGCCTTAGGTTCCGTGATCAGTTTTTCCGGCCCGGCGAAAGGGATGGTCGCCATCATTGCCGGCGGCTTAATGGTGCTTATGGGGTTGAATATGTTAAACATCTTCCCCTGGCTGCGGAAAATAAGCCCGCGGCTGCCGCGGTTTTTTCGCAAGCTACCAGAGGGGAAAGAAGGAAAGCTTGGCCCTTTTTACGTAGGTTTACTCAATGGGCTGATGCCCTGCGGACCCCTGCAGGCAATGCAGCTTTATGCCTTAGGGACCGGGAGCTTTACGGCAGGAGCCTTGTCGATGTTCGCTTTCAGTGCCGGTACTGTGCCTTTGATGTTTAGCTTGGGGGCGATCAGTTCCATGCTGAGCGCCAGATTTACCCGGAAGATGCTGCAGGGCGGCGCCATCCTGGTCATCCTGCTCGGTTTGGTGATGGCCGCGCGGGGACTTGCCTTATCCGGGTTGGGGAGCGGGCTGCCGGCGCCCGCGACCGGCAATATTGCCCGCATCCAGGGTAATGTGCAGGTCATCACCACCGAGCTCGAAGCGGGCAGGTATGTTCCATTCATTGTCCAGAAGGGGATTCCGGTGAAATGGACGATCCGGGTCGAGCCGGGTGACCTCAACGGGTGCAACAACCCCATCACCATTCCCAAATACGGGATCCAAAAAAGACTGGTGGTCGGGGACAATCTGATCGAGTTCACGCCTGAGGAGGAAGGCAACATTATTTATACCTGCTGGATGGGGATGATCCGCAGCACGATTAAAGTCGTGCCGGATCTGGCGGCCGTTTCAGGGGAAGAACTAAACGCGGTCACGAACGGCGGGAACCAAAATTCAAACTGGTCCCCGGTGGGAAACGGGATTCCCACCGAGGAGTTTGGGATTGGCGAAATTAAAGACGGGGTGCAGTATATAACCCTTACTGTGCAAGCGGACCGGTTGTCACCGGCGGTGCTTGTTCTGGAAAAAGGTATCCCCACCCAATGGGTGATCAATGGGGAGACGCTGAGCCCTGAGAACAGTAGTTTGATCTTGCCGGAATACCGGGCGATCATGGAACTCAAAGCAGGTAAAAATGAGATCCAATTTACCCCCGTCGCCGATTTTACCCTCTACTCTTTAAACGGGACGCTCAAGGGGTATGTGAAGGTTGTTCCCAGCCTTGCTCAGATTAATCGCGAAGCGATCAAGGCCGAAGTGGAAAACTACCAACCGGTAGGCTTCGGAGCCGGTGGCGGCGGCGCAGGCGGCGCCAGTTGCCACTAGATCGTCATTCACCATGGCTTCTGCCAGGACAACGAAGTGATGAAAACCAATTCTCGTCACAGTCCCCGCCGGGACAGGATGGTGTTTCCTTGCTCCAGTGAATTTCTTCGAGTATTCTGGGCAAATGCTGGTCAAGATAATCATTCACACGAGCGATGAGCGTATTTTCAAGTAGAAAGCTTGGTGAAAAACAGTTAGGGGACATTAAAAAAGTGGAAAGGTCGGGATTGGAATGGTGAAAAAAACCTCCCTTAAAATATCCGGGATGACCTGTGCTTCCTGTGCGGCCAGGATCGAAAAGAACCTGCGGAAACTGGAAGGGGTCCGGCAGGCCAACGTCAATTTTGCCGTTGAACAGGCGACGATCGAATATGAGGAAGAGCTTGTGAACGTTGAAAAGTTTAGGGAAGTGATTGAAAAGTTAGGCTATGTTCCGGTCAATACGGCGCCGGAGGGAAAGGTGACCCTTAAGATTACCGGCATGAGTTGTGCGGCCTGCGCCGCGCGGATTGAGAAGAAGCTGAACAGTCTCCCTGGGGTGACCAAAGCGGCAGTTAATCTCGCCACTGAGCAAGCGGTGGTGGAATATGATCCGGGACAAATCAAAGTCGCCGACATGCTAAAAGCGGTGGAAGCACTGGGGTACCAGGCGGCGCGGGCGGAGGAAGTCAGCCGCGACCGGGAAAAGGAAGCGCGGGAGAAGGAGATTGGGCGATTAAAGAAGGAACTAACCATCTCCGCTGTCCTCACTTCGCCGTTACTCCTGGCGATGCTCCTGAGTTTAGTCGGGATTGACGTGCCGTTTCTGCATAACGAATACTTCCAGTTCATTATCGCCACGCCTGTTCAATTCGGGCTTGGTTTCCGTTTCTACAAAAATGCCTATCATGCCCTCCGCGCGAAGAGCCCGAACATGGATGTG
>JAKOVI010000143.1 GCA_029782135.1 Bacillota bacterium
GACCGGGGCGGACACCGTGGATGAACATGGCAGCCATCAAAACGGCAGCCGGCGCCGAGCCAGGGATCGCGAGGGAGAGGACGGGAATAATCGTTCCGCCACAGGCTGCATTGTTGGCGGTTTCGGAGGCAATCAGCCCCTCGTAACTCCCTTTACCGAACTTGTCTGCTTCTTTACTGCTGTTTTTGGCAAAATCGTAAGCAACCCAGGCGGCAATATCTTCACCCACACCGGGGATTGCCCCGACAAAGACGCCGATGATGCCCGAGCGGATAATGGTCTTCCAATAACGTAAAACTTCGCCGATTTTGGGGACAACCCGGGTTATTTTCGTCTTCACCACTTGGAACTTCTCATTCTTCATGACCATCAGGATCTCGGAAAAACCAAAGACCCCAACCATCGCCGGGATTAGATCGATTCCGCCGGCCAGGTTAACGTTGCCGAAGGAGAAGCGTACGTGGGCATGGATGCTTTCCATCCCGATCATGGCGATGAATAGGCCCAGAAAACCGGAGATCCAACCTTTCAACGGATCCTTGGGTGCGGTCAGATTACCGCAGATTACTACACCGAAGATGGCAAGGGTAAAAAACTCAAAGGATTGGAAATTAAGAGCAAAATTACCAATTAACGGGGTGAAAATGGCCAAACAGATGAGGCCGATCACCGAACCTAAGAAGGAACCGGTGGTTGCCATCCCAATCGCTTTGCCGGCGAGTCCTTGCTGCGCCAACGGGTAACCATCGACCGTGGTCGCCGCACTGGCCGGTGTACCGGGGATGTTAAGGAGGATGGCGCTGCGGCTGCCGCCGTAAATAGAGCCGACATAGTTACAGATCAGGACAAGAATTGCCTGATCGGCCGGCATTTTGAAAGTTAAGGTTGTCAGTAAAGCAACGCCCATCGTCGCCGTGAGGCCAGGGAGCATTCCGATAATGATCCCAAGCTGGGTTGACCAAAAGACGTGAAAAAGAGTGATAGGATTTAGAAAACCGGCCAGACTTTCCAGAAACATCGTTAGACCGTTGAGCATAGAGAATCCTCCTTCCTAAGGTAATCTGACCAGAAACCCGTATTGGAATAAAGCGGAGATGGAAGCTGAAGCGAGGAGCGCAATGAGAAGGGCAATGCCGATCCGTTTCACCTTTTTATTTCTCTCCTCATGCCGGTCATATTCAAAAATAATGATAAAGGAGGCAATGAACAAAAAGGTCGCAAGCGGGAAATAGATCCGGCCGACCAGTCCCCAGGCATAAATTAATGTAAGGGCAATGGTGAGCAAAAGCCGGAGCGTAGCCGGTTTGCGGAGCCAGTTAATGAACTTGTCCTTTGATAAGCCTAACCGGTGCCCTCCTTGGCGGAGAGAGCGGACAAACAGACTAATCCCGAAGAGACCGATAATGAACCCTAAAACTCCCGGGACGATTCCGGGCGCGGACAAGGGGTGGGCTCCACGGTGTTCAAAGCGGGGCATTTGGATTGACATGATGATTACACCAATCGAAAAAGCAATCAGGATAATTGAAGTTATAAAATCAGCCTTGGGCATATCTTTTTCTTGCATCATCTTCACTCTCCTTAACGACGATCCGGGTTAATTAAAAAAAGCGGAGTGACCCGGATAGGAGGCACTCCGCTGCGAACAGTTTTTTAAGGACGAGGAATGCCGACTTTAACCGGATTGATGACCAGATCGCCTGATTCCCATTTTAGCCAGGCATCAAGCTGAATCTGGGGGAAAGCTTTCGTGACAGCCTGAGCACCATAGGCCGGGTCAAAGATAACGGCGTTCTCCTGGGCCCATTTTTTCAGGGTATCCGATTTCATGACGACGCCATCCCAAATCTCGTTCAAGGTATAGATAACTTCTTTCGGTACTCCCTTCGGAATGAAAATACCGAAGTAGGAAGGACTGGCTTCAAAATCAGGGATCCAGTTGGTAATCGGGGGAACCGGTTGGCTGACCCCGGCGATTTCCAACGGTTTGTCGGAAAGGACAGCCAGTGGCCGCAGGCGTTTAGCCCTGATCATATCGACCTGTTCCACCGATAATTGCGGAACAACCTCACATTCACCGCTGACCACAGCGATGACAGCCGGATTACCGCCATCATAAGTAACATGGTTATAAGTAATCCCGGTGTACTTCGCAACCTGATCAATGGCGGTGGCGCCGGCGGAGTTAATACCAGCGGTCGCGACTTTGATTGCTCCGGGCTTGGCTTTAAAGGCGGCCAGCAAGTCACCGAAATCTTTGTAAGGTGAATTGACGTTGACCGAAATAACCGAAGGCATCGCTACATGGACATAAATATACCAGTCTTCTAAAACAGTGTCGAGTAAACCTTGAGCTTTGTATAGGGCTAAGTCTTTGACTGCCCCGGCGGTCCAGGTATAACCATCTTTGGGGGCTGTTAACGCATTATTGGTCCCAACCGCCCCGGACGAGCCCGGTTGGTTAACCACAACGATCTTGACCCCTAACGCCTCACTGACAACTTCCGCTGCGGCACGGGCTGAACGGTCCGTTGACCCACCGGCGCCCCAGGGCACGATGAGATTAACCGGTTTGTTGGGCCGCCAATCATAATTCGCCCCGATGCCAAGACTGCTAAAGACCATAATTAAAACAAGCAACAGAGTAAGGATTAATAAATGTTTTCTCATTTTGTGACCTCCTTGATTAATTATTGGTACCTGCTGAACAAACCAAAAAGGAAAGATTGGTCCTTATTGATCACCCCCTTACTTGATTAAAAAGCAGAATTTTTATAGCCCAGCCAACATTGGGCGTAAAAAGTTGTAACTTTTGGTGGCGGTTTCTTCCATCCCGGCTTGTTGTTTTATAACCTCAACGGAGAGATACCGCTGATAACCGATCTTTTGAAGCGCGGTGAAAATCTGGGTAAAATCTGTCTCGCCAAATCCTGGCGCGATCCCATTCCGGTCATTGAGATGGACATGATCAATATACGCGGCTCCTTCGTTGATAATTTCTGTCAGGGGACGGTTTTCGGTTAAAGCCGCCTTGACATCGAACATCGTTTTAAAGTTTGGATGTGCAATCATCTTGACTAGCGTAAGGGCTTCCGTCATGTTGGTGATGAAATTCGTTTCGTCCCTGCCCAGGGGTTCGATACAGACGGTTACTCCCCGCCGGGCGGCGTAGTCCATGCTCTCCTGGAATACTTGGGCGGCATATTGATAACCCTGCGCAAGACTGACTTCCGGTTTCAGGTTACGTTGTTTTGGGGAACCAACGACAATCACCCGGCCCCCGATATCGGCACAGAACTTTATTAAAGCAATTAAATAATCTCTGGTCCTGGTGCGAACGGCTGGTTCGGGATGGGTGAGCGAGATATTTTCCTGACCTAAAAAAACCCAATGTAAGCCAACAATTTCTAATTGATAACGCGAGGCGGTTTGGCGAATCTGGGCCCTGATTTCTTCAGTGATCTCATTAACATTCTTGCCATACATAAAAGGGGCAATCTCAATCCCTTGATATCCCAGTTCAGCGACATAGCGAAAGATCTTCTCTTCCGGCCAGCCTTGGAAGAGATCGTTACAAATAGCCAGCTTCATTATGTATCCCCCTTAACTCCGGACCACGCAGCTACGAAAGATAAATTGTGGCAGATGATTGTTGTCAATAATTTTGGATACCGTCAATAAAGAATAAATTTAGACATGAAACGGGCAGATCCTCTATTTAAAAGATAGGTTTGTACTAGCAAAATAAGGGGAAATTTTGTAAATTATTTGTACTAATTAAGTTGCGACCCCAAGCGTTCTCAGCATTCAATCAAGTTTAACCGATTTAAGAAGAGAAAACCGTCGGGTTGCTGAAGGGTTTAATTTGCCTCTGTCGAATTCCTTTTTCAGGAAACGGGAAACCGGAATTTTTTGCCGGTACCAAAAGAAAAGACAAAGGCTGAAAACGGGGTAAAAAATTATCCGGTCGGAAGGATTGAAATGGGGTGGGAGAATGAAGAGCAGGCAATTGATGATTATGGTGCTGATCCTTGCCACCGTCACTCTCAGCTGTGCAGCCCAGATGACAGCCGGTTACGACTCAGTGGAGGAACTACTTTTACTGATGCGGATCGACGAAACCCTGACGCGAACCTTTGCGCAGATGCGGCCAACTTTTCTCCGGCAGTTCCAACAGTTGGCAGGGGAGGAACTGACACCTGAGCAAGTCCAGATCACAGAGAAATATCTGGAGAAACTGTTCGATCTGATGGAAGAGGAGCTTAGTTGGGAGAAGCTCAAAGATGATTATATCAGGATTTATAGTGCGGTCTATACCGAAGAGGAGATCCGGGAACTGATCGAGTTTTACCGGTCGCCGGTTGGGCAGAAAACTGTCGAACAGATGCCGGTGCTTATGGAAGAATCAATGGCGATCAGCCAAAAGTATCTTCTGAATCTGATGCCGCGGATCCAGGAGCTGACCGCCGAAATGCAAGCGGAGTTGGAGGAAAATATTAGCCAATAAAAGCGTTTCCGCGAAGATTATTACAATAAAATGAAGCGCGTTTCTGCCCCGTTGCCCGGGGAAGAGGAACGCACTTTTTTTATCATGCATTAAAGACAGACACTTTAAGTTGGACCATTAGCAATCCACAATTTGTTGTTCAACCGTGTAACAGGATCCGGTCGTCGGTTAATTCCCGTCCGCTTCTGGCGCTGAACTTGGCGAGCAGTTCGTTAACAGTCATCCGTTCGCGTTCTTTGCCCTTCAGATCAAGGATGATTTTTCCTTGGTCCATCATCAGCGTGCGGTTCCCCATGG
>JAKOVI010000152.1 GCA_029782135.1 Bacillota bacterium
GGCGTCCCGATTGGATTGTATTGGGCGGCGAAATAATAACTGTTTGTTGCTGAATGGTTGAGATGTCCCTCTGTGGTACTGCCGCCGAGGGCGAGCCCCCAATTTTCCCTGGAAACGGTAAGATTAGTCCGTCCGGAAAGAAAGGATCCGGCGCTTAGGGTCAAAGCTGCTCCCGGTTCTCCGGTCAGGTTCGGAATAATATTGACCACCCCGCCCAGGGCATTGGCGCCGTAAAGGGCGGATAAGGGGCCCTTTACAATTTCAATTGTCTCAACCCCGGTGAGCGGAAAGCAACTAAGATCGACGTTCCCGGTACTTCCACCGTGGATGGGTACACCGTCAATCATAATCAGGTTTTGTACAGCCGATGTTCCGTCTAAACTAATGGTAGCCAGCGAATGCTCCCCACCGTACGTTGAAATCGTAAAGCCTTCGTGGGTCAGGATCTCGGCCACACTTTTGCTCTGGTTCGCCGCGATTTCCTCCTGGTCGATGGTGTAGACCATTCCCGGCGCCTCGGTAATCTCCTGCGGGATTTTCGTTGCGGTTACGACCAGTTCGACATCAAACTGCTCTTCCTCCCCGGCGGCCGCAAAGGAAACCGCGCAGAGCAGAAGGAGCAGGAGTAAGCTGTGGAATAAGCGTTTCAATATTAAAGAAACCTCCTTTAAAAGTTAAAGATCCGAGCCGGAAGTTTGGCACAAAAAAACCTTTAACCAACAGTGGATTAAAGGTTTGAGGAAAGATCGATCCATCACCCCCTATCGACCGTAGGTTATGTGATCTACAACTTAAGGCAGGTCTCCTGACTCGGGATCAACGCTGCTCGACGCCTTCCCGGCAGCGGCCAGTGGCTTTTGTCAAGCGAGCTCCCCTCTCACAGTGGCGGGACCGTACAGGATTTGCACCTGTTTCCCTATTAAGCCCAAAGGCACCTTAAGAGGTAACTATTTATATTTTATTGTTTGTTTCAAATTATAATGTTTGGGAGGGAGGAATTCAAGCGTGAGAATGGGCTGAAATCTTAATGACGCTCCCCCTCACCCGATATTTTCGCCCCCAGCGACGTCGTACTGGACTTTTTGTCCACTTTTGAATTGTTTGTCGTAGAGCACTTTATATAGCTTATTTGCCTGAAGAAGCTCTTCGTGCTTGCCGGCTTCGACCACTTCTCCATGATTGATGACAAGGATGAGATCGGCGGCGATGATGGTGGAGAGGCGGTGGGCGATCACAAAACTGGTTCTGGTCTTTAAAAGCGGTTCTAAGGCTTTTTGGATGAGCCCTTCGGAGACGGAGTCCAAAGCGGAAGTGGCTTCGTCCAGGATGATGATCCGGGGCTCTTTGAGGATCATCTGGGCGAGAGAGAGACGCTGCTTTTCACCGCCGGAGAGTTTGATCCCGCGGTTGCCGACCATGGTATCGTAGCCATCCGGCAGCGTCATAATGAAATCGTGGAGATAAGCGGCTTGACAGGCCGCCACCAGTTCGTCTTCGGTCGCGTCCGGTTTGGCAAACAAAAGGTTCTGGCGGATGGTCCCGTTAAAGATGTAGGGATCCTGCAGTACAATACCGATTTGGCTCCGGAGGGACGCGAGGGTGACGGCGCGCAGATCGATCCCGTCGATCAGGATCTGCCCGGCGGTCACATCATACAGGCGGGGAATGAGATTGGTAATCGTTGTCTTCCCAGCGCCGCTCGGCCCGACCAGGGCGACCATTTGGCCGGGTTCAACGGTGAAACTGACATTTTTTAATGTTTCCTGCCGATCATTGTAAGCAAAAGAGACATTTTTAAATTCGACCCGGCCCTTGATTGGCGGGAGCGGGAAAGCATCCGGGGCGTCGGTGATCTCGTGCTTTTTATCCAAATAGTCGAAGATCCGCTCAAAAAGGGCGAGCGAGCGGGTGATATCGATATGAATGTTCGAAAGGCGGGAAACTGGCCCGTACAACCGGTTGAGCATCGTGACAAAGGCAATGATTGCCCCGATCGTAATCTCGTCTTTGATGAAAAGATAGCCGCCGTAAAAGTAGATAATCAGCGGTCCGATGGTCGTGAAGATCTGGATCACCATATGAAACCAGCGGCCGGCCAATGACTCCTTGATATGTAAGGCAGTGACTTCTTTGTTAACCCGTGCAAAATTATCATAAGCCGTTTTTTCCTTCGTAAAGATTTTAATCAGGGTTGAACCGCTGATACTTAAGGTTTCTTGGATTAGTTCATTTAATTCCGTCGCTTTTTGCTGGGTCTCCTTGGCGATCCGCCAGCGTACTTTGCCGACCCGGCGCGTAGGGAAAACGAAGGAAGGAATCACAAACATCCCCACGAGCGCCAACCGCCAATTCATCGAGAGTAAGGCCAGCGCCGTGGAGACCAGGATAAGAACGTTCTGGAGAATACTAACGATGGTACCATGAAAAACGGAACGGATTCCTTCGGCGTCACTGGTTAACCTGGTAATGATCTCACCCGGTTTGACCGTGGAGAAAAAGTGCAACGACATGTATTCAAGATGTTGGTATAGTTGATTTTTAAGGTCATAAATGATATGGTTGGTAATCCAGGAATTCAAAAAACTCTCCCCGACGCTGATTAACCCGGAAGCCACCGTCACGCCGAACGAAGCCAAAGCCAGTTTCAGTAAAAGGGCAAGGTCCTTTTGGGGCAGGGCTTGGTCGACGATGTTCTTCAGGAGAAGGGGAGGAACCAACCCTAAAACCGAAGTCGCGGTGACCGCTAAAAAGACAATCAGGATCTGTTTCCAATAGGGGGAAAAATAACTTAAGATCCGGAAGAGCATCGCTCTGGTAATTGTTGGCCGGACGAAATTCTCCTCATCCAAATAACGCATCCTGCCAAAACCCATCCCCCTGGGCGGCATCATTGGCCTCACCCCCGGAAAGGTTGATTTGTGTTATTTTATGGTAAGACAATTAGACACAATATTATTTTATAAGGGTTTAGTAAAAAGTCAACATTCAAGGGGATGGACTTGCGGGCGGGGCGGCCGGTTTAAGGCCGACATGAACGGCGGCGAGTCCCCAGCTTAGTTCGGAGCAGTTAACGTCGCGGAAGCCAATCTCGTGAAAAAGATGGGTAATTTCGCGCTGGTGGGGGTAGCTCATCACCGAACAGTGGAGATAAAGGTAGGCCTCCTTGTTTCCGGTCAAAAGCGAACCGATCAGGGGAGGAAAGGTCGCCATATATAAGTGATATAGCTTATTGAAGAGGGGAAGGGATGGTTTGGCGAGCTCCAAAGAGACGACTTTCCCGCCGGGTTTGAGGACGCGGAAAAGTTCACGGAGGGTCTGACCGCGATCGGAGACATTCCGTAAGCCATACCCGATCGTGACACAATCAAAGCTCCCGTCCGGAAACGGGAGGGCCATCGCGTTTCCTTGCACCAGTTGAACAAGGTTTTTTTGGATCAACTCCGCCAAGTTTCTTTCGGCGACCGCCAGCATTTCCGGGGAGAGATCAAGGCCGATTACTTTCCCGTCCGGTTTGACTTTCGCGGCCAAATCTTTCGTGATCATGCCGGTCCCGCAGCAGACATCCAAAACCCGCTGCCCGGGGGAGGGTGCGGCCTTCTCCACCATAAACCGGCGCCAGGAATGAAGCCGGCCGAAGCTGACAATGGTATTGACCAGGTCGTAACGGGGGGCAATCGTGCGAAAAATGGAAAAGACCAATTCCTCTTTACTGGAGAGAAAGTCGATTGTTCCCACTCCCGCATCTCTTAACTTAAAGAATCCTTTTCATCTATAGCTTCCGCCGCTTTGCGGGGTTTTATGAAAAAAACTGCCGCCTGGGGAAGAACGGCGAGCGCAGTTGATGAAGGAAAAAAGGAGGAACTGTTTACGAAAAGGAAGTTGATTGGGGAGATCTTTTCCCTTACAATAAGATTCCGGGTCAAGGGAGGGAGGAGTTGAGCCGGAGCGTCCGGCTCGGGAGTGAAGTTAAGAGCAATTCATGCGCTGCGTATGGTTGGAAAGGAAGGTAATCTCATGCTCGAGGCCGTGCTCTTTGATATGGATGGCGTGTTGATCGACAGTGAACCCTGGCATCTGAAAGCCAACCGCGAACTCTGTGCCGAGTTGGGATTTCAGCTGCGGATGGAAGAGTATCTCGACTTTATCGGGAAGTCTGCTTCGGAAAAGTGGACATATTTTAAGACAAAATACCATCTGGAGCCAACCGTTCCGGAACTAGTCGCACGCGAGAACCGGAAGAACATCCAGATGATCCCGGATGATGGGGAAGGACTCGTGCCGGGGGTCTTGCCGTTGTTGCAAAGCCTCCAGGAAAAAGGGGTGCGTTGCGGGGTGGCCTCCTCCTCGCCGCTTGCTTATATCAACGCTGTTTTGGAGAAATATAAGCTTTTTCCCTTTTTTCAAGCAGTGGTGACCGGGGAAGAGATGGCGAAGGGGAAGCCGGCGCCCGATATCTTTCTCCATACCGCCAAGCTCTTAGGCGCGCAGCCGGAGCATTGTGTCGTGATCGAGGATTCGGAGCACGGGGTGAAGGCGGCGAAGGCCGGGGGGATGAAATGCATCGGCTTTAAAAATAAAAACTCCGGGGAGCAGGATCTATCCCCGGCGGATTTGATCGTTGATTCCTTGGCGGAGGTTTCCGTCCGGAGCCTGGAATTGTTGTTTCATGATTGATCATCAGCAACGGGGCATAGTTGACCTTTATGCGAAATTGACCAATACGGGAAAAAGCGGTAGAAGTCAGGAGGTGGCTTTAGTAAGGACGTACTTTGTGTAATGAGATTTTTCCGGGCAAAAGAAAAAATCCGGCTTTGCCGGATTTATTTTTTTAACTGGAGCTGGCGATCCGAGTCGAACGGACAACCTGCGGTTTACGATACCGCTGCTCTGCCGGTTGAGCTACGCCAGCGTTTATGATGATAAATTGATGGAGCGGGCGACGGGATTCGAACCCGCGATCCTCGGCTTGGGAAGCCGATGCTCTACCACTGAGCCACGCCCGCTTAGCATATTTTATTTTATGATATTTATCGATGAAAGTCAAGGAGAACTTTTTCCAATGGCGTGATCACCAACCGGGAAAAACATCTCGATAAATTTCTGAAAAAAAGAAGGTAGTTTCGGTTGAAAGTAGAATACTCTTTTGTTAGATTTAGGCTCACCCTTTGGAAAGTCCTCGCGACAGCTGCAATCGCAGATTACTAAGTTAAGGAGGTGTCGAAATGGCTTATAAGATTAGTGATGATTGCATCAACTGTGGAGTATGTGCGTCTGAGTGTCCGGTGGAAGCAATCACTGAGGGTGATAATATACACGTGATTGATCCGGAAAAATGCATCGATTGTGGAGCTTGCGCCGACGTTTGTCCGGTGGATGCGCCGAAGCCTGAATAAATCTGGAGTTCGTTTTCCAGACCAAAATCCCGCCTAACCGGCGGGTTTTTGCTTTTTATAGCCTTGGCGGCGCGACAAAATCCGGTTCGTCAATCGCTTTCTCTTCAAGGTATTCAATGATCAGGCGGCGTACCACCTCTGAAATGCTGGAACGTTCATAAAAGGTTAGATGACGAAGTTTCTCATAAGTGTCTTCCTCAATCCGGACGTGTAAGTTCTTCCTTTTGCTCCCCATGGTCTTCTCCTTCACAAAACCTCACTTGTATTATAACCATTTGCGCAAATTTTATGGCGCAAAGCCTGCCGCAAACCGTTAGTCCGCATATTTTCAATCAAGGATCGAAATGGTCTCGGAAAGTGAGGCATGGATCGCCAGTTTATTCAGGAAATGATCCAGACTCTCGCCGCACGGAATGAAGATTAAGTCCATTTTAATCTCCGGTTGGTCGGCGGAGATTTCCGCCAGTAAAACGCGGCGGTCAAAAGAGTAGATCTTACTGGCCAACTGGATAGATTTGAGGACATTGTCAAAGGAAGTGGGCGGCGTCAGCCACCAACGGGTCGGGAGTTCTTCGTGGAGTGTACTCCAGAAGGTATTGATTAAAATGTTGGTGATCTCACTGAGCAGGGATTCATCTAATTTGTTGAGGAAAAATTTATGCAAAGGCCGGCGATTTTTCATCGCCATGCTAAGCAGTTCCAGCGCGGTCTCCCGTGAGAAGCAAAGGTAGAGTTCTCCTTTTAGATCACCGGTGACCCGTGAATGAACGCCCAACTCGACGGTTGTCGTGTGTTCCAAATGTTTAATCAGCCAGGTAAAAGGGAGGAAAAAGAAACCGGTTAACTTAAGTTCAAATGGTTGGCCAAAAAAGAAGGAGAATCTTTCTGACAGGGAATGAACTCCTGTTTGGTAGAGCTTTTCGAGGATACTCACTCCTTGTTCGTTGGCGAGGAGCGAAGAATAAAAAAGACCTTTTTTCGTATTCAGCGCCATCAATATCACCCCGTTAAATAGTCGGTCTTAGTACAGTTCGCTCTTAGCCCCCGAACTCCTTTCCAGAAAATGGGAAGAATTGACCGATTATTCACGAATTATTCTCCCCCGCGGCCGCCATTTTCCCGAAACTTCTCGGAATTTGTGCACCCATTGCCCGTGGGGTGAACTGGGGGTTGACCAAAAACAAAACCCGCCGGTTTGCGTTCCGGCGGGCTGAACGGTTTTATGCTTAGAATTCTTCTTCCCGTAGGAGGCGGCGGAGAACTTTGCCCACCGAATTACGGGGTAAGGCATCGATGATTTGGATCTTCGGAACCTTAAACCGGGAAAGGTGGGCGATGCAGTACCGTCTTAATTCCTGGGCAGTGGTCTCGGCGCCCTCTTTGAGAACGACGAATGCTTTCGGCATTTCACCACGGAGGGGATGTGGAACCCCAACCACCGCGACTTCTTTGACTGCCGGGTGGGTATAGAGAAAATCTTCAACCTCACGCGGGTAGATTTTTTCGCCTCCCATGATGATCATATCTTTCAGCCGGTCGGCAATATAGAGATAGCCCTCTTCGTCCATCTGGACAAGGTCTCCGGTATGCAACCAACCGTCGGTCAGCACGAGTTCGGTCTCTTCCGGTTTATTCCAATAACCCTGCATGACTTGGGGGCCCTTGACCCACAATTCGCCAATCTGCCAGGGCTCGGTGATGTCTTCACCGCTTTCCGGATCAATGATCCGGATTTGGGTATCGGAGATCGGAACGCCGATACTGCCATGCTTGATCTTGCCATAAATCGGCGTCACGGTAACGATCGGGGAGGCTTCGGACAGACCGTATCCTTCCACCAGTTTTCCGCCGGTTACCTTTTGGAACTGCTCCTGAATCGCGGGCGGCAGGGGCGCCGAACCACTGACGCAGGCGCGGATTGAACTTAAGTCATACTCCTGGTTTTCACGCATCGCAATAGCGGCGTACATTGACGGCACGCCCATGAAGAGGCTGGGCTTGTACTTATTAATCGATTGCATGATCTCATTAATATCAAACCGGGTATGGAGGATGATCGAGGAAGCCGTCATCACCGGCGCGATCATGCTGGTGGTCAGTCCGTAAATGTGGAAGAAGGGGATGACCCCCAAGAAACGTCCTTCACCTTCTTGGTACACATTTTTGAACCATTCAAAAAACTGCCGCGCATTGGCAATGAGATTGGCGTGGGTGAGGACCGCACCTTTCGAGCGGCCGGTCGTCCCTCCGGTATACTGTAAATTGGCGATCGATTGGTGATCGATGTTGACCTTTGGATCGGTCGCGGGCGCTTCGGCAAGCAATTTCTCCAGAGCGAAACGGTTGGCCGTCGTTGGCACAGTGCATTTTTCCGGGGAAAGCAAAGCCGCAATCGACGTGACAATAATCTTCAGGTCGGCATCGGCGACCGCTTCGAGGGCAGGCAGTAATTCGGTGCAGGTGATGACGATCCGCGAACCGCTGTCTTTAATAATAAAGGCGAGATCATCGCCGCTGAGGAGCGGATTAATGGGGACCACGGCGCCGCCGGCACGCGCAATTCCGAAGTAACCGGTGATAAATTGGGGGCAGTTCGGCAGATAGAGGCCGACCCGGTCACCGGTGGTGAGACCAAGGCCGATCAGGGCATTGGCCAACCGGGAGACTAATTCATTGAACTCCTGGTAAGTCCAGGAACGATCGGCAAAAATGAAAGCGGTTTTTTCGGGATATTTCTCCGTTGTCTGGTGTAAAATGTCGGAAAGTGTGACGGCAGGATATTCCAAAGTGGGCGAGACTCCTGGTTCATACTGTTTAACCCAGATCGGGGGCAGCCCGTTCTTCATCAAAAAACTCCTTTCTCTTTTTGGATGGTAGACTTTTCGGTGAATTGGTTGTCTTTATTTTCTGCTTAAATAAAAAAGATCCTTCTGGAAAATTAAAAATCAACCGTCAAAGAAAGGTAGTTGTCCGTAAATTTTTTGTGCAAAAATGTTTAAATTCCTTCCAGATTGTAAATACTGATCACAAAGGAATATTCTGGGAGGAAAATAACATGTTACGCCGTTATCTGTTAAAAATGCTCTTTTCCCTGTTCTTTCTCCTTCTCTTTACCGTGCGCTATGTTGATCTGAGTTTCAGCCTGGCGTTGGCCACCCATCCGCTGGTCATGGGTTGGGAGGGAACGGGGATTCCGGTGCAGGAGATTGAGCTTGAAGGCTGGAAGAAGATCGACCAGCAGTACAATAATGCGACCCAACTGAAAAAGATCGGGACCGAACTGGAGAAGAAGTTAAAATTAAAACTCGCCGCTCCACCGGTGACCGAGGATGAACTTGATTTCAGCTATGTCAATTTCGCAGGCGAACTGGGGGAGAAAAACCAGGCGATTATTACGCTCCAGTCGATTAAAGTTGAAGCCAATACGGCGGAGACCTTTTGCGGCCTTCTTATTAACTTGGATTCCGTCTTGGATTTGGAGGAGACCCTTTCCCTGCTGGACCGGGCTTGTCAGCCGGTGGTCGGGGCCATCCCGCTCACGATTACCCTCGGCGGGATCTTACCGGGAAGGATCAGCGAAGGGGAGGCTTACAATCTGATGAAATCCGTCTTCCGCCGTCTGCAAGTGGCTGAGAGTCATGGTCTTTTGGAGCAGGGATATGGAAGGTGGGGCGGTTATTCTGCTTTGCTCGAAGGATCGCCGGTCATGAATATTAACGGGAAAAAAGTAAATGTGGAATTTGGTTACCGGTATATTGCCGAGGATGACCTGACATACCTTGCCCTCTCCACCCCGGTCCTTTCCGGCTTGTATTGGTGAAGGGCGAATAATTGGTTAGTTTCGGCAAAGTTAAAGGATTTTACCGGACGATGCCTAATTTAACCTTTAGGGATGTCCACGAAAAAAAGCCCGTGCGGGCTACTGTGGCAGGAGGGGTTAAAGATAAAGGCATACGTTACCATCCTTTTAATCTTTGCCGTCTTTTTTTCACTTGCCTTAGGAACAGAGGCCGCGGTGCAATTTGGTCTGGACTGGAAAGTGACGGAAAAGCCTTCGCCCAGTGCAGCCAAGCTTAATTGGTGGCTCGGTTCCAACTGGGGATTGCGGACGGTTTATGCTTGGAAGGGCGAGGACTTAAGCCTGGCTTTCGCCTATATTCCGCAAGAAGGTCCCCATTTAAATTCTTATCTTGCCCTGGGCGTCCGGGATCTGCTGGACCGTACCCAGCTGCCGGTCGGGGAAAAAGTCGAATTGGCTTTGGGTTTGGAGTTAAAATTAGACGGGTTCCAGGAAGGGCTGTCGGCTGCCCTCGAATACCGGATCGTACCGCGTAATTTGCTCGGTTCGCCGAACCAACTCACCCCGTTTTTCGGTTTGGCGCTCCATTACGCCTTCAGTGCCCGTCCCCCCGTTACCAACTGGGAGCACGATGATCTTTACCTTTTGGCCAAGTTGATTCAGGCTGAAGCGGACGGCGAACCATATGCGGGTCAAGTCGCTGTCGGAGCGGTGGTGCTCAACCGCGTCAAAAGCCCGCAGTTTCCAAATTCGATTCGTGAGGTAATCTATCAACCCGGCCAGTTCAGTTGCCTCCCTAAACTGGCGACGAACCGGCCGTCCGAGGTCAATTTACAGGCTGCGCGCGATGCTTTGCGGGGGAAAGACCCCTCGCGGGGGGCTTTATTTTACTATAACCCCCGCCTTGCCTCGCCGGAAGGGGCTAGGTTTTTTGCCACCGCGAACCTGCGGCGGACCGTCCGGATTGGTAACCATATCTTTTTCCGTCCGGCTAGTAACTGAAATTCAGAAGCTCAAGTGGGGGTAAGCCCATCCCGGGCAGCCCCCATTCTTGTTCTTCCCCGCTGATTCCTCCGGTCCCATTGTTCTCCGGTTCCGGCGGGTTTTCTGTTCCAGGGAAGTTTTCTGTTCCGGGAAGGTTTTCCGTTTCCGGCAGAGTTTCGCCGCCCGCAGCCGGGGGTTCTTGGGTCCGGCCTTTTTTCGGCCAGGAGGTAAACCAGTGCCAAATCTTAAAGGCGGTGCTGGCCGGGACCTTATCCTCCGCAAAGACTTCCTTATAGGTGTTTTTTGCCGCCCAGGCCGGGACGGCCTTCCCGGTTACCGGGTCGACATCGGCCCAGATAATTCCC
Organism: Bacillota bacterium; assembly: GCA_029782135.1. Classification (GTDB taxonomy): domain Bacteria; phylum Bacillota; class UBA4882; order UBA10575; family UBA10575; genus JAAYGU01. The sequence continues at coordinate 10,542 of JAKOVI010000152.1, forward strand.
TCCGGTTCCGGAAATGCCCGGACCGGAAGGTTGGCGGTAATGCGTTGCATATAGGTTCCCCACAGCTGGGCTGCCGTCCCCCCGCCGATGGTACCCTCTTTATAGCGCATCGGTTCTTCCTGGCGGTCGTTGCCGAACCAGACCGCGGTTAAATATTCTGGAGTATAGCCGATGAACCAAGCATTCGTATAATTAGTGGTGGTACCGGTTTTACCGGCGGCCGGCCGGCCGGGAAGCCGCGCCCGCTGCCCGGTCCCGTTTTCGATCACATCCTGCATGAGCATGGTCATGATATAGGCGGTTTGGGGCGAAATCACCGGTTGGCCCTTGGCCGGTTTATAGGTTTTGAGCACTTTCCCTTGCGGGCCGGTGATTTTGGTCAGGGCATAGGGTCTGACGTAGTTGCCCTGGTTGGCGAAGGACGTATAAGCGGCGGCCAGTTCCAAGGGGGTTACGCCCTTCGTCAACCCGCCCAGAGCCAGTGGCGCATAGCCCAGGTCGTTGGCTTTGCCCTCTTTCACCAAACTCTGGATCCCCATCTTCTCCAGTTGACTGGCGACGGTCGCGGTGCCGAGTTGGTCGACCAACTGCACGGCGATGGTATTCACCGATTCGCGCAAAGCCTGCCGGAGCGTGACCTTCCCGCGGAACTTGTGATCGTTGTTCTCCGGCGTCCATTCTTTCCCGTTGTCCAGGAGATAGGTGACCGGTTGATCTTCCAAAATGGTGGCGGCGGTATAGTTCTGCTCCAGGGCGGTGGCGTAAACAAACGGTTTCAGGGCTGAGCCCGGCTGCCGGTGGGCTTTGACGCTCCGGTTCAGCGGGCTGGTTGTATAGTCCCGTCCCCCAATCATGGCAAGGATCCCGCCGGTGGCCGGGTCGAGCGTGACCAGCGCCACTTCCGGTTGGACTTTTGCCGAGTATTGGGGGAGGGTCTTCATTAGCCGCTCTGCTTCCTGCTGGCAGTTCAGATCCAAAGTCGTATAGATATTGTAACCGCCCCACAGCAGTTCCTCTTCGGTAAAGCCTTCTTCTTTGATCAAGAGATCGCGGAGATAATCTAGGAAATAGGCACCGACCGCGGTGGCTTCCTGGCGGGGGACTAGGGTGATATCCTGCTTGACCGCCAATTTATACTGTGCCTCTGTGATCATCTCTTGTTCCAGCATTTTTTGGAGGACGAGGTCGCGGCGTTTCCGGGCGGTTTCCGGATGTTTGACCGGAGAGTAATTTTCCGGGCTCCGGATGATCCCGGCGATTAAGGCTGCTTCCTCCAGTTTGAGGTTGGCGGCGGATTTGCCAAAGTAATAACGGGCGGCTGCCTCCACGCCCATATTGCCGTGGGCGAGGTTGATGCTGTTTAAATAGAGTTCTAGGATTTCTTCTTTGGTATAAGTCCTTTCAATCAGTAAGGCATAGAAGATATCTTGTAACTTCCGGCTCATCGTCCGGTCGAAAGTTAACAGCGAAATTTTCGCCAGTTGTTGCGTGATCGTGCTCCCGCCTTGTTTGACTCCCCCGGGCTTGAGCGTCTGGTAAACGGCACGGGCGATCCCGATCGGATCAATCCCGAAGTGCCGGTAATAACGGCTGTCTTCGATCGCGATGACCGCCTTTTTGAGATCGGGTGAAATCTTGTCCGCCGGCACCCAGATGCGGCGGTGGGAAAAGAGGTTACCAATCAGTTGGCCGTTGCGGTCATAAACTTTGGAGACGAAACGCATATTCTCCAGTTTCATCCGGAGATCGCGGGGCAGGGTAACGGTGGATATGACAAAGCCTAAGATCACCAAAAGCAGAAAGATGGAGAGATAAATAGCGAAGTTCTTTTTTACTTTTGTTTTCTTGAGGTTATTCTTTTTCTGCTGCAACTGAATCATCTCCGCTTTATTTAATCGCTGATTGTCCAATTTTGATCGTAAAAGAATGTTCTATATACAATTATAGAGGAGATTGTTTCGCGAAAGACCGGCGCCGCGGTCTTCCAATTAGTTAATTACTATCATATTTTTCTGTGGATTACCAGTAGTATTGACTGTTAACAGGAATTATTTCTGACAAACTTTGAAGAATGTACCTTTCTTGGGTTCTATCCGGAGACTCTGAAACAAATAAAAAAACCCTGTACTTTCGGACAGGGCTGTGATTATGAATTGCATAATCACAATCAAGAATAACCCAAGATGGTTATGGACCATAATTAGATTATTATTAATTGCGGATAAACACAATTATGCGATTCAATTACAATAACAACTAGTGGCGGTAGGGGGCTACCTGATTATTTGAAATAATAATGGAGACCGATGCCTAAATCAAGACCGATATCGGGTTCAATTTTGTATAAGGAGCTTACCTGTTTGTAGGAAGTGTAGGATAGTCCAAGATCGAGCATGAACGCGATATTCTTTAATTCTTTCGGACCGGAGAGATCTAAGGCTTTAAAGAGATAGTACTCAACCCCGGCTCCGGCTCCAATGGTAAAGCTTGCGCTGGTTGCACCGGCTTTGGCGTATCCGTAGAGATTATAATTGGCGTTGTTTTGTAAATTGTAGTTTGCTTTGGCTCCGAGAAACCCCCCGGCGAGGATACCTTGAACGGATAATTCCTTAGAGAGTGCGTATTTGATACTGAGACCGCTATCATAGTACCCGACTCCTAAGTTTTTAAGGTCCACTGCTGAAACCGAACTGACCATAAGTACGAGTAAAAAGGCTGCGACCAACAATGATAAAAGTTTCTTTTTCAAATTAATCCTCCAATTTTTTTAAATCTGTTACCGCCACTTATACATTGACAACTGTGAACCTTTATATCTCTATAGAGGAGCCATTGCATCGCTATTATACCATGGCAGCCAAAAATTGTTACAGTAAAGGTACAGTTAAAAGTGATGTTTTTTTATGCTGAGTCCGGCGGAAGGAGATTACGGCGGCGATTAAGAATATATGATTATGTTTATTTGATCAAGATTTATTGGTAGGGTAGAGGCGCATCGAGAGGTGATTTTTTGGTTCAATTAGAAAAACTCCAATCGATCATGGAAGAGTTAGCCCCTGCTGAACTCGCGGATCAGTATGATGCTCCCTACTTTTTACGCTTGCCGAAACCGAAACTGACCAAAATCGGGGTGTGTATTGATCCTACGGAATATAACTTGCGTCAGGCCATGAAAGACCGGGTGGATTTGCTGATTACCCATCATCCTTGGCATTACATAAATGAAAACCTGCTGAAAAAAGGCGAGATGGGGGTGTATGTGCTCCACAGTCCCTGGTACAAGGCCCCGGAGGGGATTACCGCTACCTTGGCCCGGTTATTGAATCTTAAGGAGGTCACCCACGAGGGGGAGATCGCGACGGGGTACCTGGAAATGAGCTTCCGGAACCTCATCTTCTGTTGCCAGCGGCTCCTGCAGACCACAATTACTCCTTATGCCGGTGATCTGAATGCCCAGACGCATAAGGTTTTGATCATTTCCGGACCCGGGTTTGCCCCTTATTACCGGCCACTCTGGAATAAATATATCGACCAGGGGTGTGATACTTTTCTTTCTGCCGAGTTGGGACGGTTCGCTTTGTCCTACCTGACCGGGTTGAAGATTAAGCTGATTGACTTGGGGCACAGTGCGATGGCCCGTCCGGGGATGGAACATCTGGCTTATCTGCTGCAGAACAGATTGAAAGTCTTCGACTGTGAAGTCTGTTTTTATCCGGATTATCATGCGGTAAACTACCTAACAGGTTCTTTTTATCCGGAGATCGGGACGGAGCCGGAGGGTCCGTTCAGCGACGGTTGACGATTGGCCAGACCCGGCGCGGGGTTGGCGTTACCGGTGTAGCGGCGTTTCCGGAGGGACAAGCCGGCGGCGGCCGGGAGTCTGGCGGGAGGAGGAGCAGGAATGCTTTTGGTGATGGATGTTGGCAATACCGAAATTGTTCTGGGTTTGTTTAAAGGAAAAGAACTGGTGGCGGACTGGAAGATCGCCACTGATCAAAATAAGACGCCGGATGAATACGGGATCATGATCCAAGCTTTACTCCGGAACTGCGCCCGGCAGCGGCAGGGCACCCGGCGCGGCTCTGTGGGCTTAAATCCGGAAGCAGAACGGCCGGGCGAGTTGGTAATTGAGGCAATTATTCTGTCGAGTGTGGTTCCCACGTTAACCAAGACCTTTACCACGATGAGCCGGACGTATTTTGGGATCGATCCGCTGGTGGTCGGGCCGGGGATCCGGACCGGTTTGTCGATTGTCTTTGAAAACCCGAAAGAGGTGGGGGCGGACCGGGTCGTCAATGCCGTGGCAGCCGTTAACCTCTACGGGGCGCCGGTGATCGTCGTCGATTTCGGGACCGCGACTACCTTCTGCGCCATTAATGAAAAACGGGAGTATTTGGGCGGCGCGATCTTTCCCGGTTTGGAGATTGCGGCGGAAGCCTTGTTTTTACGGGCATCGAAACTGCCTAGGGTCGGCCTGGAGCCGCCGCCGCGGGTGATCGGTAAAAATACGGTCAACAGTATTCAGTCGGGTCTGATCTATGGCTATACGGATTTGGTGGATGGCCTGATCCAGCGGATCGCTGCGGAGATGCGTTGCGAGCCGGAAGTAATTGCGACCGGGGGGTTAAGCGGGATCATTGCACCGTATTCGCGCCGGATTAAGTTGACCAATCCTGTCTTGACACTTGAAGGTTTACGGATTATCTATGAATTGAATATGCCTGACCATTAAGGCATAGGGTAAAGCATGATGATGGAGGGTTATTGATTGGTGGGGGCAGATCAAGCGGAAAAGGCGATCATTGTTGGTGCGGAAGAGGACGGTGAACTTGAAGAATTAGCGGGTTTGGTCCATTCCGCCGGCGGCCGGGTCGTCGGCATGGTCTACTGGCGGAAGGCAAAGCCGGATGCGGCGTATTTTTTAGGAGAGGGCAAACTCTGGGAATTAAAGGACCAACTCCGGATCAACGAGGCTGATCTGGTTGTTTTTGATGATGAACTGACCCCGGTGCAAATGCGCAATCTGCAAGAGGAACTACAGGTAAAAGTGGTTGACCGCACCGGGTTGATCTTGGATATCTTTGCCCAGCGCGCCCGGACAAAAGAAGCGAAACTCCAGGTCGAGAGGGCACAGCTTGAGTACCTCTTGCCCCGGTTGAGCGGCCACGGGGAAGAGCTATCCCGGCTGGCCGGCGGAATCGGGACGCGTGGCCCGGGCGAGAGTAAACTGGAGTCGGACCGGCGGCGGATTCGCCGGCAGATCGGGTTGTTGAACCGGCAACTCAAGCAGGTTAAGGCCAACCGCCAGCTCCAGAGGGAAGCCCGTAAGCGTTTGGACTGGCCGGTCATCGCTTTGGTCGGGTATACCAATGCCGGAAAGTCAACCCTTTTTTCTCTACTCACCGGCGCCGAGGTTATGGTCGCCGACCGCTTATTTTCCACCCTTGACCCGCTTTTCCGCCGGATTGACTTTCCAAACCAACAGGCAGCCATCCTGATTGATACGGTTGGTTTTATCCGCAAACTTCCGCACCAGTTGGTTGATTCCTTCCGGGCGACCCTGGAGGAGATGCACGAGGCGGATCTCCTCTTGCACGTTGTTAATTTAGCCAGTCCATACCTTGAGGAAGAGTACATGGCGGTCACCGGTCTGCTCCGGGAATTGGGGTTGGAGGAGAAACCGGTGTTCACGGTGCTGAACAAAATGGATCTGGTGAGCAATGAATTTACGGTCTTGCGCGCGCTGAGGAATTATCCGAATGCGCTGGCGGTCTCGGCGAAGACCGGCGCCGGGATCGAAGAACTAAAAGGAAAATTGATGGAGTTTTTGTCCTCCCGCGTCTGCCGGGGAAAATTTTATATTCCCTTTAGCGAAAGCCGCTATCTCTCCCTTTTTCACGAAAAGGGGAAAGTTTACAAAAAAGAGTTTCAGGAAGCCGGGGTCTACCTGGATGCGGAGTTGCCACGGATCTGGTTCGAGCGGCTGAGCAGGTTTAAAGCCTAGACCAAGACAGAGAAAGAATATTCCTCATCCTCCGGGCATAGAGTAGATTGTAATTCCTTAAATCAATGCAACGGAGGATTTTTTAATGAAACAGGCCTTATGCGGTCTTTTTCTTTCTTTATTTTTTCTCCTTTTTCTGCTTCCTTTGACCTTGAGTAAATGCGGACCGGCGCCGCAAGGCATTACCGTCCGCCTTTATCTTAAAGAAGCCAAGAAAGTGATCACCCTTGACCTTGAGGAATATATCATGGGGGTTGTGGCGGCGGAGATGCCGGCCAATTTTCATCCCGAGGCATTGAAGGCGCAGGCTGTCGCCGCCCGGACGGTAACGGTACGCCGCTTAAAACGCTTTGGCGGACCGGGTTACCCGGCGGTACCGGGAGCGGATCTCAGCGACGATGTTAATGACTCGCAAGCCTGGTTAAGCAAGCAGCAGCTAATCGTGAAATGGGGATTCATAAATTTCCTTGGCAACTGGCGCAAGATCGCCGAAGCGGTGGAAGTAACGCGCGGCCAGATCCTTACTTACCAAGGGCAACCGATTGATGCGGTTTATCATTCGACCAGCGGCCCGCGGACGGAGGCTTCCGAAGCAGTCTGGGGTGTTGCCCTTCCCTATCTGCGCAGTGTCGAATGCCGGTTTGATCAACATTCGCCCAAATATAGCCAGGAACAAGCCTTCACTTTAAGCGAGGTCCAGTCCCGACTGCAACTGGGGAAGGTTAGCCCCGCTTCGGCCGGGCGCCCCTTTGTCCAGATCCTGACCCAGACCGGAAGCGGACGGGTGGAGAGTATCCGCCTGGGCGATCAGGTCTTTTCCGGAACGGAACTCCGCCGGCGGCTGGGCTTAAACTCCACGTATTTTCAATGCCGGCACGATGGTGAGCGGCTTATATTCAAAACCACCGGTTACGGTCATGGGGTCGGGCTTTGTCAATATGGGGCCGACGGCCTCGCCAAACAGGGCCGGGACTACCGGCAGATTTTAACTTACTATTACCAAGGGGTACAGCTGAGCAAATTGGCGCCTTGACAGACCTTTCGCGGGCTGACCCCCGTTCCATAACGGCACAAACATTGAAAACTGCGACTCGAAAGAGTCGTTTTTTTATGGCACGGTGAGAGCATTTCCCGCCCCATATTCAGCAAGTATACCTCTGGAAATGGAACAAAATTAAGAGGGCTGCCCCTTGCCTCAGGATAAAAAAGGAACAACTGGGAAAACTATCTACAAATCTACAGACCAATGGTCATTGCTTTGTAACCTGAAGAGGGGTGTGAAAATGAATTTATTCACCATAGGTAAAATGAAGCTCGAAAAGATCTGGGAACAAGGCGGCGCCGGGGTCAAAAAGTTCTGTGGGCAAGTGATCCACGGCGGCCTTCAGTTTTACCGCAAAAGACGGTTATTGGTGCAGGTCGTCAGCTTTCTCTGCTTGGTCGCGGTTGGTTGGGTGATTGCCTTCCAACCATGGTTCCAAAAGCAATCTGTCCCTTTGACCGTACCAGAAGCGGAGATTGAGCCGGTCACCCTTTTGACGGAGAAGGTCCTGACGCTCCAAAAGGAACTGGCGGAGCTTCGTAAGCAGATCCCGCCGGCGGCGGTACCCGCCAGAAAAGAAGAGGTAAAGGAGTTTTTGTCTTTAAAGTTAACCCCGCCGGTGCGCGGTGAGGTTGTCCGGCGGAGCGCTTGGGAAAAACGCTATACGGAATGGCGGTATCACCCGGGGGTCGATCTGACTGCGCCGGCCGGTACCGCAGTCTTAGCCTGTGCCCCCGGGGTAGTGCAGGATATTAAGGCCGACCCTGTTTTGGGAAGAGTGATCCTCATCGACCATGGACAGGAATGGCAGTCGCTTTATGGCCATCTCTCCACCGTCCACGTAGTATCGGGGCAGAAGGTTGAAGCAGGGGCGGTTTTGGGACAAGTCTCCGTCTCCACCTGTGGGCCGGAACCCGGGATTCACTTCGAACTCCGCCACCAGAACCGTTTGGTTGATCCCCTGGCGATGCTGGGAATCAAAGATGAGTGAAGTCCTTTAGACTTGCCACCACTATACTTGATTACGCACGAACTGTTTCTCTTATAGCTGGTGCGAATAATGCTAGACTGGCGTTTTTTAGCCGGGGCCGAATGGTGTTTCCGGAGAACACCATTCGGCCTCCGCGGTAAGTGTAACGGGATGACTAACGGCTTGTGCTTGCCCCGGTCGGCTGATGAAAAGGACTGCTTGGGAACCAATGAGCAACGCAGCTATCCACGGCTAAGCGCACGGCCGTCTACAATCTGGCGAATAAATAAGCTGCTCCTTACCGATCCTTGCTCCGGCTGCCACGGGTGACGATTTGGAAAAAGGGTCAGGTTATATTGTCACGCTCCCACCCATATAATTTAGTGATTAAAGCAGGGAGAGGGTGGGGGAGTGAAAGACCATATTCAGAAAAGAGTGCTTGACCTTAGTAGGTTTATTATTAGAGAGAAAGCCACTGTGCGGCAAGCCGCCGGTTATTTCGGAGTAAGCAAGAGCACTGTCCATAAAGATGTCACAGAGAGGCTGCCGGGGATCAATAAGGTGCTGGCCAAAGAAGTAAAAAGGGTATTAGAAACAAACAAAGCCGAGCGTCATATCAGAGGCGGGGAAGCAACACGCCGGAAATACCAGACAAAGCTAGAAAAAAGGGAGAAAAAAGGAGGATATTCCAAAATAGTATAGAAATTAATGGTAGTTCTTAATTTACTCCGTGAGGGGGAACAGGCATGCTGAATCTTTCCTGCGATATTGGAATTGACCTGGGAACGGCTAACATACTGGTTTATGTACGGGGTAAAGGAATCATGGTCCGTGAACCTTCAGTGGTAGCGCTGGATAAAGAGACGGGAAAGATCCTTGCGGTGGGGGAGGAAGCCCGGCAGATGATCGGGCGGACTCCGGGGAATATCATTGCCGTCCGGCCGTTGAAGGACGGCGTAATTGCCGATTATGACGTCACAGAAACGATGCTCAAATACTTTATTGAGAAAGTCAGCCCGAAACCGCGACTGTTCCGCCCACAGGTTGTTGTCTGTATCCCTTCCGGGGTCACCAGTGTGGAAAAAAGGGCCGTTTTGGAAGCGGCCATGCAAGCCGGGGCAAAGAACACCTATCTGATTGAAGAACCGATGGCGGCCGCGGTCGGCGCCGGGATTGACATCTATGAAGCCAGCGGGAACATGGTGGTTGATGTCGGCGGGGGGACCACCGACATTGCCGTGATTTCGTTGGGTGGAATCGTGATCAGTCAGTCCTTACGGATCGGCGGCGACAAGTTTGATGAGGCCATTATCAGGTATATCAAAAAGATGTACAATCTCCAGATTGGCGAACGGACAGCCGAGGAGGTTAAGATCCAAATTGGTTCGGCCTATCCGGTCGAGGAAGGGCGGACGATGGAGATCCGGGGAAGAGATTTGGTTTCCGGCCTCCCCCGGACGATTACATTTACCTCGGCTGAATCTTTCCAGGCGATGGCCGAGCCGATTAACAGCGTAATCGACGGGATCAAAGCAGTCCTTGAGAAGACACCGCCGGAACTGGCGGCCGACATTCATGACAAGGGGATCACCTTAAGCGGAGGCGGGGCTTTGCTGGATGGCTTCACAAAACTATTAAGTGAAGAGTTACGGGTGCCGATACATCTAGCAGAAGACCCACTCTCCTGTGTTGTCTTAGGCACCGGCAAGATCCTCGAGAATATCGATAAAAGCAACTTGATTGTCGGGAAGCGTTCCGTCTAATCGAAGGTTACATACTTTTTTCAAGCAGGGCAGGGGGTTTCTTCGCTGCCTTTTTATTTTTTTCGAAAGGAGGTGTCTGTCTTTGCTCCGCGGACTATATACTGCCGCCTCAGGGATGAATCTGCAGCTGAGCCGGCAGGATGCGATCGCGAATAATTTAGCCAATATCAATACGGTCGGTTACAAAAAAGATGAGATGGTGGGGGCTGCTTTCCAGGAAGTGCTTTTCCTGGCCTTAAAGCAAAGGGACGTAACCCCGATTGGCACGCTTTCCCTTGGGGTGGAGTTGGAAGAGAACTATACGCAACTGACCCCCGGGAATCTACTCACGACGGAGAATCCGCTTGATCTGGCGATTACCGGCGACGGTTATTTTCTGATTGACACACCAACCGGGCAGTACTTAACCAGAAACGGGCATTTTAGCAGAGATGCCGAAGGTTACCTGGTAACGACGGAAGGCGATTATGTCTTGGGCGAGAACGGACCGCTGCAGATGGCCGGAGAAAAGATCATTATCGGGGAAGACGGTAGCATTTATCTTGACGGGGAGTTCAGCGGGCGTTTGTTGATTGTCAGTCCCGTCGAGGAAGCGACACTGGTCAAACAGGGCAATACGCGCTTTTTGGCGCCGGGAGGGTGGACAAGGCTGGCAAGCCCCATTGTTAACCAGGGTGTTTTGGAAAACTCGAACGTCAACCCGGTGGAAGAGATGACAAAGATGATCGCGGTGACGCGCGCCTATGAGAGTAACCAGAAAGTGATTGCCGTGATGGATGAGGTTATGAATAAGATCGCCAATGAACTTGGCAGGGTTTAAGAGACCCAACGGGACCGGACCGCATGTCGGAGGTCCCCTGTACAACCGTTGACTGACTGAGACGGTTTAACCGAATAATTAGTACAGGGAGGAAGCGAAATGATCAGAGCTTTGTGGACGGCCAGTTCGGGAATGACGACGCAACAAACCAATATCGATATTATCGCCAACAACCTGGCCAACGTGAATACGACCGGTTTTAAAAAAGCGCGGGCGCAGTTTCAGGATCTCTTGTACCAGACCATCCGGGAGGCCGGGAGCCTTACTGCGCAGGGGAATATGAACCCGACGGGCCTGCAGATCGGCCATGGCGCCCGGCTCGTTGCGACCAGCAAGTCTTATGCCCCGGGTGATATTGTGCAGACCGATAACGCGCTTGATCTTGTGATTGAAGGGGACGGCTTTTTCCAGTTGCTCTTGCCGGACGGTTCGATCGGTTATACCCGGGATGGCAGTTTTAAGTTGGACGGCGAGGGCCGGATCGTCAATAACGAAGGATATCAGTTGCAACCGGAGATCTGGGTTCCGGCCGACGCTACGGACGTGATTGTCAGCTCGGACGGGACTGTCAGTGTCCTGTATGCCGGGGAAGATACACCGGAGGAGATTGGCCGGATCGAACTGGTCCGTTTTCTGAACCCGGCGGGGTTAATGAATATCGGGCGCAATATTGTCAAATACACCAGTGCTTCCGGAGAACCCCAGTACGGCACACCGGGCCTTGACGGTTTTGGTGCGATCACGCAAGGTTTTTTGGAAATGTCCAATGTGAAAGTGGTTGAAGAGATGGTCAATATGATCGTCGCCCAACGCGCGTACGAGGTTAATTCGAAAGCCATCCAGGCGGCGGACGAAATGTTACAGACCGCAAATAACCTGCGGCGGTAGTAAACTTTAGGAGCGGTGGAACTGAGTAAACTCCCTTGGGTGGTACGGATGAAAAAGGTAAAGCTTTTGGTTTGTCTTCTCTGGTGCGGCTGGCTCGTGTTTGGCTTCTCTTCAGCCGGGCGTGCGGAGCAGGAAAAGATGGTCATAACGGTTCCGGCGGAGATCGAAGTGGCGGCGGAGAAAGTCTATTTGGGCCAGATTGCCCTCCTGGAAGGAGTTCCGCCGGGGGTCCGGGAACAGTTGGACCAGATCTACTTGGGACCGGCCCCGCGTTATGCGGAAACAACCTGGCTGTACCGGACCAATCTCCAATATGCGCTTGACCGTTCGGGGTTTAGTGGCAAATATGAACTCCAAATGCCGGCCAAAGTGAAAGTTACTCGCACCGGCCAGCCTTTGACGATGGAGATGTTGCAGGCGGCGATGGAGGCTTATATCACGGAAAAGGCCTCCCCGTACTGGACGGAGTGGCGGCTTGAACCCAACCGGCTGGCTGAACGGATTATTCCCCAAGGGAAACTTGAGATCCGGCCGGATGGTGAACTGCAAATCAAACCTGGACTGCTCACAGCCCGTTTACGGATTATCGTTGACGGGAAGGTCTTTACGACCATCCCGGTGACCGGCCGGCTGTTTATCCAGGCGCCGGTCTATATCAGTGCGAAACGCTTGGCGAGGCATGAGGTACTGACCGCCGACAGCCTGCGCCGTGCGATCCAGGAATTGAAGACCGGACAGGAAATCATCACCCCGCTCGCGCTTGAGCAGTTCCGGACGGTCCGGGAAATCCCGGCCGGGCGGGTGCTTTCCGTTACGGACCTGCAACCGGTTCCGCTTGTGGAGAAAGGGAGTAAAGTCCGTTTGCTCTTTGAACAGCAATCGATCCGGTTGGAACTGTATGTCCAAGCGGAAGAGGACGGTTGGCTTGGCGATCAGATTATCGTGACGAATCCCGGAAGTAATCGCCAATTAAAGGCTACGGTGATCGGACCGGGCCTGGTGGAGGTGGAGTAAAATGAGGCGTAAGTTCTGCCTTTTGCTTATATTATTGTTCTTAATTTTCCCGTCAACCATGACGGCCAACTCGCTCTGGACGGAGCGGAGCGGTTCCTACTTTATTAAACCGGTGCGCCGGTTTGCCGTCGGCGAGTTGTTGACGATCATCATTTCCGAACAGGCGTCGGCCACTTCGCGGACCGGGGCCAATACCGGTGAAGAGAGTTCGTTGGTGGTCGGTCCCGGCGCCGGTGTTTTGACGAACATTCTCCCTTATTTGCAGGCATCGGTGGAGAATAACTACGGCGCGTCGGCCGGTACCAATAAAACCGGCAGTTTAAAAGCGCAGTTGACCGTCAGAATTGTCGCGGTTGATGAACATGGCAATCTCAGCTTCGAAGGAAGTAAAGAGATCAAAGTGAACGAAGATTTACAGAAACTAACCTTTGTCGGGACGGTGCGGTCGGAAGATGTGCGGCCGGATAATACGGTTTATTCGACTTATGTCGCGGATGCGCGCATCGATTATCTCGGCAATGATCACGCCACGAAAAAGGGCCTGCTCACCAGGGCTATTGACTGGTTGTTCTAAGAGGCGAGGAGTGGTTGGCTTGTTGAAGAGAAAGGGGCTTTTTCTCCTTAGCTTTCTATTGGTGCTCATCTTGAGTGCGCAAGTTCGCCCGGCGGTTGCCCAAGAGGGTGCGCTGACCGCCCGGATTAAGGATCTGGCGCGTTTACAGGAAGACCGTGCGAATCAACTGACCGGTTTCGGGCTGGTGGTAGGTCTGAACGGGACCGGCGACCAGCAGGGCTACGCGGTGGAGATGGTCCAAAATTTCCTGGCCCATCACGGTTTTGTCTCAAACGATCCGCGGATCAATTTACGCGTGCGGAACGCCGCTGCGGTTGCGCTCTCCGCCACTTTACCCCCGTACCGCCGGAGCGGTGACACCATCGAGGTGACCGTCTCTTCCCTGGGTGATGCGAAGAGCCTGCAAGGGGGAGTGTTGCTGCAATCGCCTTTAACCGGCGCCGACGGGAAAGTTTACGCGGTGGCGCAGGGACCGGTGGTGGTCAGTGCTTCTCCGGCCACCGGAAACAGAGGCAACCGGCAAACCGTTAACCAGCCGACGGTTGCGCTTGTCCAGGCGATCGTAGAACGGGAAGTGCCGGTTGAACGGGAGGAGCACAATGTTTTACGGTGGGTGTTGTTTGAACCCGATTTTTCGACCGCCAGTATGATGGCGCAAGCGATTAACAAGTATTGGGGGGCGGAGATTGCTTTCCCTGAGAACAAGGCAGACATACGGGTTGAGATCCCGGAGGAGTACCGGCTGAATCCGGTGGAGTTTATTGCCGCACTTGAAACGATACCGGTCACCCGGGATCATGTTGCCAAAGTTATTGTTAACCCGCGGGCGGGGACGGTCGTCTTTGATGGCAAAGTCCGGATTGCCCCGGTGGCGGTGACACGGGGGAATATTACCGTCAACGTCAGTAACCAGCCGGGGGTTTCCCAACCCCAGCCGCAATCCGGCGGGCAGGTGGCGGGAAATACACCGGAGGCCCCGGACCAGGGCCCGCTGGTCGCGCTGACGGCCGGGACAACCCTGGAAGAGATGGTGAGAGCCCTTAATGCAGTTGGCGCCACCCCGCAAGAGATTATCAATCTTATTATTGCCATTGAAGAGGCTGGCGCCTTGTATGGAATCCTGGAGATCAGATAAAGATAAACCTGCCAATAACGATGGCGTTGTTGGCGATGACCGCACTACGGACAACGCCGATTGTCGAAATAGAGGAGCGAAAGCACGATGGAGATGAAAGTCAATCCGGTTCCTTTTTCCGGCCGGACGGTAACTTCACAACCGGTCAAAGAAGACCAGCAATTAAAAGCAAAGTGCCGGGAGTTTGAAGCAATTTTACTGAAACAACTGGTGGAGGCGATGCAAGGGGAGACCGGGCTTTTTGGCCAGGGGCTGCAGGGTGATTATTTCCGTAGTCTCTTTGCGGAGGAAATGGCAAAGGAACTGGCGAAAGATCCGGGGATGGGTTTGGCGGAGAGCCTTTACCGGGCGTTAATGGCGACCCGGCAAGACTAGCGATCTGTTTGTTTCGCCGCTCAACAGACGATCTTCCGGTCCGCCGGTAACGTTAAATCCATACCAGACGAAAGGAAAGCAGGGGAACTTCAGAAAAAGTTCGGCGTTTACTTGTTACATAGATCGATCTAAATAAGGGGGATCAATCTTGAAAGAAAAAAGACAACCGCTCACCTGGCTCACCGGTCTGCTCTTCAGTGAGGATGTCTATAAGCGAATCGGTGCTTATTTATTAACAGGCTTCATCCTTTTTGCGATTGCGTGGGCTATCGCTTATTTTGCGCTGGGCGAAAGCGTCCTGAAAAACACCCTTTTAGTGGATAAATTATTTGGAATTAAAGGTTCGGCGACGATCGGTGAAAAATGGGAAGCACGCCTGGGCGAAACTTTTAAGCTCTTTAAAAAGGAATACAAAACGGAGGACGTCGTTAATAATTGGGGGAATATCCTGCTGGTTACCTTAAAGGTCTTCCTCCATCATGCCGTCGTTGTTCTGCTCTTCATCTTCCTGTTAAACCGTTTCCGGATTGGCCGTTTTCCGCTCGGCTTGTTCTATTACCTGCTCTATACGGTTCTGATCGGGATTGTGGTGGGGACCAACTCCTATCCCTATCCGGCACAAGGGTTAACGCGCTTAGGAGCATTGGTTACCTTCTTCCGTTTTGGGTTATGGGTCTGGTTTTCTTATGGGTTGCTCCTGGCGGCGACGGCCAATTGGACCTGGCTGAAGACTGACTCCTTGCTTGATGATGCCTGGCAGCGAGAGGGTAAGTTCTGGTCCTGGCCGCACCTGATGAGTGATGAGAAGGAAGTGCTCATTTTCGGGCTCTTGTTCCTGCTGGTCTCCAGCTTTGCGGAAGCAAGGTTGATCGTCTACTATGGTCGCCATTTACTTTAAGCTATAGTATAAGGTAAAGCCGGTAAACGCTGCACAGCCCGGAACGCCGGGCTGTGTTTTGCATATACTATATGTACTTAAATTAGTGAGGTTGCGATGGCAGAACATTATTATACGGCACATCCTGAATCGAAGCATGATCCGGGTCAGTTTACGACCATAATTCGGGGCCGGGAGTTTACCTTTCAAACCGATGCCGGGGTCTTTTCCCGGGCCCGTCTGGACCCGGGTTCGCGCTTGCTGATTGAGAGCCTGGAACTGGCAGGGGTCACTGCGCCCTTGGATCTGGGCTGCGGGTATGGTCCGGTCGGGCTGGCGATCGCCCGTGAACTGCCCGGCCGGGACGTTTACATGAGCGATCTCAACCAGCGGGCGGTTGAACTGGCGGCCGTGAATGCGCGCCTTAACGGGATCAACAATGTAGTGATCAAACAGGGGGACGGTTTTACCCCCTGGGCTGAATTGCTGGCCGGCGGGTTCAAGTTTGATCTGGTTGTGACCAACCCTCCCCTCCGTGCCGGGAAGCAGACCGTCCTGCAACTCTTTCGTGATGCCTATACCCATTTGGCACCTGGCGGTCAGTTATGGGCCGTCATCCGGACCAGTCAGGGAGCGAAGAGTTATCTCCGGGAGCTGGAAGCGATCTTCGGCTCTGCTGCCGGGGTGGCGATCAAGAGCGGTTACCGGGTGCTGCGGGCGGAAAAAGCCCATTGACTTAACGCAAAATTTGCCGTATACTAATATGTGCTGTTCGGGGTGTGGCGCAGCTTGGCAGCGCGTCTGCTTTGGGAGCAGAAGGCCCTGGGTTCAAATCCCAGCACCCCGACCATCTTAAATTGAAGCAGCGGTAAAGGTTTATTCTTGACAACCGCCTTCCTGATCAATTATAATCTTATTTGCCCACTAAATGCGGGAATAGCTCAGTTGGCAGAGCGTCAGCCTTCCAAGCTGAATGTCGCGGGTTCGATTCCCGTTTCCCGCTCCATTATTCGAATCCGAAAAGACTTTCTGACAAGAAAGTCTTTTTTTTGTGCAGACGTGAGTCTTCTGCAAGCCGGCTAACCCTCCAGTGTCGAGCGTTTTCATAAGCCAATTTCTAACTTAATCACCTGATGCTTCTTCTTCCTATAAATTGACAAGTTGTTAGTAAAAAGATTATAATGTTAAAAGGTTGTCCAGATGGAAGGAGGAGCTGGCGTGGGAGAATCTTTGATTGTAACGCTTGTTGTCCTGTTTTATTTCGGATGTTTTTTTATTTTTACCCGAAAAGCGGAAAAAGAAGTCGAAGAATGGTATGCCGAGAAGGCGAAAACCAGTAAAAAATCCCGCTAATTATCTTCAAGCGGAGGCGCTCGAAGCCAGTGGTTGAATCAGCAAGGAAAGAGTCAGATTTAAAAGGGGAGTAGAGGAAAGGGGGATTTTTAATGACGCGGGCGCTGAAAAACAAGGCCTTGTTCATTTTGGCACTGGTCTTGGTGGTAACGATCTATGCGATTGTCCCGATCTTTAGCCCGAATTTGAAACAGTTATTCTTTAAAGGACAGGACCCGCTCCGCCGGGGGTTGGACCTGAAAGGCGGACTGGAAGTCATCCTGGCTCCCGATTACCGTGTGGAAAGCCGGGTTCTCTCCGAGATTCAGACCCATTTACTGAAAGAAATTAAGGAATTTGGGGTTACGACCCCGAAAGTCTCTTTTTTAGGGAAGGCGAATGATAATAACCGCTATGAAGGGTTGGTTTTCCAATTTGCCTCCCAAGAGGATGCGGAAAGAGTGCTACGGGCGAAGGTCATCAAAGATAAATTAACCTGGCGGGCAGGGATTGAGGAAAAGAAGTTGCTCCTGAAGGCAGAACTTTCTCCAACTGAGCCGGGGAATTTGCGGGTGGCAATCGAAGAAGATCCGGCCAACTTCCCGGCGGATGCCTTGTACCAGGCGAAGGTGATTATTGAGAACCGGATTAACGCAACCGGCTTGGCGGAGACAGTTGTCCGCCTGGACCAAAATAAAAACCGGATCGAAGTACAGCTTCCGGGGATTAAATCCCAGGAAGAGGCGGAGAGGCTGATTAAATCGACGGGACGGTTGAATTTCCGCCTTAACGACCGGATCGTGATGTTTGGGACCGATTTGGAAGATGCCCAAGCAATGTTTGACTCGGAGAGAGGCGTGCCGGCCATTCAGCTCCGCTTTGGCAAAGTCGGGGCGAAGCTCTTTGAGCAGATCACGACCGAACATGTGAATGAAATCCTCGCGATTTACCTTG
Organism: Bacillota bacterium; assembly: GCA_029782135.1. GTDB lineage: Bacteria > Bacillota > UBA4882 > UBA10575 > UBA10575 > JAAYGU01. The sequence goes on from JAKOVI010000152.1 coordinate 28,290, forward strand.
ATGAGGATCTGTTGATGGCGCCGGTGATCTCCGAACCGATTCCGAACGGGAACGCCCAGATCACCCTTGGCAGCGGCTCAACGCTCCAAGATGCGAAGGATTATGCGATCTTGCTGAAGTCCGGGGCCTTTCCCCTCACCCTCCGTTCGGTGTTTGTGACGCAAGTCGCGCCGACGCTGGGGACGGAAACCGTTCGCTTAAGTCTGATTGCCGGGGCGATTGGGATCATCCTCGTTTTGTTCTACATGATCTTTAATTATGGGCGGATGGGCCTGGTAGCCGATCTGGCGTTAATCATCTATACACTGCTGGTTATCGGTTCCTTGGTCGCCTTCCGTGCCGTACTCACGCTGCCCGGAGTCGCCGGGTTGATTCTGGGGATTGGGATGGCGGTCGATGCCAATGTCATCATCTTCGAGCGGATCAAAGATGAAAAACGCTCCGGCAAGGTGATGGGTTCAGCGCTAAAGGCCGGTTTTGAGCGCGCATTCACCACGATCGTCGACTCGAATGTCACTACCTTGATTGTGGCGGCCGTTTTAAGTTATTTCGGGACCGGACCGGTGAAAGGTTTTGCCGTCACGCTCGCGCTGAGCATTGTGATCAGTATGTTTACGGCGATTATTGTTTCCCGGACTTTCCTGGAGATTTGGGTCAGCAAATCCCCGGATAAATTCCTGACTAAATATGGGGTTAGGGGGTGAAGCGCGTGAAGCTGATGCGTTACCGGAATATCCTTTTTCTCGTTTCGGTCCTGGCCGTCGTCTTCAGCATTACAGTCATCGCGCTCAAAGGGTTAAATTACGGGATTGACTTTACCGGCGGGACGAATATCCGGTTCCCACTGAAAGAATGGGTTACTTCCAGCGAGGTCATGAAGGCATTGGATACCGACGAGATCCGCCGGCTGGAGCTTGATTTCGGACCGCCTCAACCGTACAGCTATGTTGATTCCCAAACCGGGCGGCAACGCTATGGTGTCTTAATTACTTCCCGCTTTATGAACGAAGCGGAACAAGCAGCCGTCATTTCGGCCCTGGAAGCAGCCTTCGGAGCAAGCGGGGACGAATCCGCGCTCCAGATTAACCAGGTGGAGCCGATCATCGGGAAAGAATTACTGTTGAACGCCTTTTACGCCGTGCTGATCTCCTGGGCCTTAATCCTGGTCTATATGGCGTTTCGTTTTGAATTTAAATCCGGTGTGGCCGGATTGCTCGCCCTCATCCATGATGTGCTTTGCGTCATGGGGATCTTTGCGCTGTTAGGGAAGCAGATTGATCTGAACTTTGTCGCGGCCATGCTGACCATTATCGGTTATTCCATTAACAATACGATTGTGATCTTCGACCGGATCCGGGAGAACTTGCGGTTTAAAAAGCGCGATCAATCTTTTACCGATATTGCCGACCACTCAGTTGTGCAGAGCGTGCGCCGGTCGCTGAACACAACAGCGACGACGGTCCTTCCCGTCTTTGCCCTGTACCTGCTGGGAAGCCCGTCGATCAAAGATTTCATGTTCGCTTTACTCGTCGGCTTATTGGTTGGTAATTACTCCTCCCTCTTTCTAACCACACCGTTCTGGTCGTTCTGGAAGACCGCCGAAGAGAAATGAAGAAGGCGGGACGCCAGGCGACAGCGAAAGGTAAATAGGCTGATCCTGCCAGAGAAACCCTCTTTTCACCAAGAGGGTTTCTTTATATCCGCCGGTTGTTGCCGGAAAAACGGGCGGATTCATGGTACGATGGAGGAAACGGTTGGCGAATGCCGAATTGTAAAAACAACCGTTGTGCACGGACGGAGGTGGCTTAATGCAAATCTTACTCTTGTTGACACTGGTCTTTGCGGTTTTGGTCGCGATTTTTGCCATCCAAAACGCGCATCTGGTGACGATTTATTTCCTAAAATGGCAGTTTGAAGCCTCATTGGGCTTGATTATCCTGTTTTCCTTATTAATCGGCGCCGTTTTGCTGGGCGTCTTTGATCTCATCAATCAAGCCAAGGTTAAATGGAAGAAGCCCTGGTGGAGGAGGGAGAAAAAAGAGACGCCGGCGGCGGAAGCAAACAGCGGAACCTGTGAAGCCGGCCCCGAACCGGTAAAGAATGACAAGCATGGGAGTGAGCAAGATAACCCCCAAAAGTTGGAAGATCGTTAATCATCCTAACGCTTGCGCACGGGTCCTGGTTGAGGAGGCCGGGTTGTCGCCGTTAATCGCCAAATTGCTGGCGAACCGGCAGATCACAACCCCGGAAGCGGCGCGTGTCTTTTTCAACGGGGGAAAGGAGGATCTCCCTTCCCCTTTTTTACTGAACGGGATGGAAGAAGCGGTTGCGCTGCTTACGGAGAGCCTGCGCCGGCAAGAAAAGATCCTGGTTTACGGCGACTATGACGTGGACGGGTTAACCTCCGTCGCCCTGTTCTTGCGGACCTTACGCCGGTATAATACCGGGAATATCATCTATTATCTCCCGAAGCGGTTGGAAGATGGCTACGGTCTACATTTGGCGGCACTGCAAAAAGCGGTAAACTATGGCTGTACGACCGTCGTTTCGGTAGACTGCGGGATCAGCGCCTATGCGGAAGCGGATTATCTGGCGGAACAAGGAGTCAAACTGATTATTACCGACCACCATGAACCCGGGGCCCAAATCCCGCAGGCAACCGCCGTGATCAACCCGAAACTGACTCCTACATACCCCTATCCGGAACTGGCCGGGGTTGGCGTGACCTTTAAACTGTTACAAGGACTGGCCCACCGGTGGCCGGAACTGGAGGCCGATCTCTGGGCGAATATCGATCTGGTGGCTTTAGGGACGATCGCCGATGTGGTTCCTTTATTGGGGGAAAATCGTATCCTCGTCAAAGAGGGGTTAAAAGTACTGGAAAAGACCAGTAACGTTGGGCTGCAGGCCTTAATGATGCAGGTCGGTTTATGGGGAAAACCGGTCGAATCCTGGCATGTCAGTTACGAGCTGGCTCCGCGCCTGAATGCCTGTGGCCGGTTGGGCGATCCGGCGGTTGGTCTCCGCCTTTTACTCGAGGCCGACCTGGGACGGGCGCAGAAAGCGGCTATGCTCTTGGCGGAGATGAATAAAAAACGGCAAGCCGTTGAAGAATTGGTCTTAACAGAAGCAGAGCAAATGCTTGCTGCCGGGGAACCGGGGAAAGTGATCGTGCTGGCCGGTGAGTGGCATCCCGGGGTGATCGGGATCGCCGCCTCCAAACTGGCGGAGAGGTACTACCGTCCGGTGATCCTGTTGAGCCTTGAAGGGGAGAAGGCGAAGGGTTCGGCCCGCAGCATCCCCGGCTTCCATCTCTACCGGGCGCTCACGGAGTGCGCGCCGTATTTAACGAAATTTGGCGGACACGAGGGCGCCGCCGGGTTGGAGTTGGAACGTAACCGCCTGGACGATTTCCGGCAGGCGATCAACGCGGTGGCGGAAGCATGGCTGACCGAGGAGATGCTCGTCCCCAGCCTGGAAGTGGAAGAGGTGATTGACGTCCGGGCAGTAACCCCTGAATTGTTAAAGGAGATTCAGCGGCTGGCCCCGTTTGGCGCCGGGAATCCGGAACCGGTCCTGGCCTGTAAAAATGTTGATCTCTTCGCTTACCGGGGAGTCGGGAAAGATGCCAAGCATTTAAAGTTAATCATTGGTGACAAGGAGACCAGCTGCGAGGCGATTGGTTTTCACTTCGGGCCATTGGCCGCCCAACTGGAAGGGATTGAACAGATCGATCTGGCCTTTTGTGTAACGTTGAATAACTGGAATAATCAGATGCAACTCGTCCTCAAAGATTTGCAACCGGTGCGAGAAGTCGGCTGAAAGGTGAAACCGTGATGACCATTCATGATCTCTTGGACAAAATGAAGAATTACAGCGAAGAGGCCAGGAAGATGGTCCTGGAGGCTTACCGTTTTGCGGAGGCTGCCCATAACGGGCAGACCCGTGACTCGGGCGAAGCTTATATCAATCACCCGTTGGCAGTGGCGAATATCCTGGTCGAGATGGGGCTCGATGCCACTTCCATTACGGCGGCGCTCCTCCATGATGTCGTGGAGGATACCGAGATCAGCCTGGAGGAGATCACCGGGCAGTTTGGCGAGGAAGTTGCCTCCTTGGTGGACGGGTTGACGAAATTAAGCAAGATCGTCTTCCAGAACAAACAGGAACAACAGATTGAAAACCTGCGCAAGATGTTTTTGGCGATGGCCAAGGATATCAGGGTCTTCTTGATTAAACTGGCCGACCGGCTGCACAATATGCGTACCCTAAAATATCTTCCGGAAGAACGCCGGAAGAAGATCGCCCGGGAAACCTTGGAGATCTATGCGCCGCTTGCCCATCGCCTCGGCATGTACAGGCTGAAATGGGAACTGGAGGATATCGCCTTCCATTATCTCGAGCCGGAAAAGTATTATGAGTTAGTGCAGAAAGTGGCGCAAAAGCGGCCGGAACGGGAGAGCTATATCGAGGAGACAATCAAGATCCTCGAGCAGCATCTGAAGGCGATGAATATTAAAGCCGAGATTCAAGGACGCCCGAAACATTTCTACAGCATCTACCAGAAGATGAAAACGCAGAACAAGGATTTCTCCGAGATTTATGATTTGATGGCCGTCCGGATACTCGTCGATACCATTCAGGACTGTTATGAGGCCCTGGGGGTGGTCCATACTTTATGGAAACCGATTCCCGGGCGGTTTAAAGACTATATTGCCGTGCCGAAATCCAATATGTATCAGTCCTTGCATACAACCGTCATGGGTAACCAGGGTGTGCCGCTGGAGATCCAGATCCGGACCCGGGAGATGCACCAGATTGCCGAGTTGGGGATCGCGGCGCACTGGAGTTATAAGGAAGGGAAAAAGAGCGACGAGGATCTGCTCCAGAAAATTGCCTGGCTCCGGCATCTCTTGGAATGGCAGGGGGAGACGCGGGATGCGGATGAGTTTTTTGAGAACCTCCGCGTTAACCTGTTTGAGGATGAAGTCTTTGTTTTCACCCCGAAAGGGGACGTGAAGAGCCTGCCGGCCGGCGCGACTCCGGTCGACTTTGCATACAGTGTCCATACGCACATCGGCCACCGTTGTTTAGGGGCGAAAGTCAACAACCGGTTGGTCCCCCTGGATTACCAGTTGAAAAATGGCGATATCGTTCAGATCCTGACGGCGAAACAGGATGCCGGCCCGAGCCGGGACTGGTTGAAGTTTGTCGTGACGTCGAAGGCGAAGAGCCGGATTCGCCAGTGGTTAAGGGAACAGAGCCGTGATGAGTATATCCTGCTCGCCCGTGAGCAACTGGAGAAGGAGTTGAAAAAGAGCGGTTACGATCCGGCGGAGTATTTAAAGGCCGAACTCCTGAAAGAGACCGCCGAACGGATGGGGTTTGTCGCCGGCGATGATCTCCTGTTTGCCGTCGGCGATGGAAAAATCACTCCCCGCGCCGTGATCTCCCGGCTGGTGGCGGAGAAGGAACCGGAAAAGAAGCAACTGCCGGTGTTGCCGGGAGACAAACCGACGGGAACGCCCGGCGGGGTGAAAGTCCAAGGGGTATCCAACCTTGCGGTCCGGTTTTCCCGGTGTTGTAACCCTGTACCCGGTGACCAGATTGTCGGGTATGTCACGAGGGGGAAAGGGGTGGCGATCCACCGGGTTGATTGTCCCAGCCTGCCGGCGGATGCGGAACGTTTCATCAAGGTCGAGTGGGATGCCGAGGAACGGGGGGTCTATCCGCTTACCCTGAAGATTGAGGCGATCGACCGGCGAAACCTGCTGATGGATATTATGAACCAGATGTCATTGATGAAACTGAATGTGACGGCGGCGAATATTCACACGGACAAAGGGAGAGCTTATTTAGACTTTACCATTGAAGTCAACCACCTCAACCAGGCCAAGGAGTTAGTGAACAAGTTAAAGATGGTCAATGGGGTGCAGAACATTTTCCGGGCAACGAAAACAAACAAGAGAAAGAGGATCTCGCAATGAGGGCATTAATCCAACGGGTCAGTTCCGCCCGCGTGACAGTCGGCGGGGAGACCACCGGCGCGATCGGTCCGGGGTTGTTAATCCTGTTAGGGGTGAAAGCCGGCGATGAGGAACCGGCCATCGCCTATTTGGTCGAGAAGATTGTCAACTTGCGGATTTTCTCTGATGAACAGGGGAAATTGAACCTTTCTTTACTTGATGTTGGCGGCGAAATTATGGTCGTTTCCCAGTTTACGCTCTATGCCGACTGCCGGAAGGGACGGCGTCCAAGTTTTCAAGGGGCGGCCCCGCCGGCCGAGGGTGAACGGTTGTATGAACAGTTTGTCCAGGCTTTACGGGAGAAAGGCCTGAAGGTCGCAACCGGCCGGTTTGGCGCCGAAATGCAGGTGAGCCTGGTGAATGACGGACCGGTTACGATCCTCCTGGATACCGACGAACTGCGTGGTTAGGAATGAAAAACCACATTTTGCCAGCCGGATTATGAGTTTAAGTTTTCGGAACTGACTGGTCCGGAAGGCGTTATTATAGTTAAGTGCAAAGGGAAAAATAAGAAAAAAAGTGAAAAAGAGGTGATGTCATGCGTCGGCCAGGCGGAAAGGCTTCGGTCATCATGCTCGGGATTTTCGTGCTCGGGATGAGCTCATGGGTAAGTGCCGGGTTTGTTCCACCAGTGAAAGAGGCGGTAATCTACCCGAATAACCTTGCTTTCCTGGTACGTGAAGGGGAGGTCAATCTGGTGAATGGCGAATGCGTCCTTGATTTCCTGCCCCCCGCTCTTCAGGGAAGCCTGAGTGTGTATGCTCCTCCTGCTTCCGGGTTGATTTTGGATCAAGTAATTACTTTCCAAGAAGAGGTCGGAAGCGAACAACCCGTACATAAGCTTGGCGAGGTCTTTCAGTTAAATATCGGGAAACCGGTCGAACTGAACACCGGCGGTGAAGTGGTCAGCGGGGTCATCAAGGGTTTCATCGAACCGTCCTATCTCGTCCTTACGGTTTACAACGAAGAGAGTGGCGCCGGCGAAGGCGGAACGACTGGTGGAAAGGGAGTAACGGCGGACGAGGTATACGCGCTTGATCTGATCACTTCTTATCGCTTCCTGGAGCCGGTTGCCCTTACCCGGCAGCAGACGGAGTATGCCGGTAAAATCAAAGCGCTGTTTAAAGGGGCTGCCGCCCAGGGTTCATACCCGGTGGGGATCAGCTATTTACAGCCCGGCCTTTCTTGGAGTCCGGAGTATACCATTAACCTCCAGGCGGAGAATTTGGGCGAGATCTCCTTCAGTGCGGTGGTCTGCAATAATACGAATGATGATTTGGTGGGCGCCACCATTTATTTGGCGCCGAACCGTCCGCTCTTTCCCCGGGTGCCCTCACCGCTCGTCATCTTTGCCCCGGAGGAGCCGGTGATGTATGCCCGGGGCGAACTGAGTGTGATGGGGGTAAAAGCCCGCGACAGCATGGAATTTAGTCCCGGAGTTGAGCTTGATGACTTTACCTCATTGATGATGTACAAGTTAGGCGAGATCACGATGTATAAGAAGGGTGAAGTCACCCTCAAAAAAGGTGAGCGGATGCTCTGGCCCATCTTTAACCGGTGGGCAGTGAAAACCGAACCCCTTTACCGCTTGTCCCTCGCCCGCTCCCTCTACGCGAACGAAGTGGCCAAAGAACCGGTCTGGAAAGTCTACCGGATCTATAATAATTCGACCATCCCTTGGTTCGAAGGGAAGGTCATGCTGATGATGCAGAACCGGCCGTTGGGTGTCGGAACCCTTCCCTATATTACGCCGGGGCAGAGTGGCGAACTCCGGGTGATGACCGACCAGGAGATCAAAGCGGATGTTACGGAGACCGAATTTGAGCGGGTCCAAAGTGCACTGGTCTTTCAAGGGACCGAGTATTCCTTTGTCCGCATTAACGGTGAGATTGAACTGGAGAATACAAAAAACGAGGCAGTTATGATTAAGATTACATATCTGCTTCCCGGTGAAGTCAGCGCCGTGGGAGAGGGAGGAAAAGCGGTGAAAAAGGCGACTTTACAAGCAGGACCCAACCCTTCCTCGGAGATTACCTGGGAGTTCCTGCTCCCGGCACAAAGCAAACGCAAATTGACTTATACCTATCAGACCTATTTACCGGCCAGTGAGAAAGTAACCCTTGACATAGGTCGCTAAAGGTTGTATAATTACTTATGCTGAACGTGCCCAGGTGGCGGAACTGGCAGACGCGTACGTTTGAGGGGCGTATGGGCAACCGTACCGGTTCAAGTCCGGTCCTGGGCACCA
>JAKOVI010000003.1 GCA_029782135.1 Bacillota bacterium
AAAGCTGGCCACCGAACTCAGCCGCAGGTCCAACGGCGGCACCATCTATATCCTCGACGAACCCACCACTGGGTTGCACATCGACGACGTCTACCGCCTGCTCCGGGTCCTCAACCGCCTGGTGGACGAGGGTTCCACGGTGGTGGTTATCGAGCATAACCTGGATGTCATCAAGACGGCGGACTACATCATCGACCTGGGTCCCGAAGGGGGCGACAACGGCGGCCGGATAATCGCCACTGGCACTCCCGAAGAAATAGCCCGCAACCCTCATTCCCACACCGGCCGGTTCCTGGCTCCGGTGCTGGGGACAAACAACAGGTGATCTCAAAGAGTTTTGCCAATAAAATGCGCGAGACTCGGCGCCGTGAAACAAAATGATTTAATAAGGGCGGGTGGCGTAACCAACCATTCATGGAGGAGGTTATAAAATTATTTTTATCCCGAAAAACTATCAAACCGTCGTACGAGAATTAGGGGACGAAATCGCTAGTAATATTGGGGTTTCTTTTACCTGTTGCAAATGGTCCGGTGACCATTTAGCCTTTAAGGGTATCTTCAGCTATAGAGGAGAAACCCGTGAGGTAATTTTAGCGACGCGAAAAGAATTAGAAGATAATAAAATTAATGTAAGTAGAAAAAGAGTTGAGAAAGAATTGGTATTTTGGAAAAGAGAGTTGGATAGTACCGAAGAACTAGAGTAAGATGGTATTGTTTTTTACGCTAACCCGCCCACATTAATTTTTATATTTTTCTACAGCATGCATTTTGCTCAATCTTCGACCTGGGTTGGGAGACAATTAGAAATGCGGTGCCTTAGGAATTTCTGGCATTATATCTAGCTATGAGGATGTTAGCACGATAGGTGCAAAGTACCATAAACATACTCTCTCACAACAAGCCGTATATAATCTCATTTGAAATAGCAACTAGTTGGATGTGTAGTCAAGATTTTCCCAATTACTTTAACAAGGTATGGGAGGCAATAAAATGAAAGACCGGGACCTCATTCTCACTTACCGCAGGCTGGATGCCGACATCGCCCGCCTGGACGACATGCTCAACAACGGCGACAGCGCCCCCGACCTGTTCATCCCCAGACCCGGCGCCCGCGCCGAGGCCGAGCGACAACTGGCGGCGCTGAAGGAACGGTGCGCAGCCCTGCCTGCTCCCGACGGCGCCTTTG